>NZ_SOFK01000056.1:0-15301 GCF_004402675.1 Cryobacterium sp. MDB2-A-1 | reverse complement strand
GGCAGCGGCGGTCAACGACCCGCTGCTGCCAGTACCACCTCGCCAGAAGATCAGTACCACCTGAGTGGACTAACGGTTCCAACTACGGCTACTCGCCAGTTGGTCATCAGGGGCTTTCGTGGAATTCTGCAGCAGTGAGTTCGAAACTTGATGCCGGGATCAACCGTGCCGGGAGAGTGTCTGTGAGGTTTTGTCATAGGCTGTCCGCGAGGCCTGCCAATTTGGGGTACACGCCAGCTTGATCTCACATGGGGTCAGGGCCAGGGCATTCGTCGTTGTACGACGTTGTAGTGTGTGGCGTTTTCTCTTCGAGGTGGCTGTCCTGCACCAATTGCTGGACCGGCATCAGTTCCATAGCCGTCACGCCCAGCTCGGTGAAGTGCGTGAGAGCGGCAGGGCTTGATAGGCCCGCGTAGGTGCCGCGAATGTTGTCCGGGACGTCAGGGTGGGTCTGGGTGAAGCCTTTGACGTGGACCTCGTAGATCACCGTGTTGCTGAGCTGTGTCAGCGGTGCGCTGTCGCCGGTCCAGTCCAAGTCCGGGTCAGTGATCACGCAGCGCGGTGTAAACCCGGCGGAGTCGCTCGGGTCCAAGTGTTCGGGGTTGTTCTGGTCGTGTCTGAACATTTCCTGGGCCCACGCGTAAGCGCCCTCTACGGCGCGGACGTGGGGGTCGAGCAGCACCTTGAGGGCGTTGTGACGTAGCCCGTTGGAGGCCGTAGCGCGTACCGATCCCCGCCCCGGGAATCAGGCCGTGGAATACGTGGCCGGTGCGCTCGGCCAGCGGGGTGCGGGTGTCCACGCCCGCGTCATCGAAGGAGCAGAACTCGACCAGGTCGGCCGTCTCGGAATACACCGCCATGTTGATGCCCCCCCGCAACCGGGGTGGCACCCAACGGGTAGGGCAGAGACCGGGATGTGACGGAGCTCATGGGCCCCTTTCAGTTGGAATCGACGCGCTCAGGACGAGAACTGAATCGTCGCCATCACGGCCGAAACACCCCGAAACTGGAGACCACCTATACCGGTTGATGACAACCCGGTATCCGCGGCGGTGCGCGTTTTTCGCAGTCCACGGACACGTGGGGGGTGCGCAGGGCGTGGGCGCTCGGACTGGGAAGAACCTGTGAGGCGTGGTAGTGGTGGGTGCCGGGCGTGAGAAATCGGTCGCGGCGCCCGTCGTAGTTAGTGTCTGTCCCTGTGCATTCGCGTCGGGGAAGAACCGTACTGAAAGGGAGTTCACCGTGACTGGACGCAATACGTTTGTTCGCAGCCTGCATGATGTGGGGTTGGCCGTATGGGCGGGCGGGGCATTGATGGGAGCTGTTGGGCTCAACGGGAGCGCCGCGACGGCGAAGAATCCCCGGGAACGATTGGCCTTGGCCAGTGAGGGATGGAAAAGGTGGGCGCCGGTACAGGTAGCCGCCCTCATCGCCCACGGGGTCGGCGGGGCCGGCCTGATCCTAGGCAACAAGGCGCGTCTGGCCGGTCAGCCCGAAGCGCGCGCGAACACCATCGTGAAGCTGGCGCTCACGGGCGTGGCCGCGGGAACAACCCTGTATTCGGGCATCTTGGGCACGCAGATGAGCAAGCACTCCGGGGAAGCCACCATCGGAACCACCGAAGGCGGTCCCGGCGCGTCCGCGGAACTCGAATCTCTGCAGCGTCAGCAGCGCGTGTTGCAATGGGTGACGCCGGCTCTCACCGTGATCTTGATCGTGCTCGCCGCCCAGCAAGGCGAGCAGCAGCGCCCGATCGCCGGATGGCTGGCACGATTCTCCCACACCTCCCGCTGAACCGAGAACCCCTGATTGGGCCCCACTGGGGGCCACACTGCGGTGACGCAGTAGCCGCCACAACCGCGCGCAGCTGGCCTGTGGGACGCTTTCCTTGCGAGGGCCAGCGCGCGTTGTTGCTGCAAGACGAGTCGCTGCCGACGACTTGACCGGAGCTTGCGGAATGTGCGGTGCAAGCCACGGAATCTGAGTGCACTGGGTGCACTACCTGGTTGTTATACGGGCCTGCGCATGAAGACATCCGGCACGCTCAGATTTACCAAGGCCGTCACGAGGAGGGTGCGTCCAGCTTGACGCAGGGTGGGAGGCGGGCTTTGGAACGTGCTCTGTTCATAGTCGGCAGCACGCCCAATGTCGGTTTGGCGCTCGGCCTTGGTCCGGTCCGCTTTGACGGGGCGGCCCGGACCAACGCAGCGAGGTCCTGCCCGGGTGCCCGGACAGGATTAGTTTTAGGCCGTCCGGCGGCGGTCTGTGACGAGGCCGTAGATCAGCAGCACGACGATGGAGCCGCCGATGGCGAGTAGCCAGGTTTGGATGGAGAAGAAGTCCTGGAGCGGGGCTTTGAAGAGCAGGCCGCCGAGGAACCCGCCGAGGAGGGCGCCGATTACGCCCAGGAGGAGGAATCTGAAGAAGCCCATGGTGGGTGCTCGCTTTCTAGTGTTGGACCGGGTGATCGCCGAGGTGGCGGCACCGGGGGCGGAGCTTTGTGCGGCAGGCCGGAGCCTGCCGCACTGCAGGGTTAGCTTGTGAAGGCGTCCTTGACGTTTTCGCCGGCCTTCTTGACGCTGGCGGATGCCTGCTCGGCGCGGCCCTCGGCGACCTTCGAGTCGTCGTTGGCGGCCTTGCCGATGGCCTCGTTTGCCTTGCCCTTGAGGTCTTCGGCGGCGTTGTTGATCTTGTCGGATGCACTCATCGTGTTCTCGCTTTCTGTGTTCATTGGGGTGCTGCTGGGGGGAACCGGAGCAGGGTGTGCCGGGGAGTTGGAGACCGAACCGGCCAGCGGGTCGGCGGTGTCGTCTGGTTCGTGGATGTCGGCAATGGTGACGTTGACCTCGGTCACGGTCATGCCGATGAGGTCTTCTACGGCCCGGACCACGGCTTCGCGCACGTCTGCAGCAGTTTGCTGCAGGCGAGCTGGGTACTGGGCGACGAGTGTGACGTTGACGACTACGTTTGCCTTTTCAACGTCTACGTCGATGCCTTGGCTTGCATCGGTGCCGTTGATGGTTTCTCGGAGTGCACCGAGCGCGCGCGCCATGCCACCGCCGAGGGCGTATACGCCGGTGACGTCGCGGGCGGCGATGCCCGCGACTTGCGCGATGATGCTCTCGCTGATGAATGTTTTGCCCGCACTGCCGCCCGGGTTTTCAGAGGGCAGGGTCACCGCGGACGGGGACGAGAACGCCATAGTCGCACTCCTTCGCTTCAGCACTATGTAGTCGATGCGGTCAAGTCGTCAGTGTTGCACCGATGTCGTACCCGACGACGGTCACAGTTATGACGTGTGGACTGGCCGATTCGTCACATCGAGTGGCAAAAAATACCCGTGAAGGCCCAGGACCCGTCCGGACACCCGGTTCTCGTCGGATGTGGATGCGCCCGGCGTTCGGCGGTGGTCGAAATCCTACGCACGGGCTCCCGGCGGGTGCAACTAACAGGGCTGGTATCGCGGCGGCGGGGGTTCGGACTGCGGGGCGGGGTTCGTGGTGAAGCTGACGAGCTTGTGGGTGTCGTCGCAGAATGGCTTAATCGCAGACACACCGCAACGGCAGAGCGCGATGGATGCGCGGGTTCGGGGTATTTCCCCGTTCTCGTTTTGCAGCTCGAAGTCGCCGCGGACAAGCAGTGGACCGTCGGGGCGGGCTGTGNGGGGGGGGGGGGGGGGGGGGGTGCGTGTCTGCCCGGCTCATGGTGTGGTTGTGGCCGCCGGCGGGAAACCCGCCTGGGGTGAGGTTCGTAGGGAAGGCTTCCCGTCTTTCCAGGTGGTGAGGATGTGGTCGGCCATCCGGCCGTCCAGGGTCAGGCAGGTGTTGGCGCCGAACGTGATGTCGGCGACGGCGACGGCGACGGCGACGGGGTCGTCGTGGGCGAGGAGCCGGCCAGGTCGCGGCCGGCGATTTGTTCGTGTACGGCATCTGCTTCGACCTGTTCGTCAAAGTATTCGGTGACCGCGTCATCGAAACCGAGGCGTTGGAAACCGTCGGCGTAGAGTCGATTCGGGATCGCGGACGTCATCTCGAACGCCGCCAAGTGCCCCACCAACGCGCCCACAAGGCGACGATTCAACCCGAACAGGGACATCGTGTTGAACGAGGCCAGGGTGATTGCCGGCACCGCGTCCACATACGCCCCGTAACGGTCGTCGAGCCCGACGCCGCGCATCGTGGCGGCGAAGAGCACCGAATACATCCGCTCCACCCGGCCGCCCCCGTACTCGTCGGCCTGAATCTCGATCAGGGCCGCCTTTGCCCGCCCGGTGAGGCGCGGGATCGCCTAGGAATGCGGGTCGGCCTCTTTGAGGGTATACACGGAGCGGTGCACGATGAATTCGATGGCTTGTTCCCGGGTGGCCGTTCGTGCCAGGTTCCGGGCCAGGCTGGGGTCCGGATGGGTGCCGGTGAGGGTGAAGAGCGCAGACCCGTTGGGGCACGGTACGGCGAAGCTGCGCCTCGAGGGCCCGTTCAATCATGATCCGGGCGCTGATGGTGTCGGGGTGCCATCCCCAGTCCTCGTCGCCGGGAATGACGCCGCCGTAGTGCAGGCCGTAGAGCAGGAACAGGGTGAATTGAACGTCGTCGTCGACCAGAATGTCGCCCCCGTTCTCAAGGGCGCCGGCTACGACAACGCCAAAGCCGTCCAGGAGGGCCTCAGGCGCTCCCGCGCCCGGGCGGTCGGGACCGGAACAAAGCTTTGAGGAGCTGCTCGCTGAGCGGTCCGCGCGCCGAGAAGAGAACGCGGGGGAGAGTGTTCGTGATGCCGGGAATCACGGGGCTTCGATCAAGTGGTCGTGCTATCAAATCTTCTGGGGAGGTGGCGGCGCGTGCCTGTTCGGGGGCGGAGAGTGTTGCCGCCGAACAGGCCCGCGCCGGGTGGTGCCGGGTTGCGGGTGAAACCCGGGTGCTGTGTGTTAGCGGGCGTTGTTCATGCGGCGGGTGGTGCCGGCGTCGGTGGGGTTGAGTGTGTTGTGCACCTTGTACTTGGCCTGCTCGGCCTGTTCTTTCACGCTGGGCGCTTTTTGGGCTTCGAGGCGCATTTTCGGGGCTTCTTCTTCGGCCTTGGTGAGGTAGGACTCCCAGCGGGCTTGCATTGGCTTGATTAGGCCGCCGCCGGCGCCCACGATGATGACGCCCGCGATGATGGCCAGCACGGCGATCAGGATCGGGGTGGTCACGGTCGTGGCGACGTCGATCTGGTTCAGTGCCGCCGTCACGCCCAGGAACAAGATGAAGATGCTGGCAATGTTGGCGAGGACTTTCCCGTAGGACAAACCGCCCAGGGTTCCCTGGATCAGTGTTTTCGCGCCTGCCGCGACCGCTGCGGCGATGACGATGATGATGATCGCGACGATGATTTTCGGCAAGAACGCGATGATGCCAGCGAGCAGGTCGCTGACCGGGTTGGGTCCAAAGACGCCGAACGCGAACTGCAACACGAACAGCACCAGCGTGTAGTACAGGATCTTTCCGATGATGTCGGAGGCGTCCAGGGCGGAGCCCGCCAGGGCCTTCTTGACTCCGCCGCGTTCCACGATCCGGTCAAAGCCGACCTTGTCCAGCAGTCGTGCCAGCGCTTTGGAGATCAGTTTCGCCACGACAAGTCCGACAATCAGAATGACCAGGAACAGCAAGAGTTTGGGGACGAAGTCGATCAGAGTGGCCAGCCCACCCGCGAGAGCGGTAGTGAATTCGATAGGCATGTCAACCTCCAGGGTTGGATTGGGCCGACGGGTCGGCACGATGTAGTCGGAAACGACGGCGTGTGGCAGTTCAAGCGCGCCGCATGTCAAGCGCACCGCACGCATTTCTTCGGAAAGGCCGAAGAACGCAGCGCACAAGGCGCGAATTGTCACACAGCTCTGGGTAAGACGTACGACGTCGGTGATTCCTCACGCGCGGATCCGAAATCGTGGGAACGTCAGTCGATGCTGGCGACCGTGACGCTGATGGTGTCGATCGGTTCAGCGGCCCGGATGGCCGGGTTGGCGGCGATCGTGTCGTACACGAGGCGAGACACCGAGGCCGCGGATTTCGTGTCGGCGACACCGATGCGCGCGGAAACGCTCAGTCCGGCGTGTCCGTTGGAGACCGAGACGAGAGGGGGGGACACCGTGCGGGTAGTGATTGCGTCAACGACGGCTCCAACGATCGTCGCGAGCAGCGGCGCGGTCGGGTACAGGGTGCTCACGCCCGGCACGGCGCGTACGGCGGTTTCCAGGTCTGCAGCGAGAGCGGTGGTATCCGTCACGGTGTGTCCTGTCCGATTTCGGGATCGTGCCGGGTGAGGTAAATGTTTTGAATAGTTACGTCGATGGCCGCGATAGTGAGTTCGGTGTGCGCGCTCAACGCGGCTGCAACGGTTTGTCGGAGCTGCTCGGCGAGGGCCGGAATGCTCTCGCCCCGGTAAATGCTCGCGTTGATGGCGATCGTGATGGGCGCCCCCGGCGTGGCGAGGTCACCGTCGAGTCGGCAGCGGCCGACGATGAGGTTGGCGACGGTATCGCCGGCCGCGCGCACGAGTCCGCGTACGGCTCCCTCGGTGACGAAAAGTCGGGCGTGCGGCGAGGGATGTTCGAGGGGTATGTCGCGTCCGGATCGGGCGTCGCGCACGATTCCGTCCATGATCGCGGTGACCCAGCTGTCGTCGCGCACGTCTGCCCGGTCGGCTTCGTCCTGGAGTAGGGAACTCATCGCGGAGCTCAGGCGCTCCAGCGAAGCGAGAGCGATTTGACACGCCGGGGACGTGTCGATCGACAGGTTGGCGGGTACCCGGCCGCGGTCAAGGTAGTCGTTGAGTTCCTCGATGGTGTGGCCATCGAGGTGGCCAGGCTCATTGTCGGAGAGGTACCAGTCCGAGGTGGCATCGGGCATGTTCGGTGGTGTCATCGCCAGGCCTCCATCTCGCGGATCAGAGTTTTGCGGGCGCGGGCGAGAAGGCCGCGGATCGTGGAGACAGGTAAGTCGAGTTCTTCAGCGATCTCGGCATAACTGTAGTCCCCGAATTCTTTTAGTTCCCAGCATCGACGCTGATTTGTGGGTAGCTCGGACAACACCTGGGACAGTGCCTCGCTCCGCGAGAGCGCCTCAACCGCAGTGATCGGCGAGTGATGGTCCGGTGCGGGCACGTCGAGGTTGTCGAGACTGGAATGGTGTCGCCTGGCGCGGATCCGATCGATGCTCTTGTGGCTGACGATGCGCATCAGCCACCCCTTCGCCAGAGCGGGATTTTCCAGGGTCGGCAGCTTCGCCCACGCGGTGATGAACGTTTCCTGGACGACGTCATCTGCTTCGTCGTTGGATCCCAGGATCCGGGTCGCGTAGGCGCGCATCAGGGGGCCGTGCCGGCGCACGAGCACCTCGAACGCCCGGATATCACCGTCAACGGTGCGCTCGACCAAGGTTCGGTCGTCAGCATGCTCAAGCAGAGCCCTGATCTGGCTGTCTGGCACGGCCGCCCCCCTGTTCGCTGGGAACACTAGCACCTCGCGTGACGAAGTGACCTTCCTTTACGACTACACCATAACCAACATAATTCCCCCGGTCCCGGGGCGGACAACACAGGAGCGTCACTCATGAACAATCCCACGTCACCGACTCTTTCCCCCACCTCGAGTTCCGCAGCCGCCGCCGGGCGGGGTAAGACCGTGATCAACGACGCGGTCGTGGCGAAAATCGCCGGCATCGCAGCCCGGGAGGTCTCTGGCGTGCATGCCCTCGGCGGTGGTGCCGCGCGGGCTCTCGGCGCCATCCGGGACGCCCTGAACACTACTGACGTCAGCCAGGGCATCAGCGTCGAAGTGGGCGAAACCCAGGTTGCAGCGGACGTCACGATCGTGGCGGAGTACCCGGTGGCCCTGCAGGATGTGGCCGACCGGGTTCGGTCCGCGGTGATCGGCGCCATCGAAGACCTCGTCGGCATGGACGTCACCGAGGTGAACGTCACCATCAACGACGTGCACCTGCCCAGCGATGACAAGGACCAGAAAGCCGAGGCGCGAGTCCAATGAACACGGCCACGAAAACAGGCGCCCTGCTGGGCGCCGTGCTCGCGCTGACGTGGCTCGTCTTCGGGTTCTGGCCGTTCTTCTTCGTGGCCGTGGCCATGGGCGTGGGAGCGACCCTCGGGCGGATTATCGAAGGCAAACTGAGCGTGGCCCGCCTCGTCGACGCCTTCCGCGGCACCCGATCCTCCTCATGACCACCCTGACCCCGGTGGCACCGTCCCTTCCTGTGTTACAGCTCGCTCCCGGTCTCGTTCCGCCCGGTCGTGGCCGGACAACCGTGTCCACGCGCGCTCTGAACAGGCTGGTGTCCGCCGTCGCGGCCGAGGCCCTCGGAGTGAGCGTGGCGACGGTGGGTACGACGATCACCGATGACCGGGGCAGTCTTGCCCTGACCGTCAGCGCCCCGATCCCGATCCTCTCTCTCACCCGGGTGGCCCGTGACCCGTTGATCGTGCCGCGGTCTGGCGGGACGATTCTGGAGCGCGCCGAGCAAGCCCGGCAGCACATTCATCACCGTGCGGGGGAGTTGACCGGATCCGTCGTCTCCTGCGTAAGTGTGCAGCTCACCGGCGTCGACTTCAAAGCAGAGGACCGGGTCACGTGACCACATACCGTTCCACCTATAAGCGGATCAGCCGCCGCGAGCTGCATTCGCCGCGTTCGGTAGCAGCAATCACACTTGCCATCCTGATCAGTGCCGTCTGCCTGTGGCTGATGAGCGAGATCGTGCTGCACCTGCTCGGCCGGCCCGGCCTACTCGCCACCCCCTCCGAGATCGCCCACACGGTTGCGGGTGTCGGATCTGCCCCGCCGGCCCTCGTGGGCGGGATCGGTGTCGCCGCCGTCCTGATCGGGGTCCTGCTGCTGTTCCTGGCCGTCGCACCGGGCCGGCGTTCCCGGCATTTGCTGGCTATCGCGCGGGCCGTGACCATCGTCGATAGCGAGGTCATCGCCTCCGCCCTGGCCCGGGACGCCGCCCGCGCTGCGGGAGTAGCGCCGGACAACGCACGGGTAACCGTGACAGGCCGACGGGTGACGGTGCACCTCACCCCGACCTCCGGAACCCCGGTTGACCAGACGGCCGCCCTCACCGCCGTCCAGGGACACTTGCATGAACTGGGACTGCGGCGCGTGCTGCAGCCCCAAGTCGTCGTGGCCGCCGTGGGAAAGGTCGGTGAATGAACTCCACTAACCGTGTCCTCAACCGGCTGTTCATTTTGGTGGTCGGCCTCGTCATTTTCAGCGGCGGCGCAGCCTTGCTGCTGGTGGCGATCGCAGGGCCCGTCCGTGATACCTGGACGCACTCGGCGGCGATCGGGGTTTCCGGGGTGACCCGGTGGCTGCGCGCCACTCCACTCCCCAACCAGCCCATGCCGATCAGCGGCAGCTGGTTGTGGCTGGTCGCACTTGCAGCCGGCGGGGCACTTATCATCCTGCTTGTCCTCTTCATCATCCGACAGGGCCACGGCCACACCCGCCAGCTCATCACCGTCGGCGGAAATGCCGGTATGGTTCTCGTCGACTCCCACGTCGCCGAGCACGCCATCCAGGACGCCCTCTCCGGCCGGCCGGAGCTTGTTGCCTCCCACGTCTCCACCTATCAGGTCAAACACCAATCGGTGTTGAAGGTGGCCATCACCTGCCGGCGCGGTATCTCGCCCCGGGAAGCCAGCCGCATAGTCACCGAGGTATTGGTCGCCTTCGACACTCTGCTCGGTGGGCAACTACCCGCCCTCGTACAGATCAGCGCTGGCATCCGCGCACGCACAACACAAACTACCCGCCTCCACTAACTCCCATCCGTTCGGGAATCGGCCCATCCCGAAAGCACACGATCACCCGGGTTCGACTATCCACACGCCGGCAGCGCACCACCGAGACAACCCAGAACTTTGCTACCAACGCACAGCCCCGAAGACGTGTATATGCTTCGCTCGCCGGAGTTGTTGCCCCTGAACATGTTCGCTCTCGCTCCATCAACCACGAAAGGCACCCTCATGAAAGCATCGGCAGAATTGGGCTCCAACCTGCAATCCATCCTGGTAGACGTGATCGAATTGCATCTGCAGGGCAAGCAGGCGCACTGGAGTGTGGTCGGCCACAATTTTCGGGATCTGCATCTGCAACTCGATGAAATCATCGACGCCGCCCGCGCGTTCTCTGACGAACTGGCCGAACGCATGCGCGCGATCGACGCCCTGCCCGACGGTCGCAGCGAAACGGTGACGAAAGCCACCCACCTCCCGCCGTTTCCCGCAGGAGAAGTCGACACAGGAGACACGGTTGTTCTGATCACCGAACGCCTCACGGTTACCGTCGATAACATTCGTGCTGTGCACGATGCAGTCGATGCGGAAGACCCCACGAGCGCAGACATTCTGCACGGAATCATCGAGAGGCTGGAGCAGTTCGTGTGGATGGTCAGCGCTGAAAACCGGGTCCCGCGGAAACCATCCAAAAAGACGCCCACCCGGCCCGCTGGGAGGGCCTGACCGGCCCATGATCGGACCCGAGCCCCTACGTCTCCGGCACCCCGCCGGACACGCAGCGGAGACGAGCCTTCGTGACTACGCGGATGCGGCCTGGGCGGTGAACGGCAATGCCGAGAGTGCGCTTGCGTTGGCCGTGAAATTGTCCGGGACCGTCCCTCGGCCGGGGTCGGGCAAGACGGTGGAGTATTTCGAAGTACTCGCGACGTTGGCGTGTTGTGACCTCACTGCGGCGCGGGTCGCCGAAGCGCATTTGGACGCGTTGGCGATTGTAAATCAAGCGGGCCTCGAGCCGGCCGCACTTGTCAGCGCCGAAGACGCGGCCGTGGGGACGTGGGGTGTTTTCGCCGCTGAAAGCGGAGGGACCCGTTTGACGGCGGAGGCCCGTACCGCGGGTGCGGGGTGGAGGCTGAACGGCACGAAACCGTGGTGTTCTCTCGCTGGCACACGTAGCTATGCGCTCGTCAGTGCGCACGTCACCGCCTCCAGCGGGCGACTATTCGCTGTGAGCCTCCGAGACCCGGGCGTCACACCCGACGTGGATACGTGGGTCAGTTAAGGGCTCCGTGCAGTTCCAAGCGGCCCGGTGCATTTTGATAACGTGCCGACTGTGCCCGTGGGCGGTCCGGACTGGTACCTGAGCCGGCCCGGTTTCGCGTGGGGCGGGATTGTCGTTGCGGCGTGCTGGCTAGGAGGCGCGGTTGGCGTCGCCCGTCGGGTGTGGGCTGCTGCGTTGGAGAAGGATCCCGATCAGATCCCTGCGGCGCACCTGGGCGCGTTGGACGTGGCGCTCACGGCCGCCCGGACCTCGTTGATCACCGCCGCAGAGCATATCGATGCGGAACCGCAGCAGGCGCGGACGGGGCGTATCTGGCAGCCCGGGTGCGAGGCCTGGTCGCAGAAGTCGTCTGTATTGATGTCGGTACACGTCTGCACGGAGGCATCTCGTCGTTTTGGGGTACACCCCAAATAGACGTCAGGCGTATGTATTTAATGGCGTCAAGATAGGGTTATATTTAGATTGTCTGACAGCCCTCGTTTCCGGGTCTTAGAGTTCAACCTGACAGAAAGGGCCGGAGGCTTCATGACGGGTCAACGAGTTGGATACGTGCGAGTCAGTACCCTCGATCAGAACACCGTCCGCCAGCTTGATGGTGTCGACGTCGATCGGGTGTTCGAGGACAAGGCGTCGGGGAAGGACCTGAACCGGCCTGAGTTGGAGGAGTTGATCAAGTTCGTCCGGGATGGCGATACTGTTCTCGTTCACTCGATGGACCGCCTTGCCCGCAATTTGGAGGATCTCCGCTCGATCGTGCGCCGGCTCACGGCGAAGAAGGTCCGAGTCGAGTTCGTGAAAGAGCAGCTCTCTTTCACAGGGGATGACAATGCGATGGCAAACTTGCTCCTGAACGTGATGGGGGCCTTTGCTGAGTTTGAGCGGTCTCTGATTCGCGAACGTCAACGTGAGGGTATTGCCCTGGCGAAGAGGCGTGGTGTGTACCGGGGACGCGCGCCTTCTCTGGATGCGGCCCGGGCTGCGGAGTTGCGTGAGAAGGCCGCCGCCGGCGTGCCGAAGGCTGCTCTGGCTCGAGACTTTGGTATCAGCCGGGAAACTGTTTACGCGTATCTCCGCGCTGAGGTTTGAAAGACTCTCCGCTAACGGACGAGGCCGTTGGCGGTGGGGGTGGACGTGACATCATCTGTTGGAAGAAGTTCTGCGTGCTCACGCGCGTATTTGCGTGCCCGGTAGATTCGTCGACCGAACAGAGGGAAGAAAGCCAGCAGCACGACGAGGAGCGCGATAAGTAGCCCGATCGAAAAGTCCGATCGGGTTCCCGACACGAGGGACTGTGCCTGCTGGATTCCGAGTCCGATATAGAGCAGCGTGATGTAAGCGAGTTGGAAGGGAAAGACCATCGAAATCAGCACCGCGTATTTGGCCGCAGCGACCTGCTCGTCGTGATCGAGCTCTAGTTGCTTGCCGCGTAGCACTACCTTGCCCATCTTTCTCAATCTTCCAAGGTCCCGGCTGACGCTTTCGCGAAGACGGCGATTTAGTGGCAGCGTCACGAGTATGCAGGCAAGGGCCGCGGCGAAGAACGCAGATTCTGCCGCGAAGGACAGCTGCACGCCGATTTCCGAGATGGCGGACCTGCTCCCACGGGCGAGAACGGTGAACAGCACGAGAGCGAGCACGAGTGTGGCTACAAAGGTGATGGCAACGATGGTGATCTTGCGCACGATCTCCCTTCGGCTGATCGGAACGCAGGGGCGTTCGACGAGGGGACGTGCTTCTTCGTGTCGGAGGAGCGTTTGTCCCACGAGCAATGCGACCGCGGTGAGCGCGACCCCGGCCCCGATGAAGACGATCGGCAGCCAAGCAGGCGCGTGGGTGAGGAGCGCATAGAGAATGATCGCGACCGCTCCGAGTGCCTCGAGTCCGAGCACTATCCCGAACCACCATCTGAAATACCGTCGACTCTCGCCCGTTTTCTTCACATCCCAATATGACGTGATTGAACCCAGGATGAGTGGGCCGTAGATGAAAACACAGAGCGCGCCGATC
This sequence comes from Cryobacterium sp. MDB2-A-1, assembly GCF_004402675.1. Classification (NCBI taxonomy): domain Bacteria; kingdom Bacillati; phylum Actinomycetota; class Actinomycetes; order Micrococcales; family Microbacteriaceae; genus Cryobacterium; species Cryobacterium sp. MDB2-A-1. The sequence continues at coordinate 2,232 of NZ_SOFK01000056.1, read as the reverse complement.
GCCAGTAACAGCAGGCCGCTCGAATCTGTTGGCGCTTGGACGAGGATTAGGAAGGTGCCGCCGATAATGAGGCCGGTTGCCACGAGCACCGACAAAATGTATGCGAGTACTTTCATGGTTGTAAGCCTTTCGGGTCGGATCGTGATAATCACACTCAGCAGCCTCGTAGTCAACCCGAAAATCGGGCCGCTCTGAAAATGTTGAATTCCATCAATTTCGCCAAACGAGCACCGTTGTCTCAGTTTTGTACTTGGCCCACTTCACGCGCAGAAGGTTCTACCTCAGCAGCTCACACCTCTCGACTTGTCGGGGGATCGGCCGCCGCTCAGTCGTGGGTTAGTCGTCGCTGTACGGAATTCTGGTGGCCTGCCCATTCTGCCTGGGCCAGCAAACGCGCGCACGAAGGTGCGAAGTTCATCACCGTGACCGAAACCGACTGGGGGTTGTCGTCCCTATCGGGTTTAGTCGTAGAGGTATTGTTCGAGTCGGGGTACGCGCAGGAGTGCGAGGGCGCGTTTTTCGATTTGTCTGACGCGTTCCCGGGTGACGCCCTGGACGGCTGCGACCTGTTCGAGGGTGTGCGGCTCGTCGCCGTCGAGTCCGAACCGGGCGGTCAAGATGGCCTGTTCCCGGGACGGCAGTCGGTGAAGGTGGAAGGAGATATCGGCCCGGCGGAGGGTCAGGGTCGCGTATTCCTCGGGCTCGGGCAGGTCGCCGTCTTGGATGAGTTCGGAGATGTCCCCAACACCATCACCGATCGGCATGTCCAGAGAGATGGGTTCGCGGTCGTAGCTGAGTAACCGGGACACGTCCTTGGCCGGGAGAAGGCTGGCAGCTGCCAGTTCCTCGATGGTTGGTTCCCGATCGAGGGAAATCATAAGGTCGCGGCGGATTAGCTTGATCTTGTTGAGCTTTTCCGCGGTGTGCACGGGGATGCGGATCATGCGGGACTTGTCGGCTATGCCGCGGTGGATTGCTTGGCGGATCCACCAGGTGGCGTAGGTGGAGAACTTGTAGCCGGTCGTGAAGTCGTACTTTTCTACCGCGCGGACGAGGCCGATGTTGCCGTCCTGGACGAGGTCCATGATCGGCACCCCGCGGCCGGAGTAGTGTTTGGCGATGCTGACGACGAGGCGCAAGTTGGCTTCGATGAAGTGGTTCTTCGCCAGGCCGCCGTCGTGGGCGAGCCAGGCGAGTTCCCGGGAAAGCTCGTGGTCGTCGACCCCGTGCGCGAGTTTTTCGGCGGCGAACAGTCCGACTTCGATCTGCTTGGCGAGGTTGACTTCGTCCTCGGCGCTGAGGAGGGGGCCTTTGCCGATGCGGCCCAGATAGTCACCGAAAGTATCTGTGGCCTCGCGCGTATAGCGCCCGGCGACCGCCGGGCGAACAAGCGAGACTGGGGAGGTGGTTGTCGGGGCTTGGGTTTCGGCGCTCATTTCGTTGCCGCCCCGGCGATACTCTCCACCGCTCGGGCCAGGGTGGACATGGCACGGCATTCTAGAGGCCTGATGAGACTCGTCGCCTCGAAGGTATCTCCGACGTGTTGAATGTAGCCGAGGATATCGGAGGCTGGCTCATCCCCGTCTCGCTGACCTCGTACTTGCCAGGTCGTCGCGGAAACGGCGACTAAGCTAACGCTGTCGGGCTGACGTGAAGCTAGGACATGTTCGGGCATGAACGCCTCCAAATCACAATGGGAGGTTCAGTACACATGCTGAAAAGAGAACTCTCAAGAGGGTTGACGTACCCCTGCGTACCCCTGTAGGGGGGTGTTCAGCCGTCGCTACGTCAAGTCGCGATGAGTTGGAAAGAAGCCCCTCGTTGGTCAGCCGTGAGGTCGTCTGGGACCGACGGCCTCGGCAAAAACGACATGCTTCTCGAACGATGCTGGGGACTGCCCCGAGTTCAGTTGACTCAAAGGGTTAGTGGTCTCAGGCGGCTTTGAGGGCCACGTTTATTGTCTCAAACTCGATCGGGGTGAGCTTGCCGAGGCGGCGTTGCCGGCGCTTGCGGTGGTATGTCCGTTCGATCCAAATCACCATCGCGAGGCGCAGTTCCTCTCGGGTTGACCACCGCTGCCGGTCGAGGACGTTCTTCTGCAGCAGCGCGAAGAAGGACTCCATCGCGGCGTTATCGCCGCATGCGCCGACGCGGCCCATCGACCCGGTGATGCCGTTGTTCTTCAGCACGCGCAGGAACGCGTTGGAGCGGAATTGAGAGCCTCGGTCCGAG
>NZ_SOFK01000028.1:0-489984 GCF_004402675.1 Cryobacterium sp. MDB2-A-1 | reverse complement strand
TGGCAGCGGCGGTCAACGACCCGCTGCTGCCAGTACCACCTCGCCAGAAGATCAGTACCACCTGAGTGGACTAACGGTTCCAACTACGGCTACTCGCCACCTGGGATTCGAGGAGTGCAGCTTCGATGAGCGCGACCTGCGCGAGCGCGAGCGGTGAGCCGAGGGGTGCGAGTTCGTTGTCCACGACCGAATCTATGCGCGGTCAAACATTGATAATGCTCGGGACTCCTGGAGTCACGCTAAGCGTGGTTATCGCTCGTTGAACCTGCCGCTAGGGGACTCGCACGTTTCGGCGAATGCCAGAGGCGGAACCGGCGGGCCTCGGCGATGAGTGGACCGATTGAGCGCCGAGCCGCGAACAGCCACGTGGTTACCATGGCCACTTCAATCCGAGTGTCCCCCAGAGACTAAAAGCCAATAACGTACCGCCCATTATCACGAGTCCATGGCCAGCAACTTTGAACGTGTCCTGCAGCTTGCCGCGAACAAGCTCTGATAGCGCTTGGAAAATCAAACCGACCAAGGTCACAGTCCCGAGAACTGCGTTGAGCGATGGAATCCCCAACGGTTGACTAAATGAGTACACCATCGTGGCATATACGGTGACCGCAATAATCCCTAGAACCAAGACGATGACAACCATCTTTCCTACCCGGGCCAGCAATGACTCCTCGGCATGTCCGGACTTGTCATCGGTCTCAGAAGGTGCCGTCGGCGGCTTATTCTCAGGTCCTAGGATCTCCTCGTCTGATCCAGACGCGTCATCGCGCTGAGAAGCTGCCATCGGCAGCTCGTTCTCAGGTCGCACGATCACTTCCTCCGCGAATTTATCCTTCGTGCGCGGCGTGAAAAGACCAAACACGACCCCTGCGAATGCGAGGAGTGCAAAAGCACCTACGGCAATCGAGCGGCGTGGGATCGCCGTCAGGATCTGTCTACTCATTCAACTGTCTCGTTTCTGGGTGCGGCAAATAGGAGTGGGCTGATACAAAGATTCGAGCATCAGTCAGGCACCCAGTACCGAATTGCAGAGGCTCCCGGATCGTCCAACACGATGGCCACGCTGTGCCGAGCTCTTGTGGCTGCAACGTAGAACTTTGCGCGTGCGCCCTCCACCAGGACAGAACCGTCCGACAAATACTTCGCAATTGGTCCCGTTGGTTGAATGAGGACGCGCGGGAATGTCATGCCTTTGACCTCACCCATGTTCCGTCTGGGCAGACCGTGGTGTTCGCTGCGACGGTCCCAGACGAGGAGTTGTGGCGAATAGGTAGCGACGTACTGAGGAATTTGATCTTTCCGGAGGAGAAAGACGCCATCGTGCCCGGTAGCGCTCACGTTGAGTGATCTTGTGTCGGCAAACTCTGGGTAAAGTGCATCGGCGAAATCGCAGATCGCTTGCCCGCAGCGCCAAGAATGGTTGCGCTCTTCCAAGCTCAGGAGGTCGAGTTTCTCCATCTGAGCGAGCCATTTGATAACGTTCGACTTGGTCAGACCACGATTGGTTCGAGATGCCGTCGTCGAGTACGTGCCTTGCCTAGGGTCACCGGAAAGCGTCATCGTCACAGGCGATTCGAGCAGTAGCTGCAGAAACTCGAAGTCGCGGGCGGATACATCCTGAATCTCATCGAAGAAGAAGTGCCCATAGATTTGTGCGATTCTCGCGACGACCGCGCCGCCCGACTCCTCATTGAGGAGCAATGCGAACTCGGCCAAGAAGTCACGGTAGACACGAAAGGACTTGTCCAAGTAGTAAGGCGCGGTGCTCTTTTTGGGAAACCCAGGTCGTCTTTCGAAATGTAGACCACTCACGAGGTTCGGCCCCAAAACGGGATTCTGGTAGGGCTTGACACCGTGTCGAATGAGGAATGTCAGCCATGGGATTACTTCGATGTTTGAAGGAATAACACCGTTCTTCAAAACTATGCGGGCGCGGATCTCCCTGGCGCCGTTGTCCGTGTAAGTGGTGAGAACGACCCCCTCGCTAGCAGGCACAGCCAGGGCGCGATTGACAATGTCCTCAGTCTTGCCTGAGCCCGCAGAAGCGATGAACGCTTTACTTGACGAACGCAATTGCTTCGTCGATATAGTTCGGCATGGGAATCGTGTCTGCATACGAAAATACAGCAAGAGCCGCTTCGGTCTTTTCGGCGGTCATATAGTTTTGCAGCAAGTCGTCCGTATCGAAATCAGTCTTGAACACGGCATTAAGTAAGTCCCGCCCCGCGGCGGCCACCAGCTGAGGCTCTAATGTCCTGCCGTTTGGCGCTTGGCCGACGAAGCCTCTAACGACGCCGTCCCGCTCAAATGCTTCGAATCGTTTTCTGGCTTTCGCGTCACTGGCATCGTCGTCGAGGTCGGTCACGACGGCGATCTTGCACCCAAGAGCTTGACCCAATGCGAGGAACCTCTTGAAGGCTAGAGCCTGCACGCTCATTACGTCGACGCCGTCTTCAAGCGGCATGCACCCGTATTTCTGGACGTACGCCTTTTGCACGACCAGTTCGTCCGACGGACCCTCGACGAGAATTACAGCGCGCGCGAGCACCATGCGGAGGGTGTCGTACCCCGACAATCGAAGAAAGTAGCTTTGGGTATCGGCCTCAAGGCCGTTTAGGACCCCGACCGTCCCGTTCGAGATGAGACGAAGCTTCTCGACACCGAGTTTATTAAGAACAAACGAGCTGTGTGTCGTCAGTACCAACTGCTGGCCGACGCTACGCTCGCGAATCAATCCAATTAGGGTGTTCAGGTTGCTATGTGACAGGTGGTTCTCTGGCTCTTCAATCATCACGACGTTTCGGTCCGAAGCGCTCTTCTCCAGAGCGAGCAGAATCTTGAATGCAGATTGCTCGCCCTGCCCAATTTGAGAGAACGGAATTCCGTCAAGGTGCGGGATAATTCCGGATTCCCATGAGGCCCGAGCAGAAGAATCTGTGGAGAGAGCGAGACTCTTTTTGCTGAGCGTGGTGCGCTCAGAGCCAAGCTGTGCGTTGGCAGCAACAAAGGCCGGGTCGGACAGCAGTCCCTCACGATGGCTTCGAAAGGCCAGGGACAGTTTGGCGCGCGCCTCAGGCGTCAGGTTCTGAGATATTGATTTCCGTAAGTAGTAGTCGGTACCGCTTTGCAGACGCAAAGTCGATGCATCGATGACCACTGCAGTCACTAACGCTCGCGTTCCGACGACGCTCTCTCCGGCAAAGTCCCGACGGTCCACACGATAGAACTCGATAGGCACGGACTTGACAGCTGTCGGCTCGGATATATAGGCAGCGTATTCCGCTGAGTAGGCGCGGTCGAGGCTTACCTCGAGACGGATTCCAGGCACATCTCTGGCCAGGGAGTTGTTCTTCCCCTTGAGCCGAGCCAACGCCGCATCGTCCCGAAAATACACCTCGATGACAATTGTCGGCGGTTCAACCTGGTTTCCGGCGATGATCCCGGAAAGGTAGTTCTCTACTGCAGACTGAGTGAACCAAAAGGGGGACAATTCTGGTTCTAGAGAACGTCCTCCAATCCGGCCGGCAAGCACCATCTCTAAAGCTTGGATAACCGTCGACTTACCTGCATCATTATTGCCAACGAGGATGTTGAGCTCCGGATCCAGGTCAAAAGCGAGGCTTTCAAACTGTAGAAAATTCTCGATGACGAGCTTCTCAATCACTGTGCGCCCCTCGGTTCTGCAGTTTCGGTCCCCGATGCAGGCCCCGAAGCTCAGTCTGGCGCATCGCGGGAGCGAGCACGCACCTACTCGTCCTTGCAGGGTTGATGTCGGTCTGGTTCTCGCGAACCGTTAAATGTTAGATCGCGGCTACAAACGAAGAACTGCTTCAGCTAACGCCAAGCGAGGTCACCACTGGTCGAAGCGTCCGTTCCATAGCAACGGTCACGCTTCACCCCGGGGTGATTCGCTATCTTCCATCCTCCATAAACCGGTCTTTGGCCGAGCATGAAGGGCCGTCTTTTGCTGGAGCATGTGGACTTGCTGAAGACATGGCGTCCAGGATCGCTTTCGGATGCATTAGTGTCCCTTACGCTCAACGTGTGCCCAGCGACGCAGCGTCCGCCCAATTGTCATTTACAAACCGATATCCGGCCATTGTCCCGGCGACGTTTGCCGGAGGCTTGGCTCTTGTCGGAGCATTAGACCTGCCATACGGTTTCTACTTCTACTTCCGAACCGCATTGAGCTCTGCAGCCGTTTTGCTTGCGTTCTTTGCAATCCGGTCTGAGCGCCCAGCTTGGCTTGCGCTTTTTGTTCCAATATGCATCCTGTGGACCCCGGTCGCGTGGATCCATCTCTCCCGTGGGACTTGGCAAGTTCTGGACGTAATTGTGGCTGGATTCCTCATCGCCGTTGGCTTTGCAATCCCAGCACCGCCGGAACAAAAGAACGACGACGACGGAACAGTCCTCAAGCGCATGGTGTGGTGGAAGATGACAGCCATCGCCCTTGCGCTGACCATCTTTTTCGTGATGGCGTTCAGCGGGTCCGGCTCCGGGAACCCGGATTGCGTAACGACGTATGACCGAGTCGCGTCATGTGAGTAGTGGACACGGCACTTCTCCATGCTGCCCCTCAAAAGAGCGCCTCGCCGTCTCCAGACGGACCCCGTGGGTTAGGCGCCGGGGCATCGATCTCAATGACTCGGCAGACCTGGGAACAGCTGCCCTGGGTGAGCCCCCAGGGTCCGGGGTCGATGACGACGATGTCGATGACGCGGTCCTTTATAAGCCCACTGAGGGCGCCCGTTACGAGCTCGCGTCCAGCCGTCCCCCTCGCCCCGGAGTCGAGCACAACCAACCGTTCCAGCTGGCTCAGCGACGGTTGCTCAGCAAGGAAGGCTCGCAGCGCGCGGATGCGCCGGCTGAAGTCCTCGAACTCCCCGGCCCGTTCGCCAGCCAGCCTCACACTCGTCAGGGAAATATCCACCAGCGGGCCGACGTCCACACCCGCCGCACTTCGAAGGTCAAGCTCAACTTCTTCTTCCTCGGTCTGACCGGCCCAGCCGTCGCTGATGGTGGCGATACGGATGCCCGCGGCCGCTGCCCTTGCGATGAGCTCGAGAGAATTCTCTCGGCCTGCCATCGCCGGCGGAGCATCTAAGACATCGCCCGATGCCCGAGCAAAGAGCTCACGCTCCAACGCTCCGTTGCGAGACGTGTCACGGTTTATTGCGCTGGGGCCGAGTACAAGGAGTTGCATACATGCTCCCTATTCGCTGTGGCGCGGAGAGCTGGGCTCAGGCACCGGCCAGCCGCCAAAAGTGAACACCCCAGCGCGGTGATCATCGGTCTCCGCGTGCTCCCACGAATAGGACATGCGCGCGTCCCTGGCGTTGTTCTCACGCCGTGGAGCGAGCTCCCGCATCTCCCGGACAGTCAACACCCTATAGACGCGCAACGGCGCATCGAGCTCCTCCATGAGTTCCCACTGCCGCGTCTGCAGGCCGGACCGCGACGCGAATCGCGAGGCCTCGGTAAGAGTGCCGGTCATGAGCAGGTCGGGATTGAAGATGTCCATAACTACCTCTATGCGCGGTGCCTCAGAAGCCTCACTCGATTGCACCGCCGACAATCGAGGTGAGCACCTGGCCAGGTGCGGCGGCGGCCCCAGTCAGCCAGGCGCGAGCTCTATGCGCGGTGCGCCTGCCTAGCCGTGAGCACAAACATTTCACAAACAATTTCCATCCACGGCAGTCATTTCCGGTGATCTGGAGTGACCAAAGTTCCGCGGAATTATACGGTTCTCTGGACGGTGACTGGGGTCGCAGCTTCCTTCACACGGAAGAGGTCATCGGTTCGAGTCCGGTATCGCCCACTCCTACACAGGAGAAAACCCCGCCGGAGCGGGGTTTTTTTGTACCCTCGACTGGGGGGGCCAATCCCGCCAACCTGAGTGCGTCCTGTGCCAAGCTCTTCTTCAAGCCGAAGGACCATCCCATTGGATCCCCGGCCCAGCGAACCCTCCTTCGTCTTCATCACGAAAGAGCGCTGTACTCCCGTCCTGTTCCGTGAAGTGAACCGAGTCGCATCGTTCGCTTCCCGGGACTCGTGAACGCCGCACGACGACGGCTGCGTTCGACCTGCCGCATGCACGCCTCGCGGCAGACCTCGTGCGTCCGTCGTCGGCCGTTCCAGACACCACCCGGTAATCCCCCCAGCAGTAGTACAACAGCCAGAAAGGCTCCTCTCATGACTTCCGTCGAAACCACAACGGCCACCCCCGGCAAGATCCTCGGCATCGTCGGGTTCATCCTCGCCTTCATTCCCTACCTCCAGCTGCCCGGCCTCATCGTGAGCATCATCGGCTTCAACCAGGCCAAGAAGGCCGGCGCCCCCAACGGCCTCGCCAAGGCCGGCATCATCCTGAGCGCGATCTTCCTCGTGCTCTTCGTGGTCATCCTTGTCGTCATCTTCTCTGTGGCAGCCGCCAACCCGACGCCCAGCGCCTAAGCACCCGGTTCAGCGCGTCCCGCTCCCCCTCAGGCCCCGGCCTTCAGGGGAGCGGGACGTTTTCCATGTCCGGCGCTCTGACCCTGGCAACGTCCGGATGGCCTCGCCCACCTAGTCTGTGAACATGGATCTCCTGCTCGGCTTCTGGGAACGTGTCACGGCCAGGAACGATGTACTCCCCCTCATCCCCGCCTGGCTCACCATCGCGGCCGCGGCCGCCATCGTGCTCGTCCCGGCGTTGTGGCGGGCCTGCAGGAATGTGGTCACCATCGCGCATGAGGGCGGCCACGCGCTCGTCGCGACCCTCGGCGGCCGACAGCTCGACGGCATCCGGCTGCACTCTGACACGTCGGGGCTCACCGTCAGCAGGGGCAAACCCAGCGGACTCGGGATGGTGCTGACCCTGCTCGCCGGCTATTCCTCGCCCGCCCTGCTCGGACTCGGTGCGGCCTGGCTCCTGAGCCTGGGGTATTCGGTCGGACTGCTCTGGCTCCTGCTCGCGGCCCTCGCCCTGCTTCTCATCCAGGTGCGCAACTGGTTCGGACTCTGGTCCGTGCTCGCGACGGCCACGGTGATCTTCGCGGTCACCTGGTTCGGTTCCGCGTTCGTGCAGAGCGTCTTCGCCCTGCTCGTGACGGCATTCCTTCTTCTCGGCGCCGTACGCACGGTGCTCGAGCTTCAGGGATCACGCTCCCGCCGCCGCGGCACAGCCTCGGATGCCGACCAGCTCGCCCGCCTCACGCACATCCCCGGCCTGCTCTGGGTGGGTGTCTTCCTGATCATCGCGATCGCGTGTGCTGTGCTCGGCGCCGGCCTCCTCGGATCGGGCGGCTGAGCCGAGATCCCCGTCGCGACGGGGGTCGACCGGAGGCCGGCGCGAGCGTGGAGAATCCTCCTTGCACTCTGAGTGTCCGCTGTGCCATGCTCGACCCAAGCCAGACAAGAACTACAGTTCCCGACGACTGACCCAGCGAACCCTCCGGCGCATCAGTGCGACAGAGGGCACCTTCTTGTCCAGCATCGATCTCTCGGCGCAGCGCACACGACGCCCCCTGCTGCCGTTCGTGCTTTCTGCTGCCGCACGTCACCCGAGCAGCCGCCACCCGGACGATCACCCGACCGACCTCCGGTTCCTTCAGCTGTCTGGGTTCCCCATACCCATCTGCCGCCTGCCCGTCCGGGTTCCGGCGCCCACAGAAAGGCCGTCACCATGACGACTCCCGTAGCCTCCGCAGTCAACCCCGGCAAGACCCTCGGTATTGTCGGTCTCATCCTCTCCCTCGTCTCGCTGCAGCCCTTCGGGCTCATTGTCAGCATCGTCGGCTTCGTCAAGTCGAAGAAGGCAGGACTCGGCAACGGCTTCGCCCTCGCCGGAATCATCATCAGTGTCGTCGGCATCATCGTCGTCGGGATCGTGATCGCGGTCGCAGTCAGCGCGGGCGTCAACCTTGCGGCATTCTGCACGGAGCACGGCGCAGGCGTCTTCGACAACAACGGAGTCACCGTCACCTGCGGGGCATAGTCCCCCGGCTTCCCGAACGCCCGACAGGGCCCCCTCGACCGTTACCGGCGAGGGGGTCCTGTTGTCAATGGGCTCCCCGCTCGGCCGCCGGACCGCCAGTGATACGGGTCAGCCCGTTCCGAAACGGGTCGTGACGCCCGGCGAATACAGCACCGAATCCGGTACGCGCCCGCTGAGCGCCGGGAAGCCGGCCTCGGCCAGCAGAGTGTCGTCCAGGTGCACGAGCTCGGCCTGGACGAGCTCCCAGGGCTCGTGGTGGTTACGGAGGTAGACCGTGCGCCCCCTGGCACGGGTGAAAAGCGCCCAGCGCGCCGTGAGGAAGTCCGCGAGCGGTTCACCGGTCACCGGTTCCATCCCCGGCCGGACGACGATATCGGTCCTGGCCCGGCCTGCGAAGTGCCGCAGGGAGGAATAGCGGTACTCGCCCGCCACGACGGCCAGCCGCGTCCGCGACCACATGTACGGAAGTGCGAACGCGGCACGGGCAGCGAGCACCGCCGCGAGCCGCGACGCCTCGAGGGAGACGAAGACGACTCCGCGTCGCCCCTCGGCGTCGACGGCGTAGAGCCGGACATTCACCTCCACGAAATTCCCGAAGTACGGAATGGGTGGGCTGCCCCAGATCGTGGCCCGATCCAGGACGAACGGGATGAGGCCCACCCAGCTGGTGCCGTCGAATTCGTCGGGAACCAGGCCCGCGGGCAGGAGCGGTGCGACCTCGGCGGCCGGCACGCGCCAATGCACGAAGCAGAGGTGCGACCAGCGCTGGCTCGCAACAGCCCGGCCGGCGAGGGGCGGCGCAATCGACGAGGCCGGGTGACTGCTCGGCATGGTCCTAGTTCCAGCCGTAACGGCCGCGCAGGACCGTCGCGATGCGCCCGTAGCGCGCGGCATCGACCCTGGCGGCCTCACGACGCATGCCGCCCGGGTTCACGATGAAGACCCGGTCCACGTTGACCCAGCTGGGACGGCCGCTCCTGTCCCAGTCGCCGACGCCGAGCGCCACATAGTCGGGGTGCCCGGTTCGGTCCTTGCTCGTCAACTGGACGGCCAGGACGGCCCCTTTGCCCGCCTCGGCCACGATCACGACCGGGCGGTCCTTGCCGCGCCCGTCACGTTCCTCGAAGGGAACCCAGGTCCAGACGATTTCTCCAGGGTCCGGACTCGCATTCCGGGTCGGCCGGTAGGCGAGCCGTACATCACGAAGACTCCGCGGGTCGACTTCGACGGTCGCGCCCGCTCCGGTTCGACCAGGGCTCGGAACCGTCGACCGGTCACTGCGAGGCCTCGTCGGCGCGAAGAGTCGCCGCAGGGCACTGAAGAAACCGCGGATGGCTGACACAGCCACACTGTATCGCACCCGATCCGTCAGGCGCTGACGGGCGACTGCTGGGTCGACGGTCAGCATCCGCTCGTGCACAGGCACCGGATCGGACGCAAGAAGGGGCGCATCCGCGTGCCGCGGATGCGCCCCTTCTTGTTTCGGCTGGCTCTGGTTTCAGCTGCCCGCGCAGAGAAAGTGCCGGTTAGACGGCGTCGAGCGCGTAGCCCTCTTCGCCGTGCACGATGGTGTCGACACCGGCTACTTCGTCTTCGTTCGTGATGCGGAAGCCGATCGTCTTCTGGATGATCCAGCCGATGGCGTATGCCATCACGAAGGAGTAGATGCCGATGCCGAATGCCGCGAGGGCCTGCACGCCGAGCTGGTTGAAGCTGCCCGTCTGGAGGAGGCCGACGTTGTTGCCGACGAGACCGACGTAGAGCGTTCCGATGATGCCGCCGACGAGGTGGATGCCCACGACGTCCAGGGAGTCGTCGAAGCCGAGCTTGAACTTCAGGTCGATCGCGACGGCACAGACGGCGCCCACGATGAGCCCGAGGAGGATGCCCCACATCGGGGTCAGGATGTTACACGCGGGGGTGATCGCGACGAGGCCTGCGACGGCGCCCGATGCTGCACCGATCATGGTCGGCTTGCCGTCCTTGATCTTCTCAACGATCAGCCAGCCGATGATACCGGCGGCGGGTGCTGCGAGGGTGTTGATCCAGGCGAGGGCGGCGATACCGTCGACGGCGGCTTCGGAGCCGGCGTTGAAGCCGAACCAGCCGAACCAGAGCAGTGCGGCGCCGAGGAGGGTCAGCGGCACGTTGTGCGGCTTGGAGATGCCCTTCTTGAAGCCGACGCGCTTGCCGAGGACCAGGGCGAGGGCGAGGCCGGCCGCACCGGCGTTGATGTGCACCGCGGTGCCGCCGGCGAAGTCGTTGACCTTGAGGAGGAAGGGAGCCCAGCCGTCCGTGAGGTTGAACACCCAGTACGCGACCGGGAAGTAGACCAGGGTGGCCCAGACGCCGGCGAAGATCATCCACGCGCCGAACTTGGCCCGGTCGGCGATCGCTCCGGAGATGAGGGCGACGGTGATGATCGCGAAGGTGGCCTGGAAGCCGGCGAACGCGAGGGCGCCCAGGTCGGGTCCGCCGTCCTTGCCGCTCGTCAGGAGTGCGTTGAGGCCGATCAGCTCGGACGGGTTTCCGAGCCAGCCGCCGATGAGCGGCGGTCCGAAGGACAGGCCGTAACCGTAGAGGACCCACAGCACGCCGATCAGGCCCATGGCGCCGAAGCTCATCATCATCATGGAGATGACGCTCTTCGCCTTGACCATGCCGCCGTAGAAGAAGGCCACGCCCGGAGTCATCAGGAGGACGAGGGCTGCCGCGACGAGGAGCCACAGGGAATTGATGTTTGTGGTAAGTGCATCAGTCGTATCGTCCAGCAGGACCGACAGTTCAACCATGGATATGGTTACCTCTCTCTAACTAACAGGGATGACCGCCGACGTGCACAGGGTGAGCGTGAAGCGTGTATCGGCAGGTACAGAGACAGTGTGGAGTGCACACGTTTCCGCACACGCTCAGGGATGTTTCGACCGCGTTACGCGATTGTTGACCGTGTTAACATCGTGTTTCCTGACGCCCGGTATCTCCCGACTCCGCGTTTCCCGGCTTGACTCAGCCGCCGATTCGACAGGGCCGTTCCGGCAAACAGGCACGTCAGAGCCGCATTCGGCCGCGACGGATCCCGGTTTCAGTCGTGCGGAGGGAGCTCGCCCGTTGTCAGTGCCACCATCCGCGACTGGGAGCGCTGGTACTTCTTCCGGTAGCCGCCCGCGAGCATCTCATCGTCGAAGACCTCCGCGAGGGGCAACCCGCTCGCGACGATCGGTATTTCGGCGTCGTAGACGCGATCGATGAAGGCGACCAGCCGCAGGGCATCCGTCTGGTCGGTCAACAGGTAGCTGTCGGTCAGGGCGATGACCTCGACCCCGGCGATCAGTTTGATGTACTTCGACGGATGCACGGTGCTGAGATGCCGGATCAGGGAACCGAAGTCGTCTTCCGTCACGTTCGCTCCCCTGGCCACGAGCGCCGCGACGAGCCGGTCGAGTTCGGGTCCCTCGACGGCGACGGAGTGGCCTTCGATGTCGCGCCTGCGGTAGTCGAGCCCGTCGATGCGGAGGATTTCGAAGTTCGCGGACATGGCGCGGATCTCGCGAAGGAAGTCGATGGCCGCGAACCGGCCCTCACCGAGTGAATTCGGCGGCGTATTGGAGGTCGCGGCGACCCGGGTGCCCGAGGCCACGAGCTCGCCGAGCAACCGCGTCATCAACATGGTGTCGCCCGGGTCGTCGAGTTCGAACTCGTCGATGCAGATGAGCTTCGCCCCGGAGAGCTGCCGGACCGCCGCAGCATAACCGAGCGCCCCGACGAGGGCGGTGTATTCGATGAAGGTGCCGAAGTACTTGGGGCCCGGCGCGGAGTGCCACAGCGCGGCGAGCAAGTGGGTCTTCCCGACGCCGAACCCACCGTCGAGGTAGATCCCCGGGAGTTGCGCTGGAGCCTTCCGGGTACGTGAGAAGAATCCGCCGGGGCGCTGCGGTCGCCAGGCCTCGGCGAAGGCCGTGAGCCGGTCGACGGCCTCGAGCTGGGAAGGGAAGTTCACATCGGGCCGGTAGGACTCGAATGAGGCGTGCTCGAACTGGGGAGGCGGCACGAGTTCGGCGACGATTTCGGCCCCCGTGATCTCGGGAGAGCGTTCCGCGAGCCGATGCAGCCGACTGGGAGCCCGGGGCGCCTCTGGAACCATCGTGGAATACCCGTGTTTCTGTCTCGGTTGGCCATATGGGCTGCTTTTCGGACATTCGTGTTGAAGTATTTCACCACGAATGCGCGACCAGGCCGGACCGCGTACATTCGAAGCGCGGGCCGGAAGACCAGCCTAAACCGCGTTCAAATGATCCCGGGGCACCGCCCGGCCCCACTGGAGGTTCCCATGCCCGTCGATCTCGATCCGGATGCCAAGTTCGCCGCGTACGCTCATCCCGAACGGCTCGTCAGCACGGCCTGGCTGCGCGAACACCAGGGTGATGCCGGACTCACTGTCCTCGAGTCCGACGAGGACGTGCTCCTCTATGAGAGCGGCCACATCCCCGGCGCCGTCAAGATCGACTGGCACACCGAGCTCAACGACGCGGTCCAGCGGGACTTCGTCGACAGCGCTGCCTTCGCGGCCGTCCTGGGTTCGAAGGGCATCGCGCGCGATTCCACCGTCGTGATCTACGGCGACAAGAACAACTGGTGGGCCGCGTACGCGCTCTGGGTGTTCAGCCTCTTCGGCCACCCCGACGTGCGCCTGCTCGACGGCGGCAGGGACAAGTGGATCGCCGAGGGCGGAGCCCTGACCCGCGAGGCCACGGAGGTGGCTGCCGCGGAGTACCCCCTCGTCCCCCGCAACGACGCGCCGATCCGCGCCTTCAAGGACGACGTGCTCGCACACTTCGGCCGCCCGCTCATCGACGTCCGCTCCCCCGAGGAGTACACCGGGGAGCGCACCACGATGCCCGCATACCCGGAGGAAGGCGCCCTGCGCGGCGGCCACATCCCCTCTGCGGCCTCCGTGCCGTGGGCGCGCGCCGCGGCACCGGATGCAACCTTCAAGTCCCGCGCGGAACTCGAGGCGATCTACCGCGGCGAGGCGGGGCTCCGCGAGAACGATGCCGTGATCGCGTACTGCCGGATCGGCGAGCGGTCGAGCCACACCTGGTTCGTGCTCACCCACCTGCTCGGATTCGAGGACGTGCGCAACTACGACGGTTCCTGGACGGAATGGGGCAACGCCGTGCGGGTCCCGATCGTCACGGGAGCGGCCGCCGGTACGGCCCCCGAACCCCGCTGAACCAGGACAGGATCTGATTGATGACCACCACCGAACTGCCCGCGAAACTGGCCGAGATCCAGGAAGACTTCCTCGAGCTGGAACAGAAGGACCGCTTACTCCTTCTGCTCGAGTTCGCCGATGAACTCCCCGAGCTTCCGAGCCGGTACCAGGAGCATCCCGACCTGCTCGAACGCGTCGTCGAGTGCCAGTCACCCGTGTTCATCTTCGTCGATGTCGACGACCGGGACGCGGTGCACCTGCACGCGACGGCGCCCAGGGAGTCCCCGACGACCCGGGGATTCGCGTCCATCCTCGCGCAGGGCCTCGACGGCCTGTCCGTCGCCGAGGTGCTCGCCGTGCCGGACGACTACCCGCAGACCATCGGACTCACGCAGGCGGTCTCGCCGCTCCGCATCCGTGGCATGTCCGCGATGCTCGCCCGCACCAAGCGCAAGCTGCGCGAGCGCCCCTGAGACCGCTATCCGGCCGGGTGGAGCGGATCATCAGGCCCGGTCGGTTCCGCCGGGGATTCGAGTTCGCCGAGCCAGGTCCCGATCGCCGCGTTCCATCCTTCCCTGTCATAGTTCCAGAGTTTGGTGTGCCGCGCGACGGTGAACGGTAGAAAGGTCACGATGTCGGGCCGGCGAACCGCGAGGGCGCGCGACGGGCTCGAGGGCACGTAGCCGTCGTCATCGCTGTGCATCAGGAGCACGGGGAGCTCGAGGTCGTCGGCGCGGGTCACGAAGTCGAGCCTGCGGAAGTCGATCGGACTCGCCTGGCCGGTGAGGCGGCCGCCCCACCGCCGGCCGAGGACCTGCATGGCCCCCGTGGCAACGAGGCCGGGCAGGCGAAGCGTGCTGCCCTGGAACGCGACGACGTCTGCCCAGTCGATCACAGGCGAATCGAGCACGATGCCGGAGAGCAGGTGCGGGTAGCCCGTACGCGTCGCGGTTTGCAGCACGATCGCGCCGCCCATCGACCACCCCATCAGCACGATGCTCGTCGCGCCGCGAGCCGCCGCGAAACCGATCGCCGCATCGATATCGCGCCATTCGGTATCCCCGAGTCCGTACCGGCCGTCGTCGCTTCCCGGCGCGTCGCCGTCGTTGCGATACGAGACCAGGAGGCAGCTGTAGCCCCTGTCGTGGAACACAGGGACGGCCCGCAGGGTCTCCTGCCGTCGCACACCCCGCCCGTGCACCTGGATCACCCAGCGACCGTCCGGCCGCTCGGCGGGGACCAGCCAGGCCGGGGCCTCGCCGACCTCCGTCTGCACCTGCACCTGCTCGAACGGGAGGCCGAGATCCCAGGGACCCAGATAGGAATACCCGCCGAGGCGGCCTCTGCGGGCCTCGCTCAGGTCCCCGTAGTCGATTCGGGCTATCCGGCGGATGACCGCCGTCTTCGTCACGCGGAGGACCTCGCCGAGCTGGGCGTGCCCGGACTCACGCTCGAACCAGAAGCTGTAGTCACCGGGCAACACGGAATCCGGCGTCACCGCGAGCGTGATCGTCGCGGCCTCGAGATCGACGCCGAGAACGTCGGTGTCGTCGGCGCGTGCGTCGGACGGCGTCACGATACGACGCGCCATCACGGCGGCCAGCACGCTCACTCCCGCCACCACGACCGTGGCCGCGCCGGCAACTACGAGAGCCGTGACCGCGACGACCAGTCCGCCCGGCGTCCCTGACCTCGATTTTTCCCGCACGCGTACCTCCGGCTGCCCGGCGTGCCTCACCGACCCGCCCGGAAAAAACTCTAGTCTGCAGACGTGCCCGAAACACAAGAACCACTCCCCCCGGAGTTCGCCGCTGCGCTCGCGGCCATCCGCAGAGCGCACACCCGCACCGACCTGGTGCTCAGCGAAATCCCGGCCCCCGGGAAGCTCGCCCCGCACGCCGTTGCCCTCTCCGCGGATGTCGCCCCGTCACGCCACGGAGGCAACTCCGATCTCGGGACCGGCCGTTTCATCCTCCTCTATGACCCTGAGGAGCCGGAGGCCTGGGGCGGAGCACTCCGGGTGGTCTGCTTCGCGCAGGCTCCCCTCGAGACGGAGATCGGTGTCGACCCTTTCCTCGCCGAAGTGGCCTGGGCCTGGCTGATCGATGCCCTCGACTCCCACGGAGCCCGCTATACCGCGGCATCCGGAACCGCGACTAAGATTATTTCGTCGGGCTTCGGCGAACTTGCGAAGCAAGGCGACGGTGCGCAGATAGAGCTGCGTGCTTCGTGGACACCTGTGGACCACAATCTCACCGCTCACGTCGAAGGCTGGGGCGAATTGATCTGCATGCTCGCAGGTCTTCCCCCGATTGGCGAAGGAGTCAGCATGTTGTCCGCACGCCGAACTGGTCGTGGTTGATCACCGCGTGATCGATACGCGGGACGCCTATCTGGCGGCCACCGCTGCCCTCAGCGAGGGAACGGGACCGATCGGCATCGACGCCGAACGGGCATCCGGTTTCACATACTCCCAGCGCGCGTACCTGATCCAGATGTACCGGCGCGGCGCGGGCACCTTCCTGTTCGATCCGCCGGCGATCGGGGACTTCTCCGAGCTCAACGCGGCGATCGCGGGAGACGAATGGATCTTCCACGCCGCCAGTCAGGACCTCGCGTGCCTGAGGGAGGTCGGCCTCGACCCGCACATCATCTTCGACACCGAACTGGCCGCACGCCTTCTCGGCTTACCGCGGGTCGGCCTCGGCACGGTCGTCGAGGAACTCCTCGGCATCCATCTCGCCAAGGAGCATTCCGCGGCGAACTGGTCGACCAGGCCGCTCCCGGAGAGCTGGCTCGTCTACGGCGCCCTCGACGTCGAGCTCCTCCCCGACCTGCGCGACCGTATGGTCGAGATGCTCGCCGCCGACGAGAAGACCCAGATCGCCGCCCAGGAATTCCAGGCGACGCTCGACCACGAGCCCAAGCCGATCAGCGCAGAGCCCTGGCGCAGGCTGTCCGGGGTGCATTCGATTCGTTCCCAGCGCAACCTCGCCGTCGCGAGATCCCTCTGGCTTGCCCGCGACGACCTCGCCAGGCACCTCGACGTGTCGCCGGGGCGCCTCGTCCCCGACGCGTCGCTCGTCGCCGCTGCACGGGTGTTGCCGGCCAGCAGGCAGGCGCTCGCCGATCTCCGCGAGTTCAGCGGCCGCGCGAGCCGCAGCGAACTCGACAGGTGGTGGACTGCGATCCAGGACGGCATCCGCGCGACGGACCTCCCCTCCCTGCGCGGAACCGGTGACGCCCTTCCCCCGCCGCGGGCGTGGTCTGACCGGAATCCAGAGGCCGACCTGCGGTACAAGGCAGCGCGGCTTGCTCTCGGCCAGATCTCCGAGTCCTTCGCGATCCCGATCGAGAACCTCGTCACTCCGGACTTCGTGCGCCGGATCGCCTGGACGCCACCGGAGCCGATCGAAGTGGAATCCATCAGCGAGGCGCTCGCCGCCCTCGGTGCCCGCGACTGGCAAATTGAACTCACTGCACAACAGATCACGGCTGCCTTTGTCGAAGCCAACCAAAACATCGCCGTAACCGTCGAGGTCGATTCGTAGGATCCGTCCAAGGATTCGACCCGTCAATCGTGCCACCCTAGGATCAACCGACACCTGATCTGATTGATGGAGGCACCGTGGCCGAAAGAGCAGAAGTCGTGTTTGTGGATGGGGTTCGTACCCCGTTCGGACGCGCCGGCGAAAAGGGCATGTACTGGAACACCCGGGCGGATGATCTCGTGGTGAAGGCCATGATCGGCCTGCTGGAACGGAACCCGAAGGTTCCGGGGGAACGTATCGACGAGGTTGCGATCGCCGCGACGACGCAGTCGGGAGACCAGGGACTCACCCTCGGTCGCACCGCGGCGCTGCTGGCCGGGCTGCCGAAATCGGTGCCCGGATACGCGATCGACCGGATGTGCGCCGGTGCGATGACCGCCGTGACCACGGTCGGCGCCGCGATCGGCTTCGGGGCATACGACCTCGCCATCGCCGGCGGCGTCGAGCACATGGGCCGGCACCCGATGGGCTCCGGCGTCGACCCGAACCCGCGGTTCCTCTCCGAGCGGCTCGTCAGCGAAGACGCCCTGAACATGGGCTCGACCGCAGAGCGCATCCACGACCGCTTTCCCGAGTACACCAAGGACCGGTCGGACCGGTACGCGCTGCGCAGCCAGCAGAAGGTCGCAGCGGCGTACGCGGCAGGCAAGATCCAGCCGGACCTGGTCTCCGTCGCCATTCGCAGCGAACAGGGCTGGGGGCTCGCGACCCGCGACGAAGCGCCGCGCCCCGAGACGACCCTCGAAGGCCTCGCCACGCTGAAGACCCCGTTCCGGCCCTTCGGCCGGATCACGGCAGGCAACGCGTCCGGGCTCAACGACGGCGCGAGCGCCTGCCTGCTCGCGAGCGGCGCCGCCGCCAAGGAACTCGGCCTCAGCGTCAAGATGAAGCTCGTGAGCTTCGCCTTCGCGGGTGTCGAGCCTGAGGTCATGGGCCTCGGCCCGGTACCGTCCACCGAGAAGGCCCTCCGCAAGGCCGGCCTCGGCATCACCGACATCGGACTCTTCGAGCTCAACGAGGCCTTCGCGGTCCAGGTCATCTCCTTCCTCGATCACTTCGGCATCGACGACGACGACCCCCGCGTCAACGAGTACGGCGGTGCGATCGCGATCGGCCACCCGCTCGCCTCCTCTGGCGTGCGCCTGATGAACCAGCTCGCGCACCAGTTCGCCGAACACCCCGAGGTCCGTTACGGCCTGACCGCCATGTGCATCGGCCTCGGGCAGGGCGGCACCGTCATCTGGGAAAACCCGCACTTCAATCGGAAGGCAAAGTAAGCGATGACCGACTACACCGCACTCGATTTCTCCGAACTCGTCGCCCTCTCCGGTGACGAGGTCGTCACGCATTCCTTCGTGCGCGACATTCCCCTGTCCGGGGCGCGCACGCTCGCCCTCGTCACCCTGGACAACGGCAGGGACCACACCCGTCCGAACACCCTCGGTCCGGTCACCCTTCTCGAGTTCGCCGCCACCCTCGACGCCCTCGCCGAGCGGGCGGCACGCGGTGAGATCCACGGCGTCGCCGTCACAGGCAAGCCGTTCATCCTCGCCGCAGGCGCCGACCTCGGCAAGGTCAGCGAGATTCCCTCGCTCGCGACGGGCAAGCTGCTCGGCCAGCTCGGCCACCACGCCCTCGGGAAGCTCTCCACGCTCGGTGTGCCCTCGTTCGTCTTCATCAACGGGCTCGCACTCGGGGGCGGTCTCGAGATCGCCCTCAACGCCGACTACCGCACGGTCGACGCATCCGTCGCCGCCGTCGCCCTCCCCGAAGTGTCCCTCGGGTTGATTCCCGGCTGGGGCGGCTCCTACCTGCTGCCGAACCTGATCGGCATCGAGAACGCCCTCACCGTGATCATCTCGAACCCGCTCAAGAACCGGGTCCTCAAGGCCACCGACACCGTCGAGCTCGGCATCGCCGATGTGCTCTTCGGGTCCGCGGCATTCCTCGAGCATTCCATCGCCTGGGCGGACGGCGTGATCGCCGGCACGACGACGGTCACCCGGCCGAACAAGCCGGGAAAGATCGAGCGCCTCGTGAAGTGGGACGCCGCGATCGGAATCGCCAGGCGGATGCTCGAAAGCCGGATCGGGACTGTCGCGCTCTCCCCGTATATCGCACTCGACCTGCTCAAGGCCGCCAAGAGCGGCACACGCGAGGAGGGCTTCGAGCGCGAGGACGATTCCCTCGCCGCGCTCATCGCCGGCGACCAGCTCCAGGCCAGCATCTATGCGTTCAACCTCGTGCAGAAGCGCGCCAAGCGCCCGGCCGGTTCTCCGGACAAGAAGCTCGCGCGCCCGATCACGAAGGTCGGCGTCATCGGTGCCGGCCTGATGGCGAGCCAGTTCGCCCTGTTGTTCGTTCGCCGCCTGCAGGTGCCCGTCGTCATCACGGACCTCGACCAGGCCCGCGTCGACAAGGGCGTCGCGTACATCCACGGCGAGATCGCGACGCTGCAGTCCAAGGGCCGCATCACAGCGGACGAGGGCAACCGGCTCAGGGCTCTCGTGACGGGCACGACGGACAAGGCGAGCTTCTCCGACGCCGACTGGGTGATCGAGGCCGTGTTCGAGGAACTCGGCGTCAAGCAGGATGTCTTCGCCGAGATCGAGAAGTACGTGTCGCCGGAGGCGATCCTCGCGACGAACACCTCGTCTCTCTCCGTCGAGCAGATCGGTGCGAAGCTCGCCCACCCGGAGCGCCTGGTCGGCTTCCACTTCTTCAATCCGGTCGCTGTGATGCCGCTCATCGAGGTCGTGAACACCCCGCAGACGAACGAGACGACCCTCTCGACCGCGATGGTGATCGCGGGCAAGCTGAGGAAGAACGCCGTGATCACGCGTGACACCCCCGGCTTCGTGGTCAACCGCATCCTCGCGAAGCTCCTCGGTGAGGCCATGCACGCTGTCGACACCGGCACCCCGTTCGAGGTCGTCGACGGCGCGATCGCGCCGTTCGGACTCCCGATGACGCCGTTCGAGCTCCTCGAACTCGTCGGGCTCAAGGTCGGAGCGCACGTCCTCGACACGCACCATGCCGCGTTCCCCGACCGGTTCTTCGAGAGCGACAACCTGCACCGGCTCGCCGAGCACGGCAAGATCCTCGAGCGCGATGCCAAGGGAAAGGTCACGGGCTTCGACAAGACCGCGAAGAAGATCGTCGCCGGCGGCACGACGCCGATGACGGGCGAGGAGATCCTGCGACGCATCGAGGACGGACTCGCCGACGAGATCAAGCGGATGCTCGACGACGACGTCGTGCACGCGGCGGAGGACATCGACCTGTGCGTGATCCTCGGGGCTGGCTGGCCGTTCCAGATGGGCGGGGCCACCCCGTACCTCGACAGGGTCGGCGCGAGCGAGCGCGTCTTCGGCGGCACGTTCCACACGCCGATGATCCGCGGAGTCTCGTCGGAGGTTCCCGTAGCCCTCTAGCGTCCGCTGCCCGCCTGAGTTGCGCAAAAAACACCCTCGTCGAGTCGGCGAGGGTGTTTTTTGTGTGGCTCAGGCGGGGAGGCGCCCTGGTTACCTGTTGACCCCTGACATGTCGGCGTAGCGGTCGCCCGCGGGGGCGTCGAGCGCGCCGAGGGTGGCGAGCTGCGCTTCCGTGAGGATGAGGTCACCGGCGGCGACGTTCTTTTCGACCCTGGCGACCCGCTTGGTCCCGGGGATCGGGGCGATGTCGTCGCCCTGGGCCAGCAGCCAGGCGAGCGCCACCTGGGCAGGGGTCGCGTCGAGTTCCGCAGCGACGGCATCCACCTGTTCGACGATGCGGATGTTGGCGGCCAGGTTCTCGCCCTCGAACCGAGGGTTCGAGCGGCGGAAATCGCTCGCGTCAAGCTGGTCGAGCGAGCGGATGGTCCCGGTCAGGAAGCCGCGACCGAGCGGCGAGTATGGCACGAAGCCGATGCCGAGCTCGCGCAGGAGTGGGAGAAGCTCCTTCTCCGGGTCACGGCTCCACAGCGAGTATTCGGTCTGCAGCGCCGTCACGGGGTGTACGGCGTGCGCGCGGCGAATCGTGTCCGGTGCGGCCTCCGAGAGCCCGTAGTGGCCGATGACGCCCTCCTCGATGAGTTCGGCGAGGGCGCCGACGGTCTCCTCGACCGGGACGCCCGGGTCCATCCGGTGCTGGTAGTACAGGTCGATGTGGTCGGTTCCGAGTCGGGACAGGGAGCCATGCACCGAGAGGCGCACGTTCTCGGGGCTGCCGTCGAGGCCCCTGCTTCCGTCGCCGCGGTGCAGGATGGTGCCGAACTTGGTCGCGACGACGACCTCGTCGCGCCGGTCGGCAAGTGCTTTTCCGAGGAGTTCTTCGTTGAGGTACGGTCCGTAGATCTCCGCGGTGTCGAAGAGCGTGACGCCGAGGTCGATCGCGCGGTGGATGGTGCGAATGGACTCCGCTTCATCCGTTCCGGCACCGGAGTAGAACGCGGACATGCCCATGCAGCCGAGTCCGAGCCGGGAGACGATGAGGCCGGTGCTTCCGAGAGTGATGTTCTTCATGCTGGAGAGAGCCTTTCCGATTCTGAGTGGAGGGAGGTCGTCGCCGACCTCGGGGATCGAGACCGTGCTGGGCGGGGTGGGCATGCTGCAACCCTAAAACCTCGAGGGCGGTTCAGGGATGACGGATGCCGACGCCGGCGAGGAGGGAACGGTACCCCTCCCGATAACTCGGGTAGGCGAAGCGGAACCCGCTCGCGAGCAGGAGGGCGTTGCGACAACGCTTGTCGCCGCCGCGAGGTCCGGGCGACGCCCGGCCCGCTGACCCGACGGGACTCGCGGGACTGTCGGCCGACTCCCCCACCACTGTCGATGCGCGGCTCGCGAGACCGACCGGATCGGGAACGCCGAGTTCTGCGGCGAGGAAGGCGAGGACGTCACCGCGCCGCGCGGGAAGGCTGTCCGCGCCGAGGTAGAGCGGCGCGGGCTCCGCGTCGCCGGTCACGAGGTGCACGATGGCCGCTGCCGCGTCGTCCCGATGGATGCGGTTGGTGTGGCTGGACAGGCCCTCCGCAGCGGTCGTCCCGTCGCGGACCTGGCCGATCAGGCGTTCCCTGCCGGGCCCGTAGATCCCGGCGAGCCTCAGCACGGTGGCGCCGGGCAGGCGGCCGCGCAGCAGGTCCTCGGCTTCGAGGAGCACGGCACCGGTCCCGGACGAGGGCACAGCGGGAGTTCCCTCGTCGATCCAGCTCCCGTCGTTCACGCCGTACACGGCGGTCGAGGACACGAGCAGGAAGCGGCTCGGTTCGACGCCCGCCGCATCGAGGGCGTCGAGGAGGTTGCGCAGGCCGTCCACGTAGGAGGTGCGGTAGGCATCCGCGGTCGGGCCGGCCGCGGCGATCGCGACGATCACGATGTCGGTATCGGCGGGGACCACGGGCCGCTCACGGGTGAGGTCGACGGCCTGGCCCTCGATCGCGAAGGGAAGAACGCCCGGCGACCTGCGCAGCCCGACGACGCGGTGTCCGAGTGCCGCGAGCCGCAGCCCGACCTCGGTTCCGAGATCGCCGCAGCCCGCGATCATGACCGTCATCGGCATGCCCCGTCGCGCATACGCGGTGCGGGCGAGCCGGCCCAGGGTCGCCCGGTCACTCCGCGCGGCCGCCGCGCATCGTGATCGATCCCGTGTCCGTTCGATCGGCGGGGAGCGGCCGCGCGTGCGGGAGCTTGCTGCCGAGCACCATCGCCACGACGTCGCGCGCGATGTGCTGTGGCGTGAGGCCGACCCGTTCGAGGATCTCGGCGCGGGTGCCGTGGGCGAGGAATTCGTCGGGCAGTCCGAGTTCGGTGACGGCCGTGTCGACGCCGGCCTCGCGCAGGTCCTGGCGGATGCGCGTGCCGATTCCCCCGACCCGGATCCCGTCTTCGATGCTCACGACGAGGCGGTGCTCAGCGGCGAGCCCGACCAGGCTCCTGGGCACAGGGACGACCCAGCGCGGGTCGATGACGGTCGCGCCGATCCCCTGCGCTGACAGGCGCCTGGCGACGTCGAGGCCCATGGCCGCCATCGGTCCGACCGTGACGATGAGCACGTCTTTCTGCGTCGATTCGAGGAGAACGTCGACGCCGTCGTCGAGGCGGGCCACAGCGTCGAACTCGACCCCGGTGCTGCCCTTCGGGAAACGCAGCACGGTCGGTCCGTCCTCGACGGCGACGGCCTCTCCGAGCTCCTCGCGGAGCCTGGTCGAGTCGCGCGGCGCAGCGAGACGGATGCCGGGGACGACCTGAAGGATGGCAAGGTCCCAGATGCCGTGGTGGCTCGGCCCGTCCGGGCCGGTCACGCCCGCGCGGTCGAGGACGAAGGTCACCCCGGCCTTGTGCAGGGCGACGTCCATCAGGACCTGGTCGAAGGCGCGGTTGATGAAGGTCGCGTACAGGGCGACGACGGGGTGCAACCCGCCGAAGGCTAGGCCGGCGGCGCTCGTCACGGCGTGCTGCTCGGCGATGCCGACGTCGTGCACCCGGTTCGGGAACCGTTCCGCCATCCGGTGCAGCCCGGTCGGACGCAGCATGGCCGCCGTGATCCCGACGATCCGCTGGTTCTCGGTCGCGAGGTTCAGGAGTTCGTCGGCGAAGACCGAGGTCCAGGACGGCGCGCCGGGGGTCTCGGTCGACTCCCCCGTCTCCGGGTCGATCTGGCCGACCGCGTGGAACTGGTCTGCGGTGTCCTGCATGGCAGGGTTGTAGCCCTTGCCCTTCTGGGTGATCGTGTGCACGATCACCGGCGCACCGTAGTTCCTGGCCTGCTGGAGCGCCTCGAGCATCGCTTCCATGTCGTGCCCGTCGACCGGGCCGATGTACTTGATGTCGAGGTTCGAGTACAGCGCCTCGTTGTTGGAGAATCGGGCGAGGAAGCCGTGCAGCCCGCCGCGGACACCGCGGAAGAACGCACGGGCCGGTGCGCCCATGTTGTCGAAGGCGCGGCGGCTGCTCAGGTAGGCCGCGTGATAGCTGCTGCGGGTGCGCACGGTGTTGAGGAACCGGGCCATGCCGCCGATCGTCGGGGCATAGGAGCGGCCGTTGTCGTTCACGACGATGATCAGGCGGCGGGTGTTGTCGTCGCTGATGTTGTTGAGCGCTTCCCAGGTCATCCCCCCGGTGAGCGCACCGTCTCCGACGACGGCGATCACGTGCCGGTCGCTCTGCCCGGTCATCTCGAAGGCGCGGGAGATGCCGTCAGCCCAGGACAGCGAGCTCGAAGCGTGGGAGCTCTCGACGATGTCGTGCACGGACTCCGAGCGCTGCGGGTACCCCGCGAGGCCGTCCTGCTGGCGGAGGCCGCTGAAGTCCTGGCGGCCGGTCAGGAGCTTGTGCACATAGGACTGGTGCCCGGTGTCGAAGACGATCGCGTCGCGCGGCGACTCGAAGACGCGGTGGATGGCGATGGTCATCTCGACCACGCCGAGGTTCGGCCCGAGGTGCCCGCCGGTCTTGGAGACCTCGCTGACCAGGAAGCCGCGTACTTCCGCCGCGAGCTGGACCAATTCTTCGAGCGAGAGGCGGTCGAGGTCACGCGGCCCCGTTATGGTCTCCAGCAGGCTCATCGGCAACACCTTTCGAGTACGACGTCGCGGGCAGAAAGGAACCGGCGCGTAGCTTCAACAGGAGTTGAGTCTACGCGCCGGTCCCGAACGGTTACCCGGTAATCGTGCCGGTTACGCGACCAGTGAACGAAGAACGTACTGCAGGATGCCGCCGTTCCGGTAGTAGTCGGCCTCACCGGGCGTGTCGATGCGGACCACGGCGTCGAATTCGACGGTCGCCTTGCCCGCTGCCGAGTTCTCGCTCGGGGTCGCGGTCACGTGGACCGTCTTCGGGGTGACGCCGGCGTTGAGTTCCGTCAGGCCCGCGATCGAGACGATCTCGGTGCCGTCCAGTCCCAGGGACGCCCAGCTCTCGCCGGCCGGGAACTGCAGCGGGACGACGCCCATGCCGATCAGGTTCGAGCGGTGGATCCGCTCGAAGCTCTCGGTGATGACGGCCTTGACTCCGAGGAGGCTGGTTCCCTTGGCCGCCCAGTCCCGTGAGGAACCGGAGCCGTACTCCTTGCCGCCGAAGATCACGAGCGGGATGCCGGCGGCCTGGTAGTTCTGGCTCGCGTCGTAGATGAACGACTGCGGCGCGCCCGCGACGGTGAAGTCGCGGGTGTAGCCGCCCTCGACGTCGTCGAGGAGCTGGTTGCGCAGCCGGATGTTGGCGAAGGTGCCGCGGATCATGACCTCGTGGTTGCCGCGGCGCGATCCGTAGGAGTTGAAGTCGCCGCGGGCGACCCCGTGCTCGACGAGGTACGCTCCGGCGGGGCTGTCGGCCTTGATGTTGCCTGCCGGGCTGATGTGGTCGGTCGTGACAGAGTCGCCGAGCTTCGCGAGCACCCGGGCGCCCACGATGTCGCTCACCGGGGTGGTCTCGAGCGTCATGCCGTCGAAGTACGGGGGCTTCCGCACGTAGGTGGACTCGCTGTCCCACTCGAAGACTTCGCTGTCTGGCGTCGGCAGGGAGCGCCAGCGCTCGTCGCCCTCGAAGACGGCGCCGTACTCCTTCGTGAACATCTCGGTGTCGATCGAACTGTCGATCGTCGACTGCACCTCGGCGGAATCCGGCCAGATGTCCCTGAGGAACACCGGGTTGCCCTCGGTGTCGTCGCCGAGGGCATCCGTCTCGAAGTCGAAGTTCATCGAACCGGCGAGGGCGTATGCGATCACGAGCGGCGGGCTCGCCAGGTAGTTCATCTTGACGTCCGGGCTGATCCGGCCCTCGAAGTTGCGGTTGCCCGAGAGAACGGCCGTGACGGCGAGGTCGTTCTCGTTGATCGCGGCGGACACCTCGTCGATGAGCGGACCGGTGTTGCCGATGCACACGGTGCAGCCGTAGCCAACGGTGTAGAAGCCGAGGGCTTCGAGGTCACCGGTGAGGCCGGCCTTCTCGTAGTAGTCCGTGACGACCTTGGAGCCCGGTGCGAGGGTCGTCTTGACCCACGGCTTGCTCGTGAGGCCCTTCCTGACGGCGTTGCGGGCGAGGAGCCCGGCCGCGAGCATGACGCTCGGGTTGGACGTGTTCGTGCAGGAGGTGATCGCGGCGACGGCGACGGCCCCGTGGTCGAGGGTGTAGCTCGCCCCCGCGGCGGTCTCGATCGCGACCGGGCTGGAGATGGTCCGCGGCGGGTGGCTCACGTGGGTGTGCGAGATCGCGTGGGCGCTGCTCTCGTCCTGGGCGGTGAACCCGATCGGGTCGGAGGCGGGGAAGGTCGCCTCGACGGCGGCATCGACCTGGGACAGGTCCTGGGTCGCGTAGCTCTGCAGGTCGGTCTCGAACTGGTCCTTGGCGCGGCTGAGCTCGACCCGGTCCTGCGGACGCTTGGGACCGGCGATCGAGGGGACGACGGTACCGAGGTCGATCTCGAGGTACTCGCTGAAGACGGGCTCACGGGCCGGGTCGTGCCAGAGGCCCTGCAGCTTCGCGTATGCCTCGACGAGGGCGACCTGTTCCTCGCTGCGGCCGGTGAGGCGCAGGTAGCCGAGGGTGACATCGTCGATCGGGAACATGGCGGCGGTCGAGCCGAACTCGGGGCTCATGTTGCCGATGGTCGCGCGGTTGGCGAGGGGAACCTCCGCGACGCCTTCTCCGTAGAATTCGACGAACTTGCCGACAACGCCGTGCTTGCGGAGCATCTGCGTGATGGTGAGGACGACATCCGTCGCGGTGACGCCGGTCGGGATGGAGCCGGTGAGCTTGAAGCCGACGACCTTGGGGATGAGCATGGAGACGGGCTGGCCGAGCATGGCCGCCTCTGCCTCGATGCCGCCGACGCCCCAGCCGAGAACGCCGAGACCGTTGACCATGGTCGTGTGCGAGTCTGTACCGACGCAGGTGTCCGGGTAGGCCTGCAGCACGCCGTTGACGACGCGGGTCATCGTGACGCGGGCGAGGTATTCGATGTTGACCTGGTGGACGATGCCGGTTCCCGGCGGGACGACCTTGAAGTCGTCGAAGGCGGTCTGGCCCCAGCGCAGGAACTGGTAGCGCTCGCCGTTGCGCTCGTATTCGATCTCGACGTTGCGCTCGAGGGCGTTCTCGCTGCCGAAGAGGTCGGCGATGACCGAGTGGTCGATGACCAGTTCGGCGGGTGCGAGCGGGTTGATCTTGTTCGGGTCGCCACCGAGCTCTGCGACGGCCTCGCGCATCGTGGCGAGGTCGACGATGCAGGGCACGCCCGTGAAGTCCTGCATGATCACGCGGGCGGGCGTGAACTGGATCTCGGTGTCCGGTTCGCTCGTGGGAACCCAGGCGCCGAGGGCGCGGATGTGATCGGCCGTGATGTTGGCGCCGTCTTCGGTGCGGAGGAGGTTCTCCAGCAGCACCTTGAGACTGAACGGCAGCAATTCGTAACCCTGCACCGAGTCCAGGCGAAAGACCTCATAGTCTGTCGCTCCGACGCGGAGGGTGTCCTTGGCTCCAAAACTGTTTAACGCAGACACGATGCCCTCTCCTTTGTGGAAACTGACGGGAATCCGTCCGCAGTCCCCAATCCTGACGAACGGACCAGCGCAAGGCCAGCAAGGGTAACCTAACCGGCGGCGTCACCGAACGATATCACCGTCAAACTATCTTGACGTAGAGATAACTCTAGCAGGGAGCGGCTGCCCGGTCTTCCCCTGGCGCGCCCTATTCGCGGTCGAAAACGAGACCGGTGCGCCGCGCATGCCGGTACATGAGCTCGATGCCCGCCGCTCCGAGCGCCCCGATGCCGATCCCGAAAAGCAACGGGAGGTCGAGGCGCACGTCGATGACGAAGAACGCCCGGGTGAACGGGATCGTGCACGCGAGCACCATCGCAGCGGCCATTCCCGTGACGAGGGCGAGACGGGGACCCGTGAGCGGCCGGGCGAGCACGCAGAGAATCCAGAGCGAGACGACGAAAAGCGCGATGGTCGTGACGCTCCGCGCCTCGTGGAGCGGAATCCTGCCGTAGAGGAAGAGGAACGTCACGAGGGCCGTCGCCGCGGCGATGGCGCCTGTCGGCACGGCGTAGCGGAGGATGCGGCGCAGGACCCCCGGGGTGTAGATCCGCCGGTTGGGCGCAAGCGCGAGCACGAACGAGGGGATGCCGATCGCGAGGCCGGAGACCAGCGTGAGCTGCCGGGGCAGGAACGGGAACGGCAAGGCGAGCAGGGAGGTCGTCAGGGCGATCAGGATGCCGTAGACCGTCTTGGACAGGAACAGGTTGGCGACGCGTTCGACGTTGGCGATGACCCTGCGACCGAGGCCGAGCACCTCGGGGAGGCGGTCGAAGCGGTTGTCGAGCAGGACGAGGCGCGACGCCGCCTTCGTGGCAGGGGTCGCAGACCCCATCGCGATGCCGAGGTCGGCGTCCTTGATCGCCATCGCGTCGTTGACGCCGTCCCCCGTCATCGCGACCGTCCGCCCCTGTCCCTGCAGCAGGGCGACGGCCGTCCGCTTCTGCTCGGGGCTGACCCGTCCGAACAGGCTCGTCGTTTCGAGCGCGGCCGCCAGTGCTTCGTCATCGTCGAGTTCTGCAGCGTTGACCGTCTCGCCGGCCACGCCGAGGCTGCGCGCGATCGCGGCGACCGTCACGGGGCTGTCCCCGGACATGACGATCACGCGCACCCCCTGCGTCGCGAAGTACCGCAGGGTCTCTGCCGCGTGCGGGCGAACCGATTCGCGGAACACCACGAGGCACACCGGTTCGAGGCTGGAGTGCTCCGGGTCGATCGCCGTGTCGAGGGGTGTCGTCCCGTCCAGGCGCACGAGCGCGAGGGTGCGGTGTCCCTCGGCGGCGATAGCGGATGCCGCCTCCAGCGATTCGGGGTGCGCCGCGAGCAGCCGCTCGGGGGCCCCGAAGAGCCACGACGAACTGCCGCGCCCGGGAAGGTCGAGGGTGATGCCGCTGAACTTGCGGGCGGAGCTGAACGGGAGCCGGGCGCCCACGACGGCCGCCCCCGGTTCGAAGTGCAGCCCGAGCACCCGCGCGGTGAGGTTCGCCGCATCGTCCGTGCCGATCAGGCCGAGCACGAGCCGGGCATCCGCTTCATGCGCCGCCGACTGCACGACGAGCCTGTCGAAGTCGAGCGTGCCGCTCGTGAGGGTGCCGGTCTTGTCGAGGCAGAGCACGTCCACCCGCGCGAGCACCTCGACAGCGGCGAGTTCCTCGATGAGGACCTTGTGCCTGGCCAGCTGGATGGCGGCGAGGCCGAAGGCGAGGCTGATCAGGAGGACGAGGCCCTCGGGGATCATGCCGACGACGCCGGCCACCGAGTCGCGGAGTGCGCTGCGCCACGGAGCATCCGGCCCGGTGAAGAGCGCGTCGAGCCCGCCGTATGCCGCGATGCGCCCGATCAGGGTGAGGAGGATCACCGGGCCGAGCAGCCACGACAGCAGCACGAGGATGCGGTTGGTCGCCGCCCGGAGCTCGGAGTGGACGAGGGAGTGCCGCTTGATCTCGGCGGTGAGCCGGTTCGCATACGAGTCAGCACCCACGAACGTGAGCCGCGCGTAGCCGGAGCCGCCCGAGATGTACGAGCCGGACAGGAGTTCGTCGCCGACGACCTTGACGACCGGATCGGACTCCCCGGTGAGGAGGGACTCGTCTGCGACGAGGTCGTCTCCGTCGAGGACGACGGCATCAGCGGGCACCTGGTCGCCCGGCCGGAGGATGAGCACGTCGTCCTGGACGACCAAGCCGAGCGGGACGATGTGCGCGAACCCATCGCGCTTGACCGCGACTTCGGGAACCGCGAGGAGCGCGAGGCGGTCGAGCACGAGCTTCGCACGGACCTCCTGCACGATCCCGATCAGCGCGTTCGCGACGACGACGAGGTAGAAGAGGCCGTCCCGGTAGTCGCCGAGCACGGCGACGGCGATGAAGCACACGGTCAGGATCGCGTTGAACAGGGTGAAGACGTTCTCCCGCAGGATGTCCGCCACCGTGCGCGACGTCGACTGCCGGACGTCGTTGCCGCGACCGTCCGCGAGCCGCTCGGCGACCTCGGCGCCGCTCAGCCCATCGTGAACCCCCGCGCCGGTCATGAAGCTGCGCCGGTCACGACGCTGCTGTGGTCATGGATCAGTTCCCGGATTCACCGTCGGCGGGCGGGCTCGGACGGTAGACGGACCGCACCATCAGCCACGACACGATGAGGAGCGGCGCATACAGCGGGATGCCCATCAGGAGCTTGGTCGCGCCGAGCCAGGCGACGTTGCCTGCGTAGTACAGCGGGAGTTCCACGGCGAGGCGCAGGAGGAACAGCCCTGCCCAGAGGGCGGTCAGCAGGGTGAGCACCCGGCGCTTGGACGGGTCGGACCGCCAGTTCACGCCGTCGCCGACCAGGAAGCCGACGGCGAGGCCGATGAGCGGCCACCCCACGATGATCGAGATCACGAGGGCTCCCCCGTACACGCCGTTGATCCAGAACCCGGAGAGGTAGAAGTCCTCTGCCTTTCCGGAGAGCAAGGCGAGCACGGCGCTGATGCCGATGCCGACGAGTCCGCCGACAGCCTGCGTCACGGTCTGCCTCGCCGCGACACGCAGGCCCGCCATCACGACACCGATCACGATCGGGGCGACGAGGGACGGAACCAGGGCCCGGGTCAGGGTGTATGTGACGAGGAAGACGAGCCCGGGCACCACGGCCTCGACCAGGCCGCGGATGCCGCCCATCGCTGCGAGCAGGGCGTGGCCGCTGATCGGCTCCCCCTCTGCCGCGGGCGAGAAGCCGGCACGTCGCGCCGCAGCGGCCATGCCGTCGGCGAACACGGCCTTCGGGGCCGGCTCCACCGGGTCGGGGGTCTCCGGCTCGTCGCGGGATGCTGGGGTGTCCGTCATGTCGGGGCGATCTTCCTGGCGGGAACGGGTGGGGTCAGGCGTCGGACGGTTCTGCGGGGCCGGCGGGCGTGACCGGCATGCGCAGCGGGATCAGGTCGCGCGGCGGCATCGGTGCGGACCCCCGCACGACGACGATGCTGCGGAAGAGGTCCTCGATCTGCGCGGCGGCGTCCGGGTTGATGGCGCCTTCGCCCGCGATCACTCCGCGGAGGAACCAGCGGGGGCCGTCGACGCCGATGAAACGGGCCAGCCTGCTGGTTTCGGAGGCGTCCTGGCCGGTGGCTACTGGGATCTCCGCGACGAGCTCCGGACCGAACGGTCCTTCTCGCAGCGTCGTCGTGCCGCCCTGCTTGCCGATCTGGTCCGCGATCTGGTCGCGGATCTCGTGCCACAGCCCACTCGACCGCGGTGCGGCGAACGGCTGGACCTGCAGGGTCGAACCGGCGTAGTCCAGGCCGATGGCCACGACCCGCTTGCTGCCCTCTTCGATCTCGAGGCGCAGGTGCAGGCCCTCGCGCGGCAGGACCTTGACGCCGCCGAGGTCGACGTACGGTCGCACCGGGTTCGCCTCGCTCTCGTCGAGGGGCCCCTCTGTCTCACGGTCCTCCGGCGCCGACTTGGGCAGTGGTTCCGGGAATTGGTCCGCATTCGCGACGTCGGTCACGGGGTGTCTCCTGACATTGGTGAGCCGGCGGTCTGCCGGCCGTTTCCCGATTCACTCACACCCGTTGATCCGAAGCCGCCCGCGCCGCGCTGGCTGTCTGGCAGCCGGTCGACGGGAATGAAAGCGGCCCGGGAGACGGGCGTGATGATGATCTGGGCAATGCGATCGCCCACGGCGATCGCAAAAGATTCGGTCTGGTCGGTGTTGAGCAGCGAGACCTTGATTTCGCCCCGGTAGCCGGCATCGACGGTACCCGGCGAGTTCACGATCGTGATGCCGTGCTTGGCCGCGAGGCCGCTGCGGGGCACGATGAACGCCGCATAACCGTCCGGGAGGGCGATCGACACGCCGGTCCCGACCAGGGCACGCTCGCCGGGGGCAAGAACACGCTCTTCAGCCGAGTGCAGATCTGCTCCGGCGTCGCCCGGATGCGCGTACCGCGGAACGATGGATGCGGTTATCAACACTTCGACGCTTTCTGCCACGTGTCGAGGGTAGTGCAGAAGTCTGATCGAATAGAGCCATGCCTGAATATCGTGAAAAACTCTGGGCCTCACCAGCCCCATTCCTCGCGACCGCACTGCTGATGCCGGCGAGCATCCTCGTTTTCGCACCGATCTCGATGCTCTGGGGAATCATCATCGCCATCGTGCTCTACGGTGCCGCTATCCTCACGCTGCTGCTGACTGCTCCGGTCGTCTCCGTCGCGGACGGTGTCTTCACGGCGGGTCGCGCGCGAATAGGAACGGAGCTGATCGGGGAGGCCGTGCCCTTCGAGGCCGCAGAAGCGACGCTCGAGCGCGGGCGCAGGCTCGACGCGCGGGCCTGGCTGTTGATCAGGGGCTGGATCGGTCCCGTCGTGCGGGTCCCGATCGAGGATCCCCAGGATCCGGCACCGTACTGGCTCGTCTCGACACGCCACCCAACGACGTTGGCCGCCGCGATCAATGGATCACGACGGCCGGCATCAAGTAACTAAAACGCGCTTTTAGGAGTCGCACTCCAGGCAGACCGGGCCGAGCTTGGTCTCGTGCGACATCTGCGAGCGGTGCTTCACGAGGAAGCACTCTACGCAGGTGAATTCATCGGCCTGCGGGGGCAGGACGACGACATCGAGGTCGAGGTCGGACAGATCGGCACCGGGTAAATCGAACCCACCGGGGTTGTCTGAGTCGTCTACATCCACGACGCCAGACATCTTGTCCGGTACGCGCTCCTTGAGGGCCTCAATCGACTCAGAGTCGTCTTCGGACTTTCGGGGTGCGTCGTAATCGGTTGCCATGCCCATCCATTCATTCATTTAATGCCGATTAACGAAATCAGCGGGCACAGTTTGCAACAATCCCGAAGGAATAGCAAACTCTCGCCGCTGATAACTTCGGCTGAGTGGTCAACTTACGGCACGCCCGGCGTATTCCCCGGAATGAGGGGCGTTTCATGACAGTGTTGGCCAATCAGTGATCGCGAGAGGGCTTTCGCCATGCAGGATTTGAAGGTAATCGGAGTAGAGAACGGCGCGCTGCTTGCAGCGAGCGAGGATGGTGACCGTTTTCGGATCCCCATCGACGAGGTTCTCCAGTCCCGGCTTCGCCAAACCCAGATAGAACACACCCCGAAAACAAAGCTGTCGCCGCGGGACGTACAGGCGCACATCCGTTCCGGCATGTCGGCTGAGGACGTCGCCGCCGTGACGGGAGCCCCGATCGACTTCGTCCGTCGCTTCGAGGGTCCGGTTGTCGCCGAACGCGAGTACATCGTCTCGTGCGCCCTCGGCGTGCCCGTCCACACCGCGATCGAGCCCGATCCCGGAGAGGGATCCGCGACGTTCGGCGGCGTCATCCGCGAGCGCCTCGCCTCCCTCGGGGCAACGGACGAACGTTGGGCCAGCTGGAAGGAACCCGGCGCCGGCTGGATCGTCAAGCTTGCCTTCACCGCGGACGACATCGACCACGATGCCCGCTGGTCCTTCGAACCGAAGAAGAACGCGCTCTCCCCCCTCGGCAACGAGGCCATCGCACTCTCCCAGCAGGGCGAGCTCAAGGGCGCGCTCATCCCCCGCCTCCGCGCGGTCGGCGCAGAGACGAGCCCCGCCGACGTATCCCGCTTCGACAGCGGCGCATTCACGTTCAAGGAGTCCCTGCCGGACGAGCTCATGAACGACACGGCGCCCCAGCTGGATCCGATCCCCTATTCCCGCTCGGCCGGAACGACGGAGGCCGTGTCCAAGGCGGCGATCAAGCGTGCCGCAGAACCGCCCAAGAGCCTGAGCGAGACCGCGGACCTGCTCGAGTCCCTGCGCCGCCGCCGCGGCGAGCGTGAAGCCGCCGTCCTCGGCTCAGGCACCCCCGTCCCGGACTCCCGGGGCGAAGCGCCGGCACCGGGCGGACCGCGACTCATCGACGACCCGGCCCAGGCATCCGTCGCCGATACCCCGGTCGAGGCCCCGCGTACGGACCCGACCCGCAACGCCTGGGCCTCCCAGGCGGCCACCGGGCAGCCGCGCAACACCGGCAACCTCGGAAAGCGTGGACGCGCCTCGATGCCGAGCTGGGACGAAATCGTCTTCGGCGCCCGCACCGACGACGACCTCGCCTGAGCGCTCACCCCCTCCTCCTCCCCCCGCTTCCGTTCTCCGCGGGCGGGGACCCGGCCCGGCCACGATCCGACTTCGTCGCCGTGGCTGGTATTCGGCGAGCCTCGTTGTTATAGTTTTATCGAACATACGTTCGATACGGCAGGCGAGGTGATCAGTGGTCCCGATCGACGGGCAACACCCTGAACCCGTCACGGTCCAGACGAACAGCCGGGGAGAACCCCGCCGGATCTTCTGGCGCTCGCGGCGATTCCGGGTGACGGACACGCCGACCGCCCTCGTCGGCACGGCGGACTGGTGGCGCCCCTTCGCACCGAACACCTTCGGTGTCGGGCATCCGCCGCTGTGCATCGCCGGCTGGCGGTTCCAGGCGACGGCGGAGGACGGCGAAACGCACGTCTTCGACGTGCGCCATGCGACGGAAGACGACGACTGGTTGCTGCTGCGGACCTTCGACTGACCCGGCCGGTTCCACAGTGTCCCCGCCCGGCGTCATACTGGCCGCATGCCCACGCGTGCCTCCCGCTCCGATGTCCTGCGCCTCCGACTGGTGAGCCACGGGCTTTCCGGGCCCGCAGGAGAGGCCGGCGGGCCGGACGGCCCGCTCGCCGTGGTCGAGCGGATGCTCGCGGTGCAGGCCCAGGACCTTCCCGCGGCGAGCTGGGCGCTCGGGGTGCGCTCCCCAGGCACCGTCGCCGCCGACGTCCTGTCCGCGCTCGATGCCGGGTCGATCGTGCGCTCGTATCCGATGCGCGGAACGCTGCACCTGGTCGCCGCGACCGACGTCCGGTGGATGCTGGACCTCACCGCCACGAGGGTGCTCGCATCGATGGCGACCAGGCAGAGACAACTCGGGCTCGACGACACCATCATCGCCGCGGCCGCTGAGGCGGCCACCGGCCTCCTCTCCGGCGGCAGGCGCCTCAGCCGCACCCCGTTCCTCGCCGGGCTGCGGTCCGCGGGGATCAACCCCGACGGCCAGCGCGGCTATCACCTGATCGCCGCGCTCGCGCTCGCGGGGCTCGTGGTCTGGGGTCCCAACCAGGACGGCCAGCCTGCGCTCGCCCTGCTCGGCGAGTGGGCGCCCGCGCAGCGCCGCCTCGACCGAAGTGAGGGACTCGCCGAGTTCCTCGTCCGCTACCTCGATGGCCACGGCCCCGCCACCCTGCGCGACTTCGCGGCGTGGACCCAGCTCACGGTCGCTGACACCCGGGTCGCTCTCGCGGAAGCCGGCGACCGGCTGGAGGAGCTCGAGGTGGACGGCGAGACCCTGCTCCTCCCCGCGGCCACGGAACGCGGCACCCTCGGCTCACGACCGGCACAGCGCACCCCCGTGCTCGCGCTGCCCGGCTTCGACGAGTACCTGCTCGGCTACCGCGACCGGTCGTACGTCGTGGACGACGCCGATTTCCCGCGGGTCGTCCCCGGTCTCAACGGGATCTTCCTGCCGCTCATCGTCGCGGACGGGCGCGTGATCGGCACCTGGCGGAAAGAAACCACGCGCACCAGGGCGGCCGGACCTATCGTCGCGGTCGAGGCTGCGCCGTTCGGCACCCTCACCGCACGGCGAACCACCGGCTTCGCCAGGGCGATCCGCGACTATTCCGCCTTCACCGGACTTCCCACGACGATCACTCCCCCGACTGCCCCTTCCGCTCGAGCGGGCACGATATCCTGAACGGGTGAGAATATCGGCCCGCGTTCGATCCTCGAGCCGGATTCCGTTGCTCCAGGCTGTGAAGACCTCCCTCGCCGTCATGCTCGGCTGGGTGCTTTCGCAGGGACTCCTGCACACTGAGCTCCCGATCTTCGCCGCGATCGCGGCGCTTCTCGTCGTGCAGCCGAACATCAACCAGACCCTCGGCCGGGCGATCGAGCGCAGCCTCGGCGTCGTCGGCGGGGTGCTCGTCGCCTATGGCGTCGGCGTCGCATTCGGCAAGTCGAGCTGGATCGTGCTGCTCGCGATCGTATTCTGCATCCTGCTCGCCTGGGCGCTCCGCCTGGCCCCGAGCTCGGCGAGCCAGATCCCGATCAGCGCCATGATGGTGCTCTCCATCGGAGCCACGACGCCGGAATACGCCAGGGATCGCATCATCGAGACGATGATCGGCGCCGCGGCCGCACTGTTCGTCAACGCGCTCATCGTGCCGCCGGTGCTGCTCGCGCCCGCGCACGAGACGGTCATCCGCCTCGCTCGCGAGGTCGCGGACACCCTGGACCGCATCGTCGACGCGCTGCGCTTCCCGCAGACGCAGACGCAGATCGAGGAGATGATGATCAAGGCGCGGCTGCTCAGGCCGATGCTGAACAAGGCGGAGAAGGCCCTCAAATCAGCGGAGGAGAGCCTGACCCTGAACCCGCGCCACACCACGAACCGACGCCTGCTCGACGTCGACGAGGAGTTCTACAACCGGCTGACCTCTCTCGTGACCCGTGCGATCGGCATGACGAGGTCGCTCAGGGACCACTACGACCATTCCCTGCATCTCGAGCCGACGGTGCTCGCGATCACCGTCGAGCTGAGCCGCTCCGCGCACGACCTCCGGCTCCTCGCTGCGGAGGCGGACTATCCCGATCGGGATCACCTGCCCGTCGCGGTGGAACCGCCCGCCCTGACCGAACCGCTCCTGATCATGACGCCGCATCCGCAGCACTGGATCCTGATCGGATCGCTCATGGAGGACCTGCGGAGGGTCCGCGAAGAGATCAAGGGCGAGTAGTAGCCCCCAAAAAGGGGCCCCACCGAAGTGGGACCCCTTTTCACGAACCGGGAAGACTACGCCTGGTTGAGGACGGCCTGCAGCTCGATCGTGATGGTGACCTTGTCACCGAGGAGGAAGCCGCCGGTCTCAAGCGCTGCGTTGTAGTTGAGGCCGAAGTCGGCGCGGGTGATCTCGGTCTTGGCCGTTGCACCGGCCTTGTAGTTGCCGTACGGGTCGGTGCCGAAGCCGCCGAACTCGAAGTCGAAGGTGACGGGCTTGGTGACGCCCTTGATCGTGAGGTTGCCGTCGACGAGGAACTCGCCCTTGACTTCACGGACACCGGTGGAGACGAAGTCGATCGTCGGGTAGGTCTCGGCCTCGAAGAAGTCGCCGGTGCGGAGGTGGCCGTCGCGGTTGGCTTCGTTGGTGTTGATCGAAGCGACGTCTGCCGAGGCGGTGACGACGGAGTCGAGGGGGTTCTCGCCGGTGACGAAGGTCGCTGCGAAGGTGTCGAACGTGCCCTTGACCTTGCTGATCATGATGTGGCGGATGCTGAAGCCGACCTCGGAGTGGGTCGGGTCGATGGTCCAGGTTCCGGCCTTGTAGCCCGGGATGGTCGTCGCGGTGGTTTCGGTCATGATGCTCCTCAAGTCTGCGTGACGGATGGATCGCCGCCCTCGGATACATGCAAGCGCATAGAGAGCGGGATTATTCCGGATCGGGGAGAAACTCCCGAAATACTTTTGCCGGACTACACTCGGCCATCACAGGGGAGGCCGGTCATGCTGCAGCTTCGGGACATCGCGGGCGAGGCCGTCATGCTGCTCGCGGGCGGTCGCTCCATCCTGCTCCAGCTCGCGGATCCGGCGATCGGGCACGGGGTCGCCCACCACAGCGATTTCGAGAACCGGCCGCTCGACCGGCTGGCCGGCACCCTGAGCTACGCATACGCCGTGACCTGCGGGACTCCCGATCAGGCCAGGGCTGCGGTCCGGCGGGTGAACCGGGCCCACGTTCCCGTCGTCGGCGCGGCAGCCGGCGGGGCGCCAGCGTACAACGCCTTCACGCCCGAGCTGCAGCTCTGGGTGGCCGCGACGCTCTACGACTCGGCCGTCGGCATGTACGAACGGGTGTTCGGAGCGTTCGACGAAAGCACCGCCGAGTCCCTGTACCGGGAATACGCGGTGCTCGGCACGGCCCTGCAGGTCCCCGAAGCGCTGTGGCCGCGCGATCGGGCGGCCTTCGCGACCTACTGGCAGGAGAGGCTCGATGGGCTCCGGACGGATGACACCACCCGGGAGGTCGCCAGGCGGCTCCTGTACCCCCGCAGCGGGCCGCTGCTGTTGCGCCTGGCCATGCCCCTCGCCCGCCTGGTCACCGTCGGACTGCTGCCACCCTCCGTGCGCGACCTGTTCGACCTGAGCTGGTCTCCTCGTCGGCAACGCCGCTTCGACCGGATGCTGCGCCTCACGATCCGCGTCTACCCGCTGCTCCCGAGGCGCGCGCGGCACTGGCCGCGCGACCACTACCTCGGCTCCCCCGCTCCGTCAGCCGCACGGATTCGTGTTCGCTGATCCGTTTCGCTGATCCGTGGAACGCCGCGTTTGCCGGGGCGATACACTCTCGCCATGGACAGCACGACGGACACCGTTCGCCCCACGACGACGCAGCATGAAGAGCTGGGCCGTGCAGCTCGGATGCGGCTGCCGCGATCGTCGCTCGCCGCCTGGGAGGCCCCGGCGAATCGCTCCGATCCGGTGGACCTGCTCCTGGGCCAGGCGAGCACGAGAGACCCGTCCCTGATCCCGCTGCGGCATGCCCGGATGGGCGTGTCACCGTTCACGTTCTTCCGTGGAACGGCGCTCGTGATGGCGCGGGACCTCGCCGCGCTTCCGGACACGGGGCTCGGCACCCAGCTCTGCGGTGACGCGCACCTGTCCAATTTCGGCCTGTTCGCGAGCGAGGACCGCCGCGTCGTCTTCGACGTCAACGATTTCGACGAGACCTGGCGCGGACCCTTCGAGTGGGACGTGAAGCGCCTGGCGACCTCGTTCGTCCTCGCCGCTGCCGACGCCGGCCTTCCTGCCGAGATCGGCAGGGCTGCTGCCCTCGAGGCCGCGCACAGCTATCGCAGCACGATCGCGGACTATTCGAGCATGCCCATCATGCGCGTCTGGTACGACCGGATGGAATCGAGCCACGTCGAAGCCATCATCTCCGCGTCGACGGGCAAGACCGGTCGCCGCGCGGTCAGGGACAGCGTCGCCAAGGCGGAGACCCGCGACACCTGGTCCGTCGTGCGCAAGCTCACCCGGGTGGTGGACGGGCACCGGCGGTTCCTCGACCAGCCGCCGCTGCTGACCAGGATCCCGCTCGCCGGCTCGACGGCCGAAATCGTCGAGGCGACCTTCGCCGCCTATCGCGCATCGCTCAACGAAAGCCGCAGGCGCCTGCTCGACCGCTTCCACATCATCGACTTCGCCCACAAGGTCGTCGGGGTCGGCAGCGTTGGCCTGTACTCCTGGGTCGTCCTGCTCGAAGGGATCGGACCGGAAGACGTGCTCGTGCTCCAGCTCAAGGAGGCACAGCGATCGGTGATCGACCGGAGTGATACGGCGACTGGGTCGAACGCGGGGCCCGCCCATGCCGGCCAGCGCGTCGTCGAGGGCCAGCGCCTGATGCAGGCCTCGGGAGACGTGTTCCTCGGTTGGGCGACGACCCCGCTCGGCGGGCAGTACTACGGGCGTCAGCTGCGCGACATGAAGTGGTCGCCCGATCCTGCGACGTTCACCGCGGCAGGGCTGCTCGCCTATGCCCGGCTGACCGGCACGACACTCGCGCGCGCCCACGCCCGCTCCGGAGACCCGGTGCCGATCGCCGCCTACCTGGGCCTGGGCGGCAAGGCCGACAGGGCGTTCGCCGACTTCGCGGTCGCATACGCGGAGCAGGCCACGGCGGACTACGCCGGTTTCGTCGCCGCGATCAGGTCAGGGCGCCTCGTCAGCGCTTAGTGGAAACCGTCGCCTAGAAGAAACCGTCGGGCGTGCCCGCCGCCTTGGTGACCTCATCGGTGCCGATGTGGGCTGCGGTGAGCTTGGCCATCGCCACGCGGAGTCCCGATTCCATCTGGGCAGCCCAGACCTCGGTCTCCCGGCTCGACGCGTCCGCGACGTCGGCCCGCTTGATCGCGGTCTCCTTCTCGGCGCGCTCGTTCTTGACCTGCTGAATGCTCAGGGTGATTCCGTAGTACGCCGCGACCATCGACGCGATCGGAGTCGCGAAGACGGCGAGGGCGTTGATGCTCTCGCTCGAGACGCCGACGAGGATCATCACGACGAACGCCAGTCCGAGCATCCCGATGGCGGCGAGCACGACGAGCGCAGTGCGCGACGCGCCGCTCCCGCTGGCCGAAACGGCGGATGCCGGCCGAGGCTGCTTCTCCGGCGGGGCCGAGATCGCCCGGGACCCGGTCTCCGTTCCAACGACCGGGGTCACGGCCGTGTTGTCACCCGTGTTGTACGGGGTGGTGCGGTTGAAGTTCTCTGTCGGAAAATCAGTCATGGTGGTACTCCGTCATCCCTGTGGTTTCGGCACGTATGTGGTTTCGGCACGTGTGTGTGGGTCTGAAGCTGCGGGCATCCGCCCGATCCGGTTCACGTGGTCTGGCCGGCCTGGCCGGACGCGTCCGGCGGGCTCGGCACGTCGTCCGCTGCGTCGAGGAAGACCCGTTTATACGAGCGGCCGTCCGGCAGCTCGATGGTCTGGCTGGCCAGTTTACCCCGGCTCACCCGGAGATAGACGGCCTGGACGGTGATACCGAGCCTCGTCGCCGCCTCCGCGACCGAGTATCCGGGCAGTTCGGTCGGCACGGAACTCGGACGGGCCGATCGCTTCCGGCCTGCCTCGAGGCGGGCGGCGATCTCGGAATCCGAACCGCTCCACCGCCACCTGGCCGCCGGTGGTTTCAGCCCGGCCGCCGCCGCGATAGCCTCCCAGCCGGTACCGGCGGCGAGGGCGTCCCGCACCGCGGCGAGGGTCGCCGGGTCGGCGTCGAGGGCGAGCAGCAGCCGGCGGATGCCGCGTACGCGGTCGAGCGGGTCCGCTGCGGAATCGAGGGCCGCGAGTGCGGCAAGGGCCGTTCCGGTCTCCGCGGACAGGAAGCCGCGCTGACCGCTCACGAGGCCGCCTGGGCGAGGACGAGCACGGAGTGCGGTGCCAGCACGACGGACCCGTCATCCGCACGGGAGAGCAGCGCAGGCCCGTCCGTCCCGAAGTCGAGCAGCACGGCGCCGGTCCCGGCAGGCATGCGCCGGGCATCCGCTGCGAGGTTCACCAGGATCTCCGCGGAACCACGGACCAGGCGCAGCCAGGACCCCTCGGCGTCGTACTCGACACCGACCCGGTCAAGGCGCGGTTCCGTGAAGGACGGCACCTCGCGGCGCAGTTCTGCGAGCCGTCGGTAGAGGCCGAGCAGCCGTGCGGGTCCTGGACGCTCGGATTCGTCCCAGTCGAGCCGGGACCTCGTGAACGTCGCCGGATCCTGCGGGTCGGGCACGAGTGCGGGATCCCAGCCCATCCGCGCGAATTCGCTGATCCGCCCGGTCGCGGTCGCCGCGCCGAGTTCCGGCTCCGGGTGCGAGGTGAAGAACTGCCACGGCGTGGTCGCACCCCATTCCTCCCCCATGAAGAGCATCGGGGTGAAGGGGCCGAGAAGGGTCAGGGTCGCGGCGATGGCGAGCTGGCCTGCGTCGAGCGTGCCGGTCAGGCGATCGCCGGTGGCGCGGTTTCCGATCTGGTCATGGTTCTGGCTGCCGACGACGAGACGCCAGGCCGGCATCCGTTGCCTGTCGATCGGACGGCCGTGCCTGCGGCCGCGGAAGCTCGAGAACGTTCCGTCGTGGAAGTAGCCGTCGGTGAGGACCTTGGCGAGGGCGCTGAGCGGGGCGAAGTCGGCGTAGTAGCCGGTGGTCTCCCCGGTCAGTGCGACGTGCACGGCATGGTGGAAGTCGTCGCTCCACTGTGCGTCGAGGCCGTAGCCTCCGGCCTCCGCCGGGGTGATCAGGCGTGGATCGTTGAGGTCGGACTCGGCGATCAGGGTCAGCGGGCGACCGGCGAAGGCACTGAGCGCGGCGACCTCCCCGGCCATTTCCTCGAGCAGGTGGGTTGCCCGATCGTCGCGGAGGGCGTGCACGGCGTCGAGGCGCAGCCCGTCGACGTGATATTCGTCGAGCCACATCAGGGCGTTGTCGATGATGTGCCGCCTGACCGGATCGGAGTCCGGTCCGTCGAGGTTCAGCGAGGAACCCCAGGTGTTCCCGGCCGCCTCGCTGAGGTACGGCCCGAATTCCGGCAGGTAGTTCCCACTCGGCCCGAGATGGTTGTAGACGACGTCCTGGATCACTCCGATGCCGGCCTGGTGGCAGGCGTCGACGAAGCGCTGGTAGGCGGCGGGTCCCCCGTAGCCCTCGTGGACGGCGTACCAGAGCACGCCGTCGTAGCCCCAGTTGTGGGTTCCGTTGAAGGCGTTGACCGGCAGGAGCTCGACGAAGTCGATCCCGAGTGAGACCAGGTGGCCGAGGCGTGCTGCCGCGGCGTCGAGGGTGCCCTCCGGGGTGAAGGTACCGAGATGCAGCTCATAGATCGTGGCGCCCGCGAGCTGGCGGCCGGTCCACC
The DNA here is from genome assembly GCF_004402675.1 of Cryobacterium sp. MDB2-A-1. Classification (NCBI taxonomy): domain Bacteria; kingdom Bacillati; phylum Actinomycetota; class Actinomycetes; order Micrococcales; family Microbacteriaceae; genus Cryobacterium; species Cryobacterium sp. MDB2-A-1. Next base: position 447,772 of record NZ_SOFK01000028.1, on the reverse strand, counting down.
GCGAGTCCTGCCAGGCGTGCGCGCCGGGGTCGAAGGTGCGGGACAGGGCATGCACGCCGTCGGGCTGGCGGCGGGAACGCGGGTCGGGGAACGGCCCTGCGCCGTCGATCACGAATCCGTAGTCGCGAGGCTCTGCCCGGCCGTCGGACATCCGCAGGCGCCACCAGCCGCCCTCCGCCCTGGCCAGGGACCGGGTGACCGGTTCCCCGGCAGAGCCGGGGGCGGTGTCGCGCAGGAACAGGTCGACCGCCTGGGCGTGCGGCGCCCAGACCTCGACATCCCAGGCCTCGTTGGTGGGCTCTGCTCTGCTCATCTGCCGGCCTCCCCCGTGACGATCGGTGATTCGATCCCCTGGCCCGTGCCCTGATCCGGCACGAGGAGGGCGACCGGGTAGCGGCGCAGCAGGTCGCGCACGAGGAGGGTGCCGCCGGCGAACCGTTCGCCGGTGAGGACGTCGGTCACCGGGATGCCGGCGAGCACGATCGTGGTGTCCCGCCAGCCTCCCTGTGCTGCGAGGCCGAGCGGAAGCCGGGTGGCGACCGTGACGGCGTCGCCGCGGTCGAAGGCGAGCAGGTGTGCCGCGGCGGCGCCGTATGCCGGAACGGCCGCGTGGCGGAAGAACCGTTCGGGGGCGTCGCGGCGCTGGCGCAGCGCGCGGCTCGTGACGAGCATCTTCGCGGCGCCGGTCTCGTCGATGGGCGGCAGCCATCCGTCGTCGATACGGGCGAGGATGCCGCGGCGGACGGTGTAGTCGACGGGGCGCCGGTTGTCCGGGTCGACGAGGGAGGTCTCCCAGAGTTCGCTGCCCTGGTAGACGTCCGGTGCTCCCGGCATGGTGAGCTGCACGAGCTTGGCCGAGAGGGAGTTGCTCCAGCCCGCCTGCCGCACCCGTTCCACGAAGTCCGTGAGGGCGGCCGTGACGGTGGGGTCGTCGAAGGCCGCGGCGACCAGGGTCTCGAGCTTCTCCTCGAAGGCGGCGTCCGGGGCGTTCCAGGTCGTCGACGTTCCGGATTCGCGGGCGGCCTTGAGCGCGTATGCGCCCAGGCGTTCGCGGCTGGCCGGCCAGGACCCGACGACCGCCTGCCAGAGCAGGTTCTCGAGCGGGCCGTCGCCGAGCGGCACATTCGTGCGAAGCGTGTCCAGGGTCGCCTCCCACTCCGCGGGGATCTCGGCGATGACGGTGATGCGGGCGCGGACGTCCTCTCCCCGTTTCGTGTCGTGGGTGGAGAGCGTCGTCATCGAGTCAGGGAAGGTCGCCGCCCTGGCCTGCTGGCGCGCGTGGAAGGTATCCGCATCGATGGAGAATTCCGAGGGGTCTGCTCCGACCTCGTTGAGCGAGGTGAGCCGGCTGTAGCGGTAGTACGCGGTGTCCTCGACGCCTTTGGCCATCACCATGCCGGAGGTCTGCTGGAACCGGACGGCAGCGGGGGTCCGCGGGTCGGCCAGCACGGCCAGGAGCCGGCCGATCGTTCCGGCGAGGTCCGGCCTGCGGTCGGACGCGCGCCGTGCGGCCTCGTCGACCAGCTCGAAGCCGAGCGGGAGGTAGGAGCGGTACACCGGCATGGCGGTGAGCAGCTCTGCGAGGGCGTCGACCGCCTCCGGCCCGGGGATCCCGGGGATGAGGCGTGCGATCCTGCGCACCTCTGAGCCCAGGATGCCGTCGGCGATGCCTCGTTTCCGCTCGGAGACGAGCTCGGCCCAGGTCTGCGGGCGGCCGTTCTCCCCCGGTTCCGGGGAATCGTCCTGCAGGCGTTTCTCGAGGGCGTCGAGGGCCGGCCGTCCCGCCGGGTCGACGAGGATCCCGTCGACGTCGGCGAGGGCGTCGTAGCCCGTCGTGCCCCTGGTGGACCAGCTCGTCGGCAGGGTCTCGTCGCCCTCGAGGATCTTCTCGACGAGCACGTACGTTCCGTCGGTCGCCAGGCGCAGCCGGTCGAGGTAACCGCCCGGGTCGGCGAGGCCGTCGGGGTGGTCGACCCTGATGCCCTGAACGAGGCCGTCCCGCACCCAGCGAACGATCTCGCGATGCGACTCGTCGAAGACCCAGGGAACCTCGACGCGGATGCCCGCAAGGCTGTTCACGGCGAAGAAGCGCCGGTAGTTGAGGTCCCGGTCGGCACGGCGCCAGTTGACCAGCGTGTAGTGCTGCCTCGAGTGCACGGTCCGGGGATCGGCGCCGTCGTCGGCCGTGCCGGGGAGGATCGGGAACCGGTGGTCGTAGTAGTGCAGCTCGTCGCCGACGATCTCGAGCCGGTCGAGTTCGCTGCCCTCTCCCGCGTCGCCGAGGGCCGGAAGCAGGATCTTTCCATCGCCCGCCGCCCAGTCGACGTCGAACGCCTCCGAATAACGGGAGTCCTGCCCGAATCGGAGCAGGTCCCACCACCAGGCGTTGCGGTGCGGGTCGTCGACGCCCATGTGATTGGGCACGATGTCCACGAGGATGCCGCGCCCGGCATCCGCCACCGCTGCAGCGAGCAGGCGGAGCCCCTCAGGCCCGCCCCTGGCGGGGTCGATGGCCGCGTGGTCGACGACGTCGTAACCGTGGTCGGAGCCGTCGGCGGAGGTGAGGAGCGGCGAGAGGTAGATCCAGTCCGCGCCGAGGCCGACGATGTAGTCGAGGACCCTCTCAGCGGCGGCGAGGTCGAAGGCCGCGGTGATCTGCAACCGGTAGGTCGAGTGCGGGATCCTCATGGTTCGACCGGGTGGTCCGGGTTGAGCGCGAGCGCCGTCGGCGTTCCGGCGAGGCCGGCGAGGGAGGCTGCCACGGAATGGTCAGGCGCGACCTCGGGCGCCTGGTAGGCACGCAGCACGACGACGGACCGGGACTTGACGGTCTGGATCGCGCCGGCCGGGCGCGGGATCGCGTCGGCGCCTTCGCCGGCCGTGTCGACCACGATCTCCCACTGCGGGGCGTAGATCGCAGGGGGCAGCCGGAATTCGACGTCCTCGGCGTCCGTGTTGAAGCACACGAGGAAGTTGACGTCGACGACGGGCTGGCCGCGATAGTCACGTTCCCGGATGCCGTCGCCGTTGAGGTACATGGCGACCGTGCCTGCCCTGCCCTCGTCCCAGTCCTCCGTGCGCATCTCCTCGCCGTCGCTGTTCAGCCAGACGATGTCGCTCAGGGTGTCGCCGTCGGCGGCGCGGACGTTGGGATGTCCGTCGAAGAAGCGGCTGCGGCGGAAGGTGGGGTGGTCCTTGCGCAGCCGGGAGATCGCGGCGGTGAATTCGATGAGCGGCTGGTCTGCCGTGTCCCAGTGGATCCAGCTGAGCTCGGAGTCCTGGGCGTAGGTGTTGTTGTTGCCCTGCTGGGTGCGGCCGAGCTCGTCGCCGTGCAGGAGCATCGGCACGCCCTGGGACAGAAGGAGGGTGGTCAGGAAGTTGCGGTGCTGCCTGGCGCGCAGGGCGAGGACTTCCGCGTCGTCCGTCGGGCCCTCCGCACCGGAATTCCAGGACCGGTTGTGCGACTCACCGTCGTTGTTGCCCTCGCCGTTGGCGTCGTTGTGCTTCTCGTTGTAGGAGACGAGGTCGGAGAGGGTGAAGCCGTCGTGCGCCGTGACGAAGTTGATCGAGGCCACCGGACGCCGCCCGGAGTGCTCGTAGAGATCCGCGGAGCCCGTGATCCGCGAGGCGAACTCTCCGAGGGTCGACGGCTCACCCCGCCAGAAGTCGCGGACGGTGTCCCGGTACTTCCCGTTCCATTCCGTCCACTGGGCCGGGAAGTTGCCGACCTGGTAACCGCCGGGGCCGACGTCCCACGGCTCGGCGATGAGCTTCACCTGGGAAACGATCGGATCCTGCTGGACGAGTTCGAAGAAGGTGGAGAGCTTGTCGACGTCGTAGAGGTCCCTGGCCAGGGCGGAGGCCAGGTCGAACCGGAAGCCGTCGACGTGCATCTCGATCGCCCAGTACCGCAGGGAATCCATGATGAGCTGGAGGACATGGGGGTGGCGCACGTTGAGCGTGTTTCCCGTGCCCGTGTAGTCCATGTAGTACCGCTTGTCGTCGTCCATCAGACGGTAGTACGCCTCGTTGTCGATGCCCTTGAACGAGATGGTCGGGCCGAGGTGGTTGCCCTCTGCGGTGTGGTTGTACACGACGTCGAGGATGACCTCGATGCCGGCATCGTGCAGGCTGCGCACCATTCCTTTGAACTCCTGCACCTGCTGGCCGCGATCCCCCGTTGAGGAGTACGCGTTGTGCGGGGCGAAGAAGCCGATCGTGTTGTAGCCCCAGTAGTTGCGGAGCCCCTTCTCCTCGAGCGTCCCGTCGTTGACGAACTGATGCACCGGCATCAGTTCGATGGCCGTGACTCCGAGTTTCTGCAGGTGGTCGATGACCGCGGGATGCGCGACCCCCGCGTATGTGCCGCGCTGCGACTCAGGGACGAGCTCCATGAGCTCGGTCAGGCCCTTCACGTGGGCCTCGTAGATGAACGATTCGCTGTACGGCGTGCGCGGCGGGCGGTCGCCGAGCCAGTCGAAGAACGGGTTCACCACGACACCGAGCATCATGTGCGACGCAGAGTCGTCGTCGTTCCGGGAATCCGGGTCGCCGAAGTTGTAGGAGAAGAGCGACGGATCCCAGTCGATCGTCCCGGAGGTGGCCTTGGCGTACGGGTCGAGCAGGAGCTTGTTCTCGTTCAGGCGGTGTCCCGTTGCTGGGTTGTAGTCGCCGTGCACCCGGTAGCCGTACCGCTGCCCCGGCTGCACGAGCGGCAGGTAACAGTGCCAGATGAACGCACTCGACTCGATGACCTCCACCCGGGTCTCGGTGCCGTCATCGTCGAAGAGACACAGTTCGACGCGTTCCGCCGCCTCGCTGAAGATGGCGAAGTTCGTTCCGGTTCCGTCGAACGTCGCTCCGAGGGGGTACGCGGTGCCTGGCCAGGTTTCCAAGGGACTCCTTATGCTGATTTCCGGTGGATGCGCTCACCCGAGCGGGCAGGCGGCACCCCTTGTACGCTACCGCGTCACGAACCTCCCCAGCTGGAAGATCAACCCAGCGCGTCCCGCACCAGCGGAGCCACCCGGGTGCCGTACAGCTCGATGCTCGACATGAGTTTCTCGTGGCTGAGGGTGCCGAGGCTGTACTTCAGGTCGAAACGCGACAGGCCGAGGCCCTGCGCCGTCGTGACGATCTTGGCCGCCACGGTCTCCGGCGAGCCCACGAACAGGGCGCCCTCCGGTCCGGCATCGTGTTCGAACTGGGCGCGGCTCACGGGACCCCAACCCCGCTCCCGCCCGATGCGCTCCTGCATCGCGGCATAGTGCGGCCACATCTCCTCGCGCGCCTGCGCATCCGTTTCGGCGACGTACCCCGGGGAGTGTTCACCGATCGGCTGGGTCGGACGCTTGAATTCGCCGAGGGCGCGGTGGTAGAGCTCGACGAGGGGTGCGAAGGCGAGGGGTGAGCCGCCGATGATCGCGAGCATGAGCGGGAGCCCGTAGTGGGCGGCGCGGACAACGGACTGCGGGCTGCCGCCGACGCCGACCCAGGTGCGCATGGACCCGGACTCCGTCGGCGGGTACACGCTCTGGTCGGTGAGCCCCGCGCGGGTCGTTCCCGTCCAGGTCACCGGTTCTTCCTTGAGGAGTTCGGCGAAGAGGTTGAGTTTCTCTTCGAAGAGCCGTTCGTAGTCACCGAGGTCGAGACCGAAGAGCGGGAAGGATTCGGTGAAGGAGCCGCGGCCGAGGATGACCTCCGCGCGGCCGTTCGATACGCCGTCCAGGGTCGCGAAGCGCTCGAACACCCGGACCGGGTCGTCGGAACTCAGCACCGTCACGGCAGATCCGAGCCGGATGCGTTCGGTCCGCCCTGCGATCGCCGCGAGCACGACCTCGGGCGCCGAGACCGCGAAGTCCGTGCGGTGGTGCTCCCCGATGCCGAAGAAGTCGAGGCCGACCTGCTCGGCGAGGACCCCTTCAGCCACGACGTTGCGGAGCACCTGCGCCTGGTGCAGGGGCGCGCCGTCGGCATCCCAGGTCACGTCTCCGAAGGTGTCGAGTCCGAGTTCAAGCTCCTGTGCCATGCCATGCTCCTCTGTTGCCGGTCGTGGTGTTGCCGGGTCTGGTCCTGCCGCGCATCCCTGCACATGTCTATGCAAATGCATCCACTACCCGAACCTCCGGCACCACGCTGGTATTCCGCCCGGATCGCATTATCGTGTCAGCATCCGTCTTTCATCGCCACGTCGCGTCGCACGCCCCCCACGAATGGAGAAAGCATGGACTGGAAGATCGAGCTCATCTTCGTTCCCGTGACCGACGTCGACCGGGCGAAATCCTTCTACGTCGATCAGGTCGGCTTCCATGCCGACTTCGATTCCCAGGTCAGCGACACGCTTCGTTTCGTGCAGCTGACCCCGCCCGGTTCCGCGTGCTCGATCGCATTCGGCACCGGGATCACCGATATGGCACCGGGCTCCCAGCGTGGGGTGCAGGTCGTCGTGCCGGACGCGGACGAGGCCTGGCGGCATTTGCGCGACCACGGTGTCGACGCCACGCCCGTCGATGAGCAGCCCTGGGGTCGCTTCGTGACCTTCGCCGATCCGGACGGAAACGCCTGGACGCTCCAGGAGCTCCCTCCGCGCGACTCGTGACCGGGCCCTCCCGCGCCCGGTCGGGGCACGGGTCGGGTCAGACCTCGGCGTCGACGTAGTACCAGCGCTGGGCGACGCGGGTGAAGCGGCTCACCTCGTGTTGGGCGCTCCGCACACCGCCCTGGCGGCAGTATGCGGTGAATTCGACCACACCGGTCGAGTCGAATGGTCCGCCCTTTTCGGTGCGTTCGATATCGAGACGTGTCCAGTGGAGGGTGTCGTCGAGTTCGAAGTGCGCGGGTCGGGTGCTCGGATGCCACGAGTCGAGCAGGTAGTCCACGTCGCCGACGGCGAAGGCGGAGTAGCGCGATCGCATCAGGCGCTCAGCCGTCGGTGCGGAACTGACCCCGGCGTGCAGCGGGCCGCAGCACGCCGAATAGCGCTCGCCGCTCAGGCACGGGCAGTGTTCCGGGCGTTGCGCGTGCGGATCGGCGCGGGGGTCACGGGGGTTCGGCACAGCACCATTATCGCCGCCGCCGGAAGACCGGGGCGAATTCCGGGCAACGGGATCAGGGGCGAGGAGATCAGTACTGGACGTCCGACTCCGGTTGGGCGCGCACCTCGGTGGCGTCGTCACCCTCCGCAACGCCGACCAGCCCGGCAGCCTCGCCGGATTCTCCGGTCTCGGCCCCGGCCAACAGGTAGGACACGAACCAGTCGCACGCGAGGTTCGCCGCGGTGGCGAGGGCTCCGGGTTCCTCGAAGAGGTGGGTCGCACCCTCGACGACCGCGAGCCGGTTGCGACAGCGCATCCGGGTCCTGGCCCGGCGATTGAGGTCGAGCACGCCCGGGTCTGCGCCGCCGACGATCAGGAGCGTCGGGGCCGTGACCTCGGGGAGCCGGTCCCCCGCGAGGTCGGGACGGCCGCCGCGGCTGACGATGGCCGCGAGCCGTTCGTCGGCGTCGGCAGCGGCCCAGAGCGCGGCGCCGGCACCTGTGCTCGCACCGAAGTAGCCGATCCGGCAGGACCGGGTGTCCGGCCGGCCGAGGAGCCACTCGGTCGCCGCGGCCAGGCGCCCGGCGAGGAGCCCGACGTCGAACACGTTGGCCCGGTCTGATTCTTCCCCCGGCGTGAGCAGGTCGAGGAGCAGGGTGCCGAGGCCGGCGCGGTGCAGGACGTCGGCGACGAACTGGTTGCGCGGGCTGTGGCGGCTGCTCCCGCTGCCATGGGCGAACACGACGACCGCGGGGGCGTTCTCGGGAAGGTACAGGTGCCCCTCGAGGACGACCGTGCCGACCGGGATCTCCACGTCACGGTCGAGCCCGGATCCGCCGGCATGGCGTCCGGAACGGATCCGCCTGGCGGCGGCGTCCAGCAGCGCGGTCACTTCGTCGTCGGTTGTGGCCGCGAAGTCGATGTAATGGTTGCCGACGGCCACGAGGCGGCGCGGCACGTTCACGCAGACCAGTTCGTCGAAGCTCGTGAGGTCGAGCAGCGCTTCCGCCGAAGCCACCGGGACGGCCAGGATCACCCGCGTTGCGCCGTGCAGCCGGGCGACGTCCCCGGCGGCGCGCGCCGTCGCACCCGTCGCGATCCCGTCGTCGACGATGACGACGGTGTGACCGCGCACGTCGACCCGTTCCCTGCCCTTGCGCAGCTCCGCGACGCGGGCGTCGAGAATGGCCCGTTCGTGGCGTTCGACCGTCGCGAGCTCGTCCGCGCTGATGCTGGCCATCGAGAGGATGTCCGGGTTGAGTTCCCTGACGCCGTCCTCGCCGATCGCTCCCATCGCGAGTTCCGGCTGGAAGGGAACGCCGAGTTTTCGGACCACGATCACGTCGAGCGGCGCGGCGAGAACCCTCGCGACCTCCGCAGCGACGGGCACCCCTCCCCTGGGCAGGCCGAGCACGATCGTGTCGGTACCCCGCAGGTACTCGAGCCGCTCGGCAAGCTGCCGGCCGGCATCCACCCGGTCACTGAACAGGACCATCGCCCCCACCTCCTCTGGACTGCAGAATCGTTCACCATCATGGTCCGGTGCGGCGAATCGCAATAGGGCGTGTTCGAGACGGGCACGGCCGAAAGCCGATTCATTCCGCGGTCGGAATGAATCCCGGAGGGGTGGCGGATCGCCGAAAGGCGCACCGGCGACCGGGTGGACGAGCGATTCAGACCGCCACGAGCGAGCGAAGTCCGGGGTGGAGGTCGCGCAGGGCGCGCTCGACGCGGGCGTGCAGGGTGAACCCGACGGCGGGACATCCGCTGCAGGAGCCGGTCAGGCGCACCGTGACGACCTCGTCGTGTGCAGAGACGAGCTCGACGACGCCGCCGTGGGAGCGGATGAAGTCGCCGACGCGCCCGGACAGCACGGTGCGGGCCGCCACGGCGAGGTCGGCGTCGCGCGTGCCGGGAGTCCCCGCAACGGCAGGAACCCACTCCGCGGGATTCTCGAGGGCGGCGTGCAGCGCGCTCCGCACCGCCGCGCCCTCCGAGGACCAGCTGCAGGTCGCGGAAAGGCACGTCGTGACGGAGCCGGCACCGACCGTGAGCCCGGTGAGCACGCCGGTGTCGAGCAGGCGACCGAGGTCGCCCGGTGCCGATCGGACGGCACCGGTGAATCCGAGCGAACCGGGCGGCATCGCCCAGCGGAGCGCCTCTGGGCGGTCGTGCACGGCTTCCGGGTGCAGCGGGATCATCTCAGGCCGTCCCGGTCGCGAGTGCGACGATGCCGTGGACGATCCACGCCGAGCTCCAGGCCAGCACGAACATGTACCCGAACGCGATGGCCGGCCACTTCCAGGTGCCGGTTTCCCGCTTCATCACGCTCACCGTGGACATGCACTGCAGCGCATACACGAAGAAGACCAGAAGCGCGGCGATCGTCGGGGCCGTGAAGACCCGGTCGCCGGCATGGGCGCCGTCGGTGTACGTCATGGCGGAGAGGGCAGCGGACGGGTTGTCCGGGTCGTCGGCTGCGGCGATCTGGCCGAGCGTTGCCACGAAGGTCTCCCGCGCGGAGAGGGAGGCGACGACGCCGATGTTGACGCGCCAGTCGAAGCCGAGCGGCGCGAAGACCGGTTCGACGGCACGGCCGATCGAGGCCGCCGCACTGTGGTCCATCACGAAGGACGTCACCGCGCCCTCATCCGTGACGTCGACACCGGATGCCGTCAGTTCTGCGGTCGAGTGCAACGGGAAGTTCAGGAGGAGCCACAGCACGATCGTCGTGAGCATGACGATCGTTCCGCACTTGCGCAGGAAGGCCCGGGACGAATCCCACATCGTGAGGCAGATGGACCGCAGCGTCGGGACGCGATACGGCGGCATCTCCATGTAGAACGGCATCAGGAGGCCGTTCCGGTCCTGCACGGTCTTCACGATCCAGGCCGCGAGCATGGCAGACACCGCCCCGAGAAAGTAGAGGCAGAACATGATGACGCCCTGGGTCTGCAGCGGGCCGATGCGGGACTCCGGGCTGACGAGCATCCCGATCAGGAGGATGTAGACCGGCAGCCGTGCCGAGCAGGTCATCAGGGGCGCGCCCATCATCGTCGCGATGCGGTCCTTGGCCGACGGCAGCGTGCGGGTCGCCATGATCCCGGGGACCGCGCACGCGAAGGAACTCATCAGCGCGACGAACGCCCGGCCCTCGAGCCCCGCCCGCGACATGATGCGGTCCATCAGGAACGCGGCCCGGCACATGTAGCCGACGCCCTCGAGCAGGGAGATCAGCAGGAACATCAGCATGATCTGCGGGATGAAGACGACGACGGCGCCCACCCCTCCGATGATCGCGTCACCGAGCAGGCCCGCGAGCCAGGGCACCGGCACGAAGACGTCGACCAGTCCGGCGAGCCAGCCGAAGAACGTCTCCACGAGTCCCTGCAGGGGTGCTGCGAAGGAGAAGATGATCTGGAAGAAGGTGACCATGACCGCGATGAAGATCGCGGTGCCCCACACCGGGTGCAGCAGCACCGCGTCGATCCGCTGGGTGGTCTTGTCGGGCTGCGCCGGGCGGTACTCGCTCGCCAAAAGGATGGATTCGGTCCAGGCCTCGAGCTCGGCCGGGTCTGTCGGTGGATCGAGCACGGGCACCGACCAGTTCCGCCAGCCGGCGATCTTCGTGCGGAGTTCGGGGATGCCGATGCGCCGGTTGCCGATCACCCGGACCACCGGCACGCCGAGGGCCCGTTCGAGCCCGGCGATGTCGAGGCGCCCGCCGCGGGTGATGAGTTCGTCGGTGAGGGTCACGGCGATGCACACCGGCCGGTGCAGGCGCAGGACCTGCGACACGAGCCGCAGTGACCGCCAGAGCGTCGTCGCGTCGATCACGACGACCAGGGCGTCGGGCGATTCGACCCCGGTGAGCCGGCCCTGGAGCAGGTCGGTGACGATCTGCTCGTCCGGACTCACCGGCTCGAGGCCATAGGTGCCTGGCAGGTCCTCGACGACGAAATCCTGGCCGCCCGAGCGGAAGACGCCGACGGACCGGCCGACGGTGACGCCGGGATAGTTGCCGGTCTTCGCCCGGAGTCCTGTGAGGGCGTTGAAGATGCTCGTCTTGCCGGCGTTCGGGCTGCCGACGAGCGCCGTGCGCGGGGCGCCGGTGACGACGGTGCCGCCGGTCGGTCCGCCGTGGCAGTCCTGCCCGCTCGATGCGTCCGTCACAGAGTCGTTGTCACGCGGATGCCGCGGGCCTGCGCGAGTCGGAGGCAGATGTCGTAGCCGCGGACCCGGTACACGGCAGGGTCTCCGAGCGGCGCCCGGCGGAGGAGCTCGATCCTGGCGCCGGCGACGAAGCCGAGGTCACCGAGGCGACCGGCGTACGGGGCCGTACCGTGGTCTCCCACATCGATGATGCGGGCAGGCACTCCGATCGGCAGCGCCTCCAGGCCGCAGGGGTTCGACAGCGGAGGTGTGGTGGCCGCAGGCGATCCGTCTACCCGGCTGGACACTCTCACTTCACGTTCTCCTCGGCGTCGTCGGGTCTCCCCGCCGACTGCGGAGCGCTCACCCTCAGCCTAGCTGAAGTTAGGGCAGGCTTACCTACTCCCGCTCCCGGCCGGGTGGGTTCGCCCGCTCGCTCGCTGCGCCTATGCCGGATACTGGGTTCGGAAAGCGGGAGCGAAAATGACAGGAATAACGCCAGGGCGGTACCGGCACTACAAGGGCAATCTGTACGACGTGATCGGCGTCGCCCGGCACTCGGAGACCGAGGAGGAGCTCGTCGTCTACACGGCGCTTTACGGCGATCGTGGCCTGTGGGTGCGTCCCCTGGTGATGTTCCTGGAGTCCGTCAACATCGACGGACAGGCGGTTCCCCGGTTCACCCCGATCGACACCGACAGCGGAGCACACTCCGTGCTGGATATCCGGGACTGAATATTCCGAGCTGAATATTCCGAGCTGACATCGTGCTGGAAGCAGCTCTGATACAGGAAAAGCCCCGACCGAAGTCGGGGCTTTTCCTGTCTTGGTGGATCCGAGGGGATTCGAACCCCTGACCCCCTGCATGCCATGCAGGTGCGCTACCAGCTGCGCCACGGACCCAGATTGTGTTTCAGGTTTTCCCCCGAAACAACTTCTCTAGGCTACTACATGCGGAAGCCTGTTGTGACCACTGTCAGTCCTGGACCTTGTGGACGGGCAGTTCGATCGGGATGACGGGGCAGTCCTTCCAGAGTCGCTCGAGGGAATAGTACACGCGCTCCTCCTCGTGGAAGACGTGCACGACGAGGTCGCCGAAGTCGACGAGAACCCAGCGACCCTCAGCGCGGCCTTCGCGGCGCAGCGGCTTGTGACCGGCTGCGGTGAGCTGGTCTTCGATCTCGCCGGCGATGGCGACGACGTTGCGCTCGGAGCGGCCGGTGACGATGAGGAAGATGTCGGTCAGTGGGAGAGGGCTGGAAACGTCGATCGCGACGAGGTCCTCCCCCGCTTTCGAGTCTGCGGCGGCGGCGGCCAGCTTGAGGAGCTCGAGAGCGTGGGCAGAAGCGGTCATCGAATGAATCCCTGTGTTAGTGAAAGCGAGTGAAATGGCATTAAAAGATGTGGAGGAAGTAGCCGACCGCGAACAGGGCCAGCACGCCGACGGCGAGCACGCCGACGGTGACGGTGAGAACGGTGGGAAGCGTGAGTCCGCGCTGTTTCGGCGGGGCCATGACGCCTCGGGTCGACGCGTGGGTGCTGACGGCGCGACTGGCGCTCACCGGGACGATCCCGTTGCGGTGGCCGCCCTCGTCGAGCTGGTCGAGCATGCGGTCCATCTCGGAGGAGTCGTAGACGTTGGGGTGCACCCCGGTTTCGCCGAGGCTGCGTGGCAGGTCGATCGAGCCCGTGATCATGATTTCACCGGTACTCGTCAGCGGACCAGAGGAGTTGCCCTGGTGCGGGATCGAGGGAAGGATCAGCGCGTTCGTCGTGGTCGGGATGCCGCCGGCGCTCACGCCCTGGTTCACCAGCTGGTCGAACGGGGCGAGCGTCTCGAACCCGGGCAGCAGGTCGTTCTCTTCGCCGCGGTCGAGCGACCAGTGCCCGACAGGAGGGTGCAGGGAGCCGGGACGGGTCTCGCCGAGGGGGCTCGGCGCGACGTCGACCATGAAGGCGATGGGTTCCGGCTCGACCGGGGGACCCTGCGGGCGGACATTGTCCTGCTCCTCGGCGCGGGAAGCTGGCGTAGTGAGGGGTCGGGATGCGGTGAGCGTCGCGACGGCCGCGAGCAGGGAATCCTCGGCCGGAGGCGCTTCGGCGGCTTGCAAGGCGCGGAGTTCGCGCCGGGTCAGGGTGTGCTCGCGGACCGGAACGTCCGCGGCAGTCCCGGCGCTGGTTTCACCGGGAGTCTCGACGGCGTCGGTCGTTGCGCCGGATTCCGGCGCCGCCGGGGTTTCAGCTTCGGCTTCAGCTTCGGCTTCGGGAACGAGCTCAGCGAGGATAACGGGTCCGGATTCGGCCGCGGGTCCACCGGTCGACGGCAGGACCAGAAGAGACTCGGGCTCGACAGTGGGGGCATCCGCTGACGGGGCCGCCGGGGTGACCGGTTGCGCGGGCTGCGTGTGGTGCGGGGAGTGTTTCTGCGCAGCGGAGGGCGCGTCGGGCTGGTGCCCGTTTGCCAACTCGCGCGCTTGACGACGCGTCAGTGGCGGTGGGTTGATACCCAACGTCATGCCACACTCCGATACAGATGATGCTTTGAGATGTACTGGACGACCCCGTCGGGAACCAGATACCAGACCGGGAAACCCCGGTTCACGCGTGCACGGCAGTCGGTGGACGATATCGACAATGCCGGAACTTCCAGCAAGCTTACGTCCTGGTTCGGCAATCCCGAAATGGTGAGCTCATGTCCCGGTCGACTCACAGCGACGAAATGGGCGAGGTCCCAGAGTTCCTGCACGTCTTTCCAGCTCAGGATCTGGCGGATGGCGTCGGCACCGGTGATGAAGAACAGTTCGGCATCAGGGCGCTGGGCGTGCAGGTCGCGCAGGGTGTCGATCGTGTACGTCGGGCCGACCCTGTCGATGTCGACGCGGCTCACGGTGAAACGGGGGTTCGACGCCGTCGCGATCACGGTCATCAGGTAGCGGTGTTCGGTTTCGGTCACGTCGCTCTTCTGCCACGGCTGCCCGGTCGGCACGAAGACGACCTCGTCGAGGTGGAAGCTCTGCGCCACCTCACTCGCGGCGACGAGGTGGCCGTGGTGGATGGGATCGAAGGTGCCGCCCATGACGCCGATGCGGGGGCGGCGCTCAGTCACGGAGACGGTGTCCCTAGTGCTCGTCGACGCGGCCGTGCGCTGCGGCGTATGCGCGCGCCTTTTCGGCGTGGCGGTTGGCGACATCGCGGTAGGACCAGACGACCCCGCCGAGGGCGCCGAAGGTGACCAGGGCAATCAGGCCGTAGACGAACGTCGGCATATACACTCCTTTTCTGCGGGACGGCACGCGTGACGTGCAGTACCGCACCATTCTAGTGGGGCCGTTCGGACTAGGCCCGCACCTGTCCGCTGCCGCGCACGATCCACTTCGTGCTCGTGAGTTCCTGGAGTCCCATCGGGCCTCGGGCGTGCAGTTTCTGGGTGGAGATGCCCACCTCGGCACCGAAGCCGAATTCGCCGCCATCGGTGAACCGGGTCGATGCGTTGACCATGACGGCCGCGGAATCCACTTCGTTCAGGAACCGTTCGGAGTTGACGATGTCGTTCGTGATGATCGACTCGGTGTGGCCCGTCGAATACCGGCGGATGTGCGCGAGCGCCCCATCGAGGCCGGGAACGACCGCGACCGCGAGGTCGAGGCTCATGTATTCCGTCTCCCAGTCGAATTCGGTCGCGGGGACGGCGTCCGGGAAGAGCGCCTGGACGCGGGCGTCGCCGTGGATGGTGACCCCGGAGGCGGCGAGACGACCGAGGACGGCAGGCAGGAGACGGTCAGCGGCGCCCTCGTGGACGAGGAGGGTCTCGACGGCGTTGCAGACGCTCGGGCGCTGCACCTTCGAGTTGTGCACGATCTCGACGGCCCAATCCCGGTTGGCGCTCTCGTCGAGGAAGATGTGCACGACGCCGGCACCGGTCTCGATGACCGGGACCTTCGACTGGGTGACGACGGCATTGATCAGGCCGGCGCTTCCGCGCGGAATGAGCACGTCGACCTGGCCGCGGGCCTGCATGAGTTCGGTCGCGCCCTCGCGCCCGAAGGGATCGATGGTCTGCACCACGTCCCCCGGCAGGCCGACGGAGTCGATGGCCGACTGGAGGAGGGCGACCAGGACCCGGTTGGTGTTCTCGGCGGCGGATCCGCCGCGGAGGACGACGGCGTTGCCGCTCTTGAGCGCGAGCGCCGCGATATCGACGGTCACGTTGGGCCGCGCCTCGTAGATGACGCCGACGACGCCGAAGGGCACCCGCACCTGGCTGATCTTCACACCGTTGGGCAGGCTGCTGCCTCGGACGACCTCGCCGACGGGGTCTGTCAGGAGCGCGATCTGGAGCACAGCGTCCGCGAGGCCGGCCACGCGGGCCTCATCGAGGGTGAGCCGGTCGAGGAGACCGGTACTGAGTCCGTTTGCGGCGCCGGCGGCGAGGTCGTCACGGTTCGCCGCGAGGATGTCTGCCGTGTTCCTGCGCAGGGAGTCCGCGATCGCGGTGAGCGCCCTGTTCTTCTGCGAGGTCGGAGTGGACGCGAGGACGATCGAGGCCCTGCGCGCCGCATCGAGGGTCAGGGTGAGCCGGAGGGAGTCGACGGGTGACTGCAGCATGCCGGTAGTTTACGGCACGTTTCCCACCCCCGCGGGGCCAGGACCGGACAGGTTACAGCCGGGGAGTCGGTTCGAACCAGGTGCCGACGTAGTCGCCGCGCAGGGCCTGGGCGACGAGCCCTGTCGAGGTGACCAGCACGGCCGTTCCTGCTTCCGCTGCAATCCGGGCCGCTGACACCTTCGTACCGGCCCCCCCGGTGCCGACACCGGAGGAGCTCGCGCCGAATTCCACGCCGGGAAGCCGGTCGCCTGCCGCGATGTGCGGGATGCGTTCCGCCCCTGGGAGATGCGGCGGGCGGGTGTAGAGGGCGTCGACGTCGCTCAGCAGCACGAGGAGGTCGGCTCCGATCAGGGTCGCGACGAGGGCCGCGAGCCTGTCGTTGTCGCCGAAGCGGATCTCGTGGGTGGCGACGGTGTCGTTCTCGTTCACGATCGGGAGGATCCGCAGCCCGAGCAGCCGGTTCATCGCGCGGCGCGCATTGGACCGGTGTGACGGGTTCTCGAGGTCGCCGGCGGTGAGCAGCACCTGCCCGGCGATGATCGAGTAGCGACGGAGACTGTCCTGGTAGCGGAAGATCAGGAGGTTCTGGCCGACGGAGGCCGCGGCCTGCTGGGTTGCGAGGTCGGTGGGCCGTTCCTCGAGGTTGAGGTACGGCATCCCGGTCGCGATCGCACCGGAGGAGACCAGGACGATCTCGGCGCCGCGGGCGTGCGCCTCGGCGAGGGCGTCGACGAGCGGGGAGATCTGCGACACGTTCGCTCCGCTGATCGAGGATGACCCGACCTTCACGACGATGCGTGCCGCCGTCTTGATGTCGTCCCGCCCGAGGACGCTCACTCGGAGTCTTCCTGGCTGCTTTCCGAGCCTGCTGGGGCGCTCTCGCCGTTGTACTCGACCTCGCCAGAGGTCCACATTCCGGCGTCGCGCTCGCGGATGAGCTCGGCACGGGCGGCCGCCTTGGCGTCCATCCGGCCGAAGTACTCTTCCCGGCGCTCGCTGCTCGTGCGACGCTTCGAGTCGTCGAGGCGGGTGTCGGTGCCGCGGGGGGCCGTGATGAGCTCCGCCGTCGACGTGAGAGTGGGCTCCCAGTCGAAGACGACACCGTTGCCTGCGCCGATGATCACGGTCGAGCCGGCGACGGCTCCCGCCTTGAAGAGTTCGTTCTCGATGCCGAGCTTGGCCAGGCGGTCGGCGAGGAAGCCGACGGCCTCGTCGTTGGTGAAGTCGGTCTGCTGCACCCAGCGCTCGGGCTTGGTGCCGATGATGCGGTAGATGTTGCCGAACGAGCCGCCCTCGACCTTGACGACGAAACCGCTGTCGTCGACGGCCTTGGGACGGATGATGATGCGCGGCTTGGCCGCGAGTGCGGCGGCGGACTCGATGCGGCCTGCTTCGACGAGTTCGGCGAGGGCATAGTTCAGCTGGCGGAGGCCCTCGTGGCTGACGGTGGAGATCTCGAAGACGCGGTAGCCGCGGGCTTCGAGGTCTGCCTTGACGAAGTCCGCGAGTTCGCGGGCCTCTGGAACGTCGATCTTGTTGAGCGCGACCAGCTGGGGACGGTCGAGGAGGGGTTTCTGGCCTTCGGGAACCGGGTAGGCGCCGAGTTCTCCGAGGATCACGTCGAGGTCGCTGAGCGGGTCGCGGTCGGGGTCGAGGGTCGCGCAGTCGAGGATGTGCAGGAGAGCTGTGCAGCGTTCGACGTGGCGCAGGAATTCGAGGCCGAGGCCCTTGCCCTCGCTCGCGCCCTCGATCAGGCCGGGAACGTCTGCCACCGTGTAGCGCACCTCGCCGGCGTCGACGACGCCCAGGTTCGGGAACAGGGTCGTGAAGGGGTAGTCGGCGATCTTGGGCCTCGCGGCGGACATGGCCGCGATCAGGCTGGACTTGCCTGCGGAGGGATAGCCGACGAAGGCGACGTCCGCAACGGTCTTGAGCTCGAGCTGGACATCGCCTTCCCAGCCGTAGGTGCCGAGGAGTGCGAAACCGGGGGCCTTGCGCTTCGAGGAGGCGAGTGCGGCGTTGCCGAGCCCGCCCTGGCCGCCGGGGGCCACGACGATCCGGAAACCCGGTTCGGTCATGTCGGCGAGTTCGTTGCCGTCGACGTCCTTGACGACGGTGCCGAGGGGTACGGAGAGTTCCATGATCTCGCTGCTGAAACCGGCGCGGTGGTCGCCCATGCCGGGACCGCCGTTGACGGAGCTGCGGTGCGGGGACCGGTGGAAGCCGAGGAGCGTGGTCACCTGGGGATCGGCGACGAGCACGATGTCGCCGCCGTTTCCGCCGTTGCCGCCGTCGGGGCCGGCCAGGGGCTTGAACTTCTCCCGCTTGACGGACACACAGCCGTTGCCGCCGTTGCCCGCGCGCAGGTGCAGCGTGACCTGGTCAACGAATGTGGCCATGGGGGTGCCCCTTTCAGGTGGCGTAAAACAAGCAGAGGGCGAGCCGAAGCCCGCCCTCACGCTTACAGATTGTGGATGCCTACGCGGCAGCCACCACGATGTTGACGACCTTGCGGCCACCCTTCGCGCCGAACTCGACCGAGCCGGCCTCGAGGGCGAACAGCGTGTCGTCGCCACCGCGGCCGACGTTCACGCCGGGGTGGAAGTGGGTGCCGCGCTGGCGGACGATGATCTCGCCCGCTCCGACAACCTGACCACCGAAGCGCTTCACGCCGAGGCGCTGGGCGTTGGAGTCGCGACCGTTGCGAGTGGAACTCGCACCTTTTTTGTGTGCCATTTGTTCTGCTCCTCGGGCCTAGGCGATGCCGGTGACCTGAACGCGAGTGAGCTCCTGACGGTGCCCCTGACGCTTCTTGTAACCGGTCTTGTTCTTGAACTTCTGGATGACGATCTTCGGGCCGCGGAGGTCGTTGAGGACCTCGGCGGTCACGGTGACTTTGGCCAAAGACTTCGAGTCAGAGGTGATCTTGTCGCCATCGACGAGGAGCACTGCGGCCAGCTCGACGTTGCCGTCCTTGTCAGCCTTGATTCGGTCCATCGTTACGATGGTCCCGACCTCTACCTTCTCCTGCCGCCCACCGGCGCGCACAACTGCGTAAACCACGTTACGTACCTATCTCTGGGGAGCCGTGAGGCCCCGATTCCTATGATGGAAAGTTACTGCGTAAACGGCCCAAGTCGGCCCGTCTCTGTCAGAAAACCTTAGGTGTCAGCGCGGGCTCAGGCCCAACGCACACCAACAGTCGAGTTTAGCTGATCAACCTGCCCCGGTCAAACTGGGGCTGGGATCGACCGGGGATCGCCTGCTCCCCCGGCACAACGCTGCGGGGAACATACAATCTTGGTATGACCGTGTTGATAGATCAGCCTACATGGCCCGCGCACGATACGGTCTGGTCGCACCTCGTCAGCGACGTGTCGCTCGAAGAATTGCACGGTTTCGCCGCGGCGAACGGCATTCCCCTGCGGGGTTTCGACCTGGACCACTATGACGTGCCCGCGCACCGCTACGAGGCCCTCGTGGCGGCTGGGGCGCTTCCGGTGGGCAACAGGGAGCTCGTGCTGCGCTTGCGCGCGAGCGGGCTCCGCGTGTCCGGACGCGAACGCTCCGGACGCTGAACCCACCGCGGCCCGGCGGCGTGTCTCGGCGTGTCGCGGGTACGGAAAACGGCGGCCGACCGAAGTCGACCGCCGTACGGCCCCGATGTCCCTGGGCTCGTGCTGAACTAGTTCTGCGTCTCCCGTGCCGGCAGCACGATGGGCTGCGCGTTCGACGTCGAGCCGCCGGCCGTCGTGACCCTGCGGCTGCGCGAGCGGCCCTGGCCGGGCTGCTTGGGCTCAGGGAGCGACTCGAGCACCGAGTCGAGCAGCTGGTCGGTGACCTGCTTGCTCACGGTACGACGGGCGCGGGACGACTTCCGCACCGGGATGTCGAGGATCTCGACGGAACCGGTGTTGGCCTCCGTCAGGTCCGCGGCAACGGCCTGGGTGATGCTCGGCGCCTCCACGGGGGCGGATGCCTCGGCGACGGGCGTGACCGTGGGCTCGACCGGGGCTGTGGACTCGTTCGCGTGCACCTCCTGCTCTGCGGAGACGGGGACGGACGCGGGGGCATCCGGCACGTGGATGATCGGGATGGACCCGGTCAGGGCGCGCGGGATGGTCCTGGCCGCGATCAGGGCGAGTGCGTGCTTGGCGTCCTCGGTGATCCCGTGCGTACCCGATGTGGCCTTCGCCTGCTCGGACACGGAGCCGTTGGTGCCGGAGTTACCGCCGCGGTGGCCGTTGTTGCCGCCGTTGCCGTTCCCGTTGCCGCCGTTGCTCCCGTTGCCGTTGCCGTTGTCGTTCCCTGAGTTGCCCGACTTGCTGCGCGGGCGGCGCTCCTGGGGCGGCTGGGCGGTCTGGCGGTGCTTGGTGACGGGGTCGTGGTGGATGACGACTCCGCGGCCCGCACAGGCCTCGCAGTTCTCGCTGAACGACTCGAGGAGTCCCAGTCCGAGCTTCTTGCGGGTCATCTGCACAAGCCCGAGCGAGGTGACCTCCGCGACCTGGTGCTTGGTGCGGTCGCGGCTCAGGCATTCGAGCAGGCGGCGCAGCACGAGGTCGCGGTTGGTCTCGAGGACCATGTCGATGAAGTCGACGACGATGATGCCGCCGATGTCGCGCAGCCGGAGCTGACGCACGATCTCCTCTGCGGCCTCGAGGTTGTTCTTCGTGACGGTTTCCTCGAGGTTGCCGCCGGAACCGACGAACTTGCCCGTGTTGACGTCGACGACGGTCATCGCCTCTGTGCGGTCGATCACGAGGGAACCGCCGGAGGGCAGCCAGACCTTGCGGTCGAGGGCCTTCTCGATCTGCTCGGAGATGCGGTACTCGTCGAAGGCGTCGTTTTCGCCCTCGTAGCGCTCGACGCGGTCGACGAGGTCGGGGGCGACCTGGCCGAGGTAGGTCTGGATCGTCTCGCGGGCTTCGTCCCCGGAGATGACCATCTTCTGGAAGTCCTCGTTGAAGACGTCGCGCACGATCTTGATCAGCAGGTCGGGCTCACCGTGCAGCAGCGCGGGCGCCTGGACAGTGTCGACGAGCTTGGAGATGGATGCCCACTGCTCGGTGAGGCGGTTGACGTCGAGCGTCAGCTGCTCGTCGGTGGCACCTTCCGCGGCGGTACGCACGATCACGCCGGTGTTGTCCGGCAGGACCTCTTTGAGGATCTTCTTGAGGCGGGCACGCTCGGTGTCCGGAAGCTTGCGGCTGATGCCGTTCATCGAGCCGTTCGGCACATAGACGAGGTACCGGCCGGGAAGCGAGACCTGGCTCGTGAGCCGGGCGCCCTTGTGGCCGATCGGGTCCTTCGTGACCTGGACGAGCACCTTGTCGCCTGGCTTGAGCGCGAGCTCGATCCGACGCGCCTGGTTGCTGTTGGCGGCATGTTCCGCCGCGGCTTCCCAGTCGACCTCACCGGAGTACAGCACGGCGTTGCGGCCGCGTCCGATGTCGACGAAGGCGGCTTCCATGCTCGGGAGCACGTTCTGTACCCGGCCGAGGTACACATTCCCGATCAGGGATGCGTCCTGGTTCTTGGCGACGTAGTGCTCGACGAGTACGCCGTCCTCGAGGACGCCGATCTGGATCTTGTTGTGTTTGGCCCGAACGACCATGACCCGGTCGACCGATTCACGGCGGGCGAGGAACTCGGCCTCCGTGATGACCGGACGGCGACGCCCGGCGTCGCGGCCGTCGCGGCGGCGCTGCTTCTTGGCCTCGAGGCGGGTCGAGCCCTTGATCCGCTGCGGCTCGGTGATGAGCTCGGGTTCGCGCGGAACGCGGACCCGGACGACGGTGTTGGCGGGGTCGTCGGCACCGGAGCGGTTCTCGTCGCCTGGCCTGCGGCGGGCGCGGCGGCGGACGGTCGACGTCTCGTCCGGGTACTCATCGCGGTCCGAGCGGCCGTCGGGACGGTTGTCCGAGCGGCTGTCCGAGCGGTTGCGGTCGTGACGGTTCTCCGCGCCGTTGTCCTGGCGGTTGCCCGAGCGGCTGTCCTGACGATCCCCGTCTGGGCGGTTGCCGTCCTGACGATCGTCGAAGGCACGCGAATCGTCGCGCCTGGCTCCGGCACGTGCCGGAAGCGGCACGATGTTCGGCGCCTGGAAAAGAAGAGAGGTCGAGGGCCTGCGAACCGGCTGTGCGGGTTCGACGGGCGGAGTCGGCTGGTCCACGGTGGTGTCCTGTTCGGCTGGGGTCGTCGCGGTGGACGCCCAGGGTGCGGGCTCCCCCTCGAGGAATGGTGCTGTCGGTGCCTCCACGGCGTCGGTCGCGGCGCCGGGTACCGTGGCCGGTGCTTTTGTTGGCGCGATCGCCGCGGCGGCTACACGCCGACGGCGGGATCCGAACAGACCTTTGCGTTTTTTGGTGTTTTCGTTGTCTTCCACCATTACTGGTGCGCTCCTTGACCGTTTTGGGCGACCGCGCCACCCATCCGGCTACTCTCTCGTGCGAGAAAAACGCTTGCGCGTTCACCTCGGGAATCCTCTTCGTTCGCAACCGGCTCTTGGCTCTGGCTGCTAATACCTTTGGTCGTGGGACCAATGAATCTGGGCTGTTACGGCCCATTAAGCCTTCTCTGGCTGTGCTTGAGCGCGGCCCAAGCATCCGTGTTGATTATCGCATGTATTGTTCAGGATCGAGTGCGAGGCGCATGACATAATCCTGAGGTGCAACAGACCGAGCAATCCAGGCGCCCCACCGGGCTCGCCATCTTCATGATCATCGGGGGTGCGATCGCCCTCGCGGCGGCCTTCGCGCTGACCCTGGACAAGATCGCCATCCTCGAGGATCCGCAGGCGCAGCTCTCCTGCAACTTCAGCGTGCTCGTCGGCTGCAGCACCAACCTCGGTTCCTGGCAGGGTGCGCTGTTCGGTTTCCCGAACCCGTTGATCGGACTCATCGCCTGGACGGTCGTCATCACGATCGGCGCCGCGATCCTCGCTGGCGCCCGGTTCGCCCGCTGGTTCTGGATCGGACTGAACGTCGGCGTGGCGCTCGCGCTCGTCTTCGTGATCTGGCTGATGGGCCAGAGCTTCTTCGTGCTCGACGTGCTCTGCCCGTGGTGCATGGTGACCTGGGTCGTCACGATCCCGATGTTCCTGGCCGTGACCCTCTACAACCTCAGGACGGGCACCCTCCCGGTTCCGGCCGGGGTGCGGCGCTTCGCCGCCGGCGCCTCCTCGTGGATCGTCGTCATCACGATCGGCTGCTACCTCGTGGCCGCAACGGTCGCCCAGCTCAAGATGGACTTCCTGCACCGCCTCTAGCACTGCACCGCCTCCAGCCGGGCGGATGCCGACCGTCGCCTTAACCGCAGAGTGTCGCCGTTCCTCCGCCTGGTTTCGGCGGGGACGGCGACACTCGGCGCGACGGGGCTGCAGTTCTAGTCGAACCAGAGCGCCAGTTCGCGGGACGCGGACTCTGGCGAGTCTGAACCGTGCACGAGGTTCTGCTGGACCTTGGAACCCCAGTCGCGGCCGAGGTCGCCGCGGATCGTGCCGGGTGCTGCGGTCGTGGGATCGGTCGTGCCCGCGAGGGAGCGGAAGCCCTCGATGACGCGTTCGCCGGCGATGCGGATCGCGAGGATCGGCCCGCTCTCCATGAACTCGACGAGGGGCTCGAAGAAGGGCTTGCCCGCGTGCTCCGCGTAGTGCTCGGCGAGAAGCGAACGGTCGGCCTGCACGAGCTTGATGTCGACGAGGGAGTATCCCTTCTGCTCGATGCGTCGCAGGATCTCTCCGGAGAGGTTGCGTGCGACGCCGTCGGGCTTCACCAGGACGAGGGTTTCTTGGACCGGGGTACTCATGAGTTCTCCTTGTTGTTGTCTAGTCTCGAGCCGGTGACCATGCAGTATGCCCACATGCCGGTGAACAGTGCGCCGACGATGAACATGACCGGGTTGACGAACCCGGTCAGGACGATGATGGCCTGGACGATCCAGCCGATCGCGTATGACCAGTTGTAGCGGAGCAGGCCGATCGTCGCGACCATGACGAGGCAGAGCAGTGCTCCCCCGCCGAGGGCGAGCCAGGCCGGCAACGAGCCGAGCCCGAAGAGCAGCAGCGCCGCGAGGAACACGATGATCGTCTCGAAGCCGAGCACGATCGACGCGAGCGACTCGCGCACAGAACGGTTCCGCCGCGAACGCGGGGCGTCGGTCATTTCTTGAGCCACTCCCTGGCTACGGCGAGCGACAGGGCCTCGCCGACCAGGGTGATCGAACCGGTGACGATCACGCCGCGACGTGGGGCGTCTGCGGCCCAGGTCCTCGCGGCGTCGAGGGCGTCGGCGACGTCGTCGAAGCGGCTGACGGCATCCTCGTCCGTTCCGGCCGCGACGATGTCGGCGAGGTCGTCGACGGGGATCGCCCGGTCGGACTGGGACTGGGTGACGTGGAACCGGGTCACGACGGGAGCGAGCGCCGCGACGATGCCCGCTGCGTCCTTGTCGGCGAGGATCCCGATCACGGCGACGACCTCATCGAAGTGGAAGTAGGTGCCGAGTGCCTCGGCGAGGGCGCCGGCCCCGTGCGGGTTGTGCGCGGCATCCACGAGCACGGTCGGTTCGATGCCGATCAGCTGCAGCCGCCCGGGTGAGGTCGCGGTCGCGAGCCCCTCCGTGAGGATGTCGTGGTCGAGCGGGCGGGTGCCCGCGCCGAGGAAGGACTCGACGGCGGCGATCGCGACGGCAGCGTTGTGCGCCTGGTGGGTGCCGTACATCGGCAGGAACAGGTCGGGGTATGTCGCGGCGAGGCCGCGCACCGTGATGAGCTGCCCGCCGACGCCGACCTGGCTGTCGAGCAGGGCGAACTCCTCCCCCTCGCTCGCGAGGGTCGATTCGGTCAGTTCGACGGCGCGTTCCAGTTCGGCCTGCACGGTCTCGGCCTGCCGGGCGCTGATGACGGATGCCGCAGGCTTGATGATCCCTGCCTTGGTGCGGGCGATCTCCGCGACGGTGCTTCCGAGCCGCTTGGTGTGATCGAGCGCGACCGGGGTGACGACGGCGACGAGGCCGTCGGCCACGTTTGTGGAGTCCCATTCGCCGCCCATGCCGACCTCGATCACGGCGACATCGACGGGAGCGTCCGCGAAGCAGGCGAAGGCGAGCACGGTGAGGGCTTCGAAGAAAGTGAGCGGCTCCTCGTTCTTCGCACCGAGTTCGGCGTCCACCATCGCGAGGTACGGCTGGATGTCCTCCCAGTTCGCGGCGAGGGCGCGGTCGCTGATCGGTTCCCCGTCGATCACGATCCGTTCGTTGAGGCGGACCAGGTGCGGGCTCGTCATCATGCCGGTGCGCAGTCCGTACGCGCGCAGGATGCTCTCGGTGATCCGGCTCGTGCTGGTCTTCCCGTTGGTGCCCGTGATGTGGATCACCGGGTAGGTGGCCTGCGGGTCGCCGAGCAGTTCGACGACCCGCCGGGTCGGGGCGAGCCGCGGTCGTGGAGCGGCTTCGCCGACCCGGTCGAGGAGGGCTGCGAAGACGGCCTCTCCCGCGTCGCGGTACTCGTCGTCTTCGGGCAGGTTCTGGTCCATCGAATCAGACATTCACGATTCCGTTCTCTCGGGCGACGGCGACGAGCACCGGCCCGCGGTTGGCGTAGTGGCCGGCCTCGAAGCGCACGTAGTGCTCGACGGGGGCCCCCGCGAGCTGTTCCAGCCACTCGGAGGGCACCGTGCCCGCGAGGATGGCCGGGTCGACCTCGGTCGGGGCGTGCGCGGCGAAGCGCACGGTGAGCGTTTCCGCGGCCACGTCGACTCCCGGCGCGAGGCGCAGGGTGTCGAGGTCGGCCTGGTCGAAGAAGACGAGGTCGAGGCGGATCCGGTCCGCGACGAAGAATCCGGCCGACTTGCGGGTGTCCTGCACGGCGCGGATCAGGTCGCGGGCGAAGCCCTCGGCCTCGAGCTCCGGCGTGGTCACGGTGTCGAGCAGCACGAAGCCGCCGCCCTGGAGCAGCGCGAGGGCGGGTCCGGTCTGCTCGACGGCCGCGGATGCCGCGTCGGCGTTGCTCGCCCCTGTGCCAGCCTGCAGCACGAGTTCGTATTCGCCGGCCTCGAGCGCGATGCCGCCTGCGGTCACGATCCCGTCGGTTTCGCTCCAGTCGCCGCTGCGCGCGGCCTTGATCGCGGCCTGCACCTGCTTGCCGAGCCGGGGCCCGGCCGCGCGGGCGTTGACGGTGAGCCGGGAGGTGATGCCGTAGTTCGCCGCGCTGTCCTCGGCGAGTTCGACGAGGTTCACGCTCTTCACGTTGAGCTCGTCGCGCAGGATCGCCTCGAACGGGGCGAGTGCCGCCGTTTCGGTCGTGACGACGGTGAGCTGCGCGAGCGGCAGCCGCACGCGCAGGCCCGCCTGCTTGCGCAGCGAGAGCACGGTGGAGCTGATCGTGCGGATCTGGTCCATCGCGGTGACGAGCCCGTGGTCCGACGGGAAGAGGCCGGCGTCCGGCCAGTCCGTCAGGTGCACGCTGCGGCCAGCGGTCAATCCCTGCCAGATCCGCTCGGTGACGAGCGGCAGAAGCGGCGCGGCGACCCGGCAGACGGTCTCGAGCACGGTGTACAGGGTGTCGAAGGCTTCCGTGGCCGTACCGCCGGCGACGGCGCCGGTCCAGAAGCGGTCCCGGGAGCGCCGCACGTACCAGTTGGTCAGCACGTCGGCGAAGTCGCGGAGGCGGGCGGTCGCCTGGGTCGAATCGAGCGCCTCGAGGTCGCTCGTGACGTCGACGATGAGGTCGCGGGTCTTCGCGAGCAGGTACCGGTCGAGCACGTCGGTCGAGTCGGTGCGCCAGACGGCGTCGTAGCCGTACTCCCCCGAGGCGTTGGCGTAGAGCGAGAAGAAGTACCAGGTGCTCCAGAGCGGCAGCATCACCTGGCGGGTGGCCTCCCGGATGCCCTCCTCCGTGACGATGAGGTTGCCGCCGCGCAGTACGGAGGAGCTCATCAGGAACCAGCGCATCGCGTCGCTTCCATCGCGGTCGAAGACCTCGAAGACGTCGGGGTAGTTGCGCAGCGACTTCGACATCTTCTGGCCGTCGTTGCCGAGCACGATGCCGTGGCTCACGACGTTGGTGAACGCCGGCCGGTCGAAGAGAGCGGTCGAGAGCACGTGCAGCAGGTAGAACCAGCCGCGGGTCTGGCCGATGTACTCGACGATGAAGTCGGCGGGGTTGTGGGTGTCGAACCAGTCGCGGTTCTCGAAGGGGTAGTGCACGGCCGCGAACGGCATCGACCCGGAGTCGAACCAGACGTCGAGCACGTCGGTGATCCGGCGCATCGTGGAAGCCCCGGTGGGGTCGTCCGGGTTCGGCCGGGTGAGCTCGTCGATGTACGGGCGGTGCAGGTCGGTCGGGCGCACCCCGAAGTCGGCTTCGAGCTCGTCGAGCGAGCCGTAGACATCCGTGCGGGGGTAGTTCGGGTCGTCGCTCTTCCAGACCGGGATCGGCGAGCCCCAGTACCGGTTGCGGCTGATCGACCAGTCGCGGGCGTTGCCGATCCACTTGCCGAACTGGCCGTCCTTGACGTTCTCCGGCACCCAGGTGACGTCCTGGTTGAGTTCGACCATGCGGTCGCGGAACTCGGTGACGCGCACGAACCAGCTCGACACCGCCTTGTAGATCAGCGGGTTGCGGCAGCGCCAGCAGTGCGGGTACGAGTGCTCGTAGCTGGCCTGGCGCAGCAGCCGGCCCTCGGCCTTGAGCATCTGGGTGAGCGGCTTGTTCGCGTCTGACCACAGCAGGCCGGCGACCTCCGGCACGTCGGCGAGGAACTTGCCGCCCTCGTCGAGGGAGATGATCACGGGGATGCCGGCGGCCTCGCAGGCCTTCTGGTCCTCTTCGCCGTACGCGGGCGCCTGGTGCACGATGCCGGTGCCGTCTGCGGTCGTGACGTAGTCGGCGAGCAGGATCGTCCAGGCCTTCTGGGTGTTCCAGACGGATGCGTCGGCGTAGTAGTCGAAGAGACGGTCGTATGCGACACCCTCGAGTTCGCGTCCCGTGACCGTGCGCGCAACGGCCGCGGAGGCCTCCTCAGGCGTGTCGTAGCCGAGGTCCTTGGCGTAGTTGCCGACGAGGTCGATCGCGATCAGGTACTCGGCGCCGAGCACGGACACGTCCACGCGGGCGTCGTCGCTGCCGGTGACCGACTCCTCGCGGAGCACGGTCGCGTCTGGCGTGCCGTTCGGACCGGCCGGGACGACGGCGTAGACGATGTCCGGCCCGACGGCGAGGGCGAGGTTGGTCGGCAGGGTCCAGGGGGTCGTCGTCCACGCGAGGGCGCGCACCGCGGTGAGGCCGAGGGCTTCCGCCTTCGTGCCCACGAGCGGGAACGTCACGGTGACGGTCTGGTCCTGGCGCATCTTGTAGACGTCGGCGTCCATGCCGAGCTCGTGGTTGGAGAGCGGCGTCTGGTCGCGCCAGCAGTACGGAAGCACCCGGTAGCCCTCGTAGGCGAGGCCCTTGTCGTGCAGGGTCTTGAACGCCCAGATCACGGATTCCATGAAGGTGATGTCGAGTGTCTTGTAGTCGTTCTCGAAGTCGACCCAGCGGGCCTGGCGGTTGACGTAGCGCTGCCAGTCGTCGGTGTACTTGAGCACGGAGTCGCGGGCGACCTTGTTGAAGGCGGCGATGCCGAGCTTCTCGATGTCGGCCTTGTCGGTGATTCCGAGCTGCCGTTCGGCCTCGAGCTCGGCCGGGAGGCCGTGGGTGTCCCAGCCGAAGCGGCGGTGCACGAGCTTGCCGCGCATGGTCTGGAAGCGCGGGAACAGGTCCTTCGCGTAACCGGTGAGGAGGTGCCCGTAGTGCGGCACGCCGTTCGCGAAGGGTGGGCCGTCGTAGAAGACCCACTCCGGCTCATCCGCCCGGTTGTCGATCGACGCCTGGAAGGTGCCGTCGGCCGCCCAGTACGCGAGCACCTCTGTCTCGATCGCCGGGAAGTTCGGCGAGGGCACGATGGGGGTGGATGCGGCGAGCGCGGCCTGCTCGGGTGCTGCGGCCTGGTCGTCTGCTGCGGGGAAGGGCGGGGCTTTGGGGTACACGTGCATCTCCTGGACAAAAGGGGCCGACAGGCCCTGTTCCACGAGGACGCCGACTCCGGGAAGACTCGACGCGGTACCACCTCGCTTGCCGTCTTCGTGCTGTGACGACCGCTTGTTCAGAGGCTGTGACGGGCCCGACCCGTTCGGTTCTACCAGGGGTCCGCCTTGCGACGGTTCCCGTTCTTCCGAAGACTCACCGGTGATGGCCGGATCACTGTCATGCGAGCGCAATTCTATCCCGTCGGAGCGATACTTACGGGAATTTCGGGCCGGACCGTGATGTTTTACGATGGGACCCGGCCCGGCCCCGCTACGCCGAGAGAGATTCCTTCCCCATGCCCCCTCTGGTTCACCACTCACGCGTGCCGCGTTCGCTCGTCGCCGTCGCCACCCTCGCCCTGCTCCTGACCGGGTGTTCCGCATCCCCGCAGGCCACGGAGAGCACCGCTCCCGTCTCCGGCGGCACGCTCAACTACGCCTCCGGCGACGCCGAACCGACGTGCCTCGACCCGCACGTCGGCGGCAACTATCCGCAGGCCCTCGTCGGCACCCAGTTCCTCGAGTCGCTCGCCTCCCGCGACAGCGCAGGCACGATCATCCCGTGGCTCGCGTCGAGCTGGTCGCAGAGCGCCGACGGCCTCGCGTGGGACTTCACCCTCCGCGAGAACGTGACCTTCACCGACGGGACGCCCTTCGACGCGGCGGCCGTGCAGGCGAACATCGCGCACGTGCAGGACCCGAAGACGGGATCGTCGACCGGGTACCTCGCCGTGCGGAAGGTGGTGTCGACATCCGTCGTCTCCCCCACCGTGGTGCGCCTGACCCTGAGCGAACCAGACAGTGCCCTGCT
The DNA here is from genome assembly GCF_004402675.1 of Cryobacterium sp. MDB2-A-1. Taxonomy (NCBI): domain Bacteria; kingdom Bacillati; phylum Actinomycetota; class Actinomycetes; order Micrococcales; family Microbacteriaceae; genus Cryobacterium; species Cryobacterium sp. MDB2-A-1. The sequence continues at coordinate 418,102 of NZ_SOFK01000028.1, read as the reverse complement.
CGAGTCACTCAGCCAGCCGTGGCTCGCGATGGAGTCGCCGACGGCGCTCGCCCGCAGCCAGGACGAGAACTGCGCGGCCCCGGTCGGGACCGGTCCGTTCACGGTCGCCTCCTGGGTCAAGCAGGACGCGATCACCCTCGTCAGGAACGACGCGTACACCTCCCCGCCTGCCGACGCCGCCCACACCGGGCCCGCCTACCTCGACTCCATCGTCTGGCGGTTCATCCCCGACTCGGCCTCCCGCTACGCCGCCCTGCAGTCCGGCGCCGTCGACGTGATCGACAACGCCCAGCCGGACACCATCGTGCAGGCCGGGAAGAGCAGCACCATCCGCCACCTCGACGCGCCCCGGCCTGGCGCATCCAACCGGATCGAGCTGAACTCGGGCAGGGCCCCGTTCAACGACCCGCTCGTGCGCGAGGCCTTCGTCCGTGCCTCCGACGTCGACTCCGCGGTTGCGAGCCTGTTCCAGGGCACGGCGACCCGCTCGTTCTCGGCGCTCTCGAGCATCGAGCCGCTCGGGGTGTCCCGGCCGGACCTGTTCGGCTACGACCCCGAGGCCGCCGCCACCCTTCTCGACGAGGCCGGCTGGACCGGTCGGGACTCCGACGGGTACCGCACGAAGGGCGGCGTGCGCCTGTCCGTCGTCTTCCCGGTGAGCACCAACCAGTCGATCCCGGCGGAGCAGTCCCTGTTCGAGCAGCTGCAGGCGACCGCGAAGGCCGTGGGCTTCGACGTGGTGCTCTCGCCGCTCGACCTGTCGGCCTGGTACACCGCCCTCGGTTCGAACTCCTATGATGCGGTGAGCGCGCCGTACACGAAGGTGGGCCCCGACGTGCTCCGCACCCTCTTCGACTCGGCCGGCATCGTGCCGGCCCCGAGCGGGTACTTCGCCAACCACGCCCAGGTCAACGACCCCGAGGTCGACGCCTGGCTGACCGAGGCCTCCCAGACGGCGGATGCACCCAAGCGCGCCGCACTGTACGCCCAGGCGCAGAACCGTGTCCTCGAGGGCTTCTACGTGCTGCCGCTGTACGACCAGCAGAACCATTACCTGCTCTCCTCCGTCGTCTCGGGCACCCGGGCGATGCCGACGGTGTCGACGCCCACGTTCTACGACGCGTGGCTGAACCGGTAACCGGAGCCCACCCGGCCGGCCTCTCCCGGCCGGCCGTACTGCGGCGCGCCCTGCCGCGTCGAGCCCTGCTGCGAGCGATGGCCCGGCTCGGCGGGGCCGTCCTCGTGCTCTGGCTCGTCGCGACCGTCACCTTCTTCGCGATGCGGCTCGTCCCCGGCGACCCGGCGGAGGCCGTGCTCGGCGGACCGGGATCGCAGACCTCGCCGGAAGCGCTCGCGGCGGTGCGGGCCCAGTACGGCCTCGACCAGCCGCTCCCTGTGCAGTACGTCGCCGAGCTCGGCCGCCTCGTCACGGGCGACCTCGGCCGTTCGTACGCGCTCCGCGTCCCCGTCGCGCCGCTCCTGCTCGGGCAGCTCGGTGGCACCCTGCTTCTCGCCGTGCTCTCCCTGCTGCTCGCGTGGCTGTTCGCGATCGGCCTCGCCCTGTTCTCCACCCGCGCAGGCCGCTGGGGGCGGATGCTCGGTTCCGGCCTCGAAATCGGCGCGGCCGCCCTGCCGCACTTCTGGCTCGCGAGCGCGCTCATCGTCGTGTTCAGCAGCTGGCTCGGCGTGCTGCCGCCGGTCAGCACCCCAGGCCCTGCCGGACTCGTGCTGCCCGTGCTGACCCTCGCCATCCCGCTCGCCGGTTTCCTCGGCCAGCTCATGCGGGAGTCGATGCTCACGGCGCTCGAAGCCCCGTTCGTCGTCTCCGCGCGGGCCAGGGGGGAAAGTGAGGGCGGCATCCGCCGGGTGCACGTGCTGCGGCACGCGAGCCTGCCCGGGATCAGCCTCTCCGGCTGGGCGTTCGGTTCGCTGATCAGCGGGGCCGTCGTCGTCGAGACGATCTTCGCCAGGCCGGGACTCGGCCGCACCCTGCTGAACGCCGTCACGGTGCGGGACGTGCCTGTCGTGATCGGTGTCGTGCTGTTCGTCGCCGCCGCTTACATCCTGATGACCCTTCTGACCGATGTCGCCCAGCGGATCGCCGACCCGAGGCTGCGGCGCGCATGAGCGACCTCGAGATCCAGGCCGGCCTCGCCGGGGCTGCGGCGCGGCGCCAGACGGGAAGGGGCCTCGGCACGAGGTTCGGCACGCGGTTCGGCGGTCGGGTCGGCCTCACCGAGGTCCTCGCCGCCGGTTTTGTGCTGTTCCTGCTCCTTGCCGCCTTCGCACCCGGCCTCGTGGCGCCGGGAGACCCGCTCGCGATCGACCCGCGCGCGGCGTTCCAGCCCCCCTCGTCGGCGCACTGGTTCGGCACGGACGAATCCGGGCGCGACGTCTACACCCGGGTCAGCCACGGCACCGGGGGCTCGCTCCAGATCGGCGTGGCGGCGACACTGATCGGCCTCGGCCTTGGGGCCGTGCTCGGGATCATCGCCGGCATGCTCGGTTCGATCGTGGACTTCACCGTGAACCGACTGCTCGAGGTCATGTTCGCGTTCCCCGGCCTGTTGCTCGCCCTGCTGTTCATCATGGTCTTCGGGCCGGGGCCGGCGACGGCGACCCTCGCCGTCGGTCTCGCGACCGCGCCCGGCTACGCACGCATCATCCGCGCCCAGCTCGTCTCCGTGCGATCCTCGGCCTTCGTCGAGGCCGCGACCGTTCTCGGTCGCAGCCGCACCCGGATCCTCGTGCGGCACATCCTCCCGAACACGCTCGCACCGCTCCTCGTGCTCGGCACCCTGGGCATCGGCCAGGCCATCATCTGGGCGGCGGCGCTCAGCTACCTCGGCCTCGGCGCCAAACCGCCCGCCGCGGAATGGGGCGCGATGCTCTCGGCCGGGCGCACCTACCTGAACACCGCCGTCTGGATGAGTTTCTTCCCCGGACTCTTCGTCGTGCTCACCGCGATCTCCGCGACCGTTCTCGGGCGCGCGATCGAGCGACGGCTGAGGCACGCGTGACGGGGGCGCGGGCGGATGCCGGCGCGCCGGCCCTGCTGGTCCGCGGGCTGAGCGTCGGTTTCGGAAGTAAACCCGGACGGGATCCCCTTGTCGACGACGTGTCGTTGGAGGTCGCTCCCGGGGAATGCCTCGCGATCGTCGGCGAATCCGGTTCGGGGAAGAGCCTCACGGCGCGCAGCCTGCTCGGCCTGGCCGGGACCGGATCGTGGCTGCACGCCGACGAGCTGAGCGTCGGCGGGACATCCGTGCTCGGTCTGAGCGAGAACGCCTGGCGGCGGAGGCGCGGCAGGGACGTGGGACTCGTGCTCCAGGACGCGCTCGTGTCGCTCGACCCGCTGCGGCCGATCGGGCGCGAGATCGGTGACACCCTGCGGCTGCACACGAACCTCTCTGCGGCCGCGCGGGCTCGCCGGGTGCTCGAGCTCCTCGCCGAGGTCGGGCTTCCCGACGGCGAGCTCCGGGCCGGCCAGCGTTCCGGTGAACTCTCCGGCGGCCAGCGCCAACGCGCCCTGATCGCATCGGCGATCGCGCTGCGGCCGCCCCTGCTCATCGCCGACGAACCGACGACGGCCCTCGACGTGACCGTGCAGGCCAGGATCCTCGACCTGTTCGAGGCTCTGCTGCACGCCGGGACGGCCCTCGTGCTGATCAGCCACGACCTCGCCGTCGTCAGCCGGATCGCCGACCGCGTCGCGGTGATGAGCGGCGGCCGGATCGTCGAGACCGGCACGACCCGCGCGCTCCTCGACGACCCTCGGCACGACGAGACCCGGCGGATGATCGCCGCGGTCCCGGCCGGGCAGCCCCGAGGAGCCCGGCTCTCGGCGCAGGACCGGCCGAACCGGCCGGCACCCGGTGTCGTTCCTGGGGCCGTTCCTGCTGCCGTTCCCGCGGTCGCCGATCGCGTCGTGCTCGAGGCTTCCGGGCTCGTCAAGAGCTTCCGGATGCCCGACCGGAGCCGGCTGTTCGCCGTCAACGACGTGTCCTTCACGCTCGACCGCGGCACGACGCTCGGCATCGTCGGTGAGTCCGGTTCGGGCAAGACCACGCTGGCCCGGCTGCTGCTCGCGCTCGAGTCCCCGGACGCCGGCGAGGTCCGGGTGCTCGGCGAGACCTGGACCGGGATCACCGAACGCGCCCGCCGACCGATGCGACCGGCGCTCGGCGCCGTCTACCAGGACGCCCTGGCCTCCTTCGACCCGCGGCTCACCGTCGGCGCCGTCCTCCGCGACGCCGCCGGTTCCGCGGACCGGTCGGTCGAGCTCCTCGACCGGGTCGGGCTCGGCGCGGCCGTGCTCGGCCGCCGCCCGCTCGAGCTCTCCGGCGGCCAACGACAGCGGGTCGGCATCGCGCGCGCCCTCGCGAAGCGGCCGCAGGTCCTGATCTGCGACGAACCGGTGTCCGCGCTCGACATGACCGTGCAGGCCCAGGTGCTCGACCTCCTCGACGAGCTGCAGCGCGACCTCGGCCTGAGTCTCGTGTTCATCTCGCACGACCTCGGCGTCGTGCAGCACGTCAGCGACCGGATCGTCGTCATCGAGAACGGATCGGCCGTCGAGACCGGCCCGACGGAGCAGGTCTTCGCCGCGCCGGCGCATCCGTACACCCGGCGCCTGCTCGACGCCGTGCCGCGCCTGCCCGCCCCCTGCCCCCCCCCCCCCGAATCGCCGGTGAACGGGGCATCGGGTAGGTTGGGTTAGGCCAATATTCAGGCACCTCACCGCAGACACGGTGCCGCAGACAGTGAATCGGAGAACCATGACGATCCCGAACGTTCCGGACAAGCCAGCCCTCGAGGGCCTCGAGAACAAATGGGGCGGCACCTGGGACACCGAGGGCACGTACCGCTTCGACCGCGACTCCGCGACCAGGGCGAACATCTTCTCCATCGACACTCCCCCGCCGACCGCGTCCGGCTCACTGCACATCGGCCACGTGTTTTCGTACACGCACACCGACGTCGTCGCCCGCTTCCAGCGGATGCGCGGCCGCGACGTGTTCTACCCGATGGGCTGGGACGACAACGGCCTGCCGACCGAACGCCGGGTGCAGAACTACTACGGCGTGCGCTGCGACCCGTCGCTGCCGTATGCCCCCGACTTCACCGCGCCCTTCGAGGGCGGCGACGGCAAGAGCACCAAGGCCGCCGACCAAGTCCCGATCAGCCGCCGCAACTTCATCGAACTCTGTGAACGCCTCACCCTCGAAGACGAGAAGCAGTTCGAAGCGCTCTGGCGCGACCTCGGCCTGAGCGTCGACTGGACCCAGACCTACCGCACGATCGGTTCGCACTCGATCGCATCCTCCCAGCTCGCCTTCCTCGGCAACGTCGCCCGCGGCGAGGCCTACCAGGCCATGGCGCCGACCCTCTGGGACGTCACCTTCCGCACGGCCGTCGCGCAGGCCGAGCTCGAGGACAAGGACATGCCCGCCGCGTACCACCGGGTCTCCTTCCGCAAGCCCGACGGTTCCACGATCGAGATCGAGACCACCCGGCCCGAGTTGCTGCCGGCCTGCGTGGCCCTCGTCGCGCATCCGGACGACGAGCGCTACAAGCACCTCTTCGGCACGACCGTGCGCACCCCGCTCTTCGACGTCGAAGTTCCTATCCTCGCCCACCACCTCGCCCAGAAGGACAAGGGCAGCGGCATCGCGATGATCTGCACCTTCGGCGACGTGACCGACGTGGTCTGGTGGCGGGAGCTCGACCTGCCGAACCGCGCGATCATGGGCTTCGACGGCCGCATCATCGCCGAGGCGCCCGAGGTCATCACGAGCGAAGCCGGAATCGCCGCGTATGCCGAGCTCGCCGGAAAGACCGTTTTCTCGGCCAAGCAGGCCGTCGTCGCCCTTCTCACGGCGAGCGGCGACATGATCGGCGAACCGAAGCCGATCGTGCACCCGGTCAAGTTCTTCGAGAAGGGCGACAAGCCCCTCGAGATCGTGTCGACCCGCCAGTGGTACATCCGTAACGGAGCGCGCGACGAGGCACTCCGGTCCCGCCTGCTCTCGCACGGCGCCGACCTGCAGTGGCACCCCGAATTCATGAAGGTCCGCTACGACAACTGGGTCAACGGCCTCACCGGCGACTGGCTCGTCTCCCGCCAGCGCTTCTTCGGAGTTCCGCTTCCGGTCTGGTACCCGCTGGATGCCGACGCGAACCCGGTCTTCGACCAGCCGATCGTCGCCACCCGCGACCAGCTCCCGGTCGACCCCTCTTCCGACACCGCGCCGGGGTACGCAAGCACCCAGCGCGGCCAGGCCGGCGGTTTCGTCGGCGAGGTCGACGTGATGGATACCTGGGCGACGTCCTCGCTCACCCCGCAGCTCGCCGGCGGCTGGGAGCGCGACCCACAGCTCTTCGACCTCGTCTACCCGTACTCGCTCCGCCCGCAGGGCCAGGACATCATCCGCACCTGGCTGTTCTCCACCCTGCTCCGCGCCGAACTCGAGGACGGCCGGTCCCCGTGGAAGCACGCGGCCCTGTCCGGGTTCATCGTCGACCCCGACCGCAAGAAGATGTCGAAGTCCAAGGGCAACGTCGTCACCCCCGCCGACATGCTCGTGCAGCACGGTTCGGATGCCGTGCGCTACTGGGCCGCCTCCTCGCGCCTCGGCACCGACGCGGCCTTCGACCCCAAGAACCCGACGCAGATCAAGATCGGCCGTCGCCTCGCGATCAAGATCCTGAACGCGTCGAAGTTCATCCTCGGCTTCGACGGGGCAGCGGACGCCGCGATCACCGAGCCCCTCGACCGCAGCATGATCGCCCGCCTCACGAGTGTCGTCGCCCAGGCGACGACCGCGTTCGACAGCTACGACCACGCCCGCGCCCTCGAGGTCACCGAGAGCTTCTTCTGGACGTTCTGCGACGACTACCTCGAGCTCGTCAAGGAACGCGCGTACGGCGAAGCCGGCGCCGGGCAGGCCTCGGCCGTCGCGGCGCTCCGCACCGCACTGTCGACCCTGCTCCGTCTGTTCGCCCCGTTCGTGCCGTTCGCGACCGAAGAGGCGTGGTCCTGGTCCAACGAGGGATCCGTGCACCGGGCCGCCTGGCCCATCGCGGCAGACCTCGCCGCAGGTTCAGGGGGGAACCCCGCACTGCTCGAGCTGTCCAGTCGCGCGCTCACCGGCATCCGGCGCGGAAAGACGGATGCGAAAGCGTCCCAGAAAACCGACGTCGCATCTGCTGTAATTAGCGGTACGGCTGCAGAGGTTGCCCTGCTCGCGCAGGCTGCCGCAGATCTGCAGGCTGTCGGCCGGATCTCGGAATTGGTTTTTGTCGAAGGCGGCGAGTTGGCAGTCACGGAAATCGTGCTCGCCACGGTGTCGGAGAGTTAGGGAGAACCAGATGGCTATTCACGTACGAGCATTGGGCGACAAGGACTTTTTCGCCTGGCTGGGCCTCTTCGAGGGCTACAGCGAGTTCTACAAGAGCGAACTGACCGATGAGAAGGCCCTCCGCGTCTGGAGCTGGATCATCGATCGGAACCACGTGCTGAACGGCGCGGTCGCAGTCAGTGACGACGGCGACTTCGTGGGCTTCGCGCACTACCGGGAGGTGCCGAACACGCTCAGCGCCACCCGCGGTCTCTTCATCGACGACCTGTTCGTCGTGCCGGAGCACCGTACGGGCGGCGTCGGCCGTTCGCTGATCGAGTTCGCCAAGGACTACGCGGCCGAGCACAAGCTCACGACCGTGCAGTGGATCACCGCCGCGGACAACGAGACCGCCCAGCGTCTCTACGACGACGTCGGCACCCGCACCGACTGGGTCACCTACGAGATCGAGCTCTGAGCCCGTTGCAGGTGGGAACCCGCTGGTCGTTCGGCGGCACGGCGCCGTCCGGTCTGCCCGAGGTCGTCCTCCTCGCGGTCAGCACGGTCGAGCAGGACCTCACTGTCGCCCCGAAGGACGGTACGGATTCGTGGCGTTGGACGCTGACCTGGCTCGAGGCCAAGCCGGTGATCGAGCTCGATGACGGCACCGTCATCCGCTACAACGCGGTCGACGACAGCGCAACGATCACGCAGCCCTCGATCGAGGTCGAGGACGACGAGGACTGGATCTAGACCCGGAGGTCCCGCGGGTATCAGTCGCGCGGGATCACCGGTTCCGTCGCGCCCGGCCGGTCCGGTCCCGCCGAGAGGGCGAGACGGATCATCGCGGCGGCGCCCAGGATGGGACCGGGCACCAGGACCAGCAGGGCGTACTGCCAGCCCACGAGTCCGGCGAGCACCGGGACGACCTGGATCGTGACGACTGTGATCAGGAAGCCGATGGCCGTCTGGACGGTCAATGCCGTGCCCACGTAGCGCGGATCGGCGGACTCGCTGAGCGAAGTGGAGAAGACGCCGGAATCGGCGATGACGGATGCGCCCCACACCGCCAGGACGATGACGAGGGTCACCGGCGCCGCAGTGAAGAACAGCGGAGAGGCGAGGGCACAGCTGCCGCTGACGATCAGGGCTCCGGCACCCGCAGTACCGCGACCGTATCGGTCGGCCGCCCACCCGCCCAGCAGGGCGCCGGACGCACCGGCCACCCCGATCACGAGAAAGATGACGAGTGTGTCCCAGGCCGCCACGGACTCTCCCGCCGCCGACCGGCCGGCGCGAACGAAGGCGGGCAGCCAGGTCCAGAGCGCGAACAACTCCCACATGTGGCCGAAGTAGCCGAAATTGGCCAGGCGAGAACGTCTGTCCCTGAACATGTCCACGGCGTACCGCGGGTTGATCGGGGCGCTCCCGGACGAACCGTGCGGGCCCGACCGGATCAGGAGCGCCGCAACGACCGCGGCGACCGCGGCGAGAACCGCGGAGACGTTCATCACGTCCCGCCACGCCAGATCGGGCAGTCCGCGGACGAGGTGCGGCAGTGCTGAGCCGAGGGTCAGGGCCGCGATCATCAGGCCGAAGGCCCGCCCCCTGGCCAGGGACGGCGCCCAGGACGCCGTGAGTTTCATCCCGACCGGGTACACGCCCGCCAGCAGCGCACCGGTCAGGAAGCGCGGGAGGAGCGCCGTCGCGAGGTCCGTCGCCGTCGCGGTGAATGCGAGAATGCACCCGGCGGTGCCCAGCGCGCACCCAGCCATCAACAGCTGGGGCGGTATCCGGTCCGCCGCGTTCAGGACCGCGGACAGGACGGCGCCGACCACGAAACCGAGCTGCACGGATGCCGTCAGCCAGACCGCGTCGACCGTCGAGATATTCCACTCCAGCCTGAGCGCAGGAACGACCGCGGACGCGGAGAACCAGGCGGACATGGCCAGGACCTGGACAAGCGCGATCAGCAGCCGCTGGCGCTTCTGCCGGGTCACGACCGGTCGCCCGCCCCCGGATCCCGGCGGCAGGGGCCGGGCCGCCGGGCCCGCGGATCAGGCCTGCGGCACGACATACCGCAGGTACACCATTCCGTTTCGGAATCGTCGTTCACCCCGGAGCTCGAGCGGCATCCTCAGGTGCTCCGGCAGGAACCGGGTGCCGCCGCCGACGATGATCGGCGTCACGAAACGGTGGATCTCATCGACAACGCCCGCCTTGAGCGCGTGCGCGGCGAGCCCAGGACCGCCGATGGACACGCTCAGCCTGCTGTCCGCGACGAGGCTGCGTACCTCGGCGGCGTCGAAGGAGCGCTCGATGCGCGTCCGCGTCGTCGTGACCGCCGCGAGGTTGTGCGAGTAGACGACCTTTTCGGCGGCCTGCCAGATATCGGTGTACTCCCGCACCACGTCGGGCGGATCGACGAGTTCTCTCGCGGTCTCCCAGAACGCCATCGTCTCGTACATCCTGCGTCCGTACAGGTAGGTGCCGATCTTGCGTTCGAGGGCGTTGATGAAGGCGTGCACCTCCTCGTCGGGCGTCGCCCAGTCGAAATCACCGGCGGCATCCGCTGTGTACCCGTCGAGCGACGTGATGCCCGAGTAGATCAGCCTGGCCATGTGTCCTCCCGTCGCCCCTGCGTCTGCAGCTTCATACTGGCCTGCCCTGTCGCCCAGCGGAAGAGCCCTGAGACGAACGAACCCCTAGCCGGGCGCGCCCTCCCAACGGAAGAGCGCCGCGAGCCCGAGACCGCCGGCGATGCTGACCATGGCGAGGGCGTGCGCCCCCTTCGGGGCATCCGCCCCCTTCGGGGAATCCGCCCCCTCGACACCGTCGGCGCGGGACTGTGCCAGAAGCCGCAGCACGATCAGGGCACCGGATGCGCCGAACGGGTGCCCGAGGGCGAGCGCGCCGCCCTGCCGGTTGGCTCTGTCCTCCGGCACGTCGATCAGGTCGAGGGAGGCGAGCACCTGGGCTGCGAAGGCTTCGACGATCTCGACGCGAGCGAGGGCCTCGGCAGGGACGCCCGTGCGCGCGAGCAGGGACCTGCCTGCCTCGCCGCCGCCGGCACCGAGCAGGTTCGGGTCGGTTCCGGCCGGGACGGCGTCGACGAAGGTGAGGAAGCCGGGGCTGCCCGTTCCGGCCTGCAATGAGCCGCTCGCCAGGAGGTCCATCGCGCGGGCCCTGCTCGTGACGAGCACGACCACGGCGCCGTCGGCGTCTGCGCAGGAATTGCCGGCCGTGACCGTTCCGCCCGGGCGGAAGGCCGCTGGGAAGCGGCGGAGCAGGGCAGCGTCGAGCTTCGGGCGGGGACCTTCGTCGGCCGTGACGCGTGCGCCCGTCCCGTCGATGCCGGCGATCCCGACGATCTCTGCCTCGAACGCTCCCGCACCCGCGGCGGCGACGGCGAGACGGTGGCTGCGGGCGGCGAAGGCGTCCTGGCGTTCCCTGCCGATTCCGAAGTGCGCGGCCACGTTCTCGGCGGCGACGCCCATGTCGGGGTCGCCGACCGAATCCGGCGCGAACCGGACGCGATCGAAGAAGTCCGGCTCCCCCGGCGCCGAACTCACGCGGTGCGCGCGGAGGGGCGCGGTGCTGCAGCTCTCGACACCGCCGGCCAGGTAGAGGCTGCCGGCGCCCGCGGCGACGAGGCGGCAGGCGAGCACGATCGCCTCCAGCCCGGACCCGCACTGCCGGTCGACGGTCAGGCCCGGCACGCTCACCGGGAATCCGGCCTCGAGCAGCGCGAGGCGGGCGAGGTTCCCGCCGCCGCCCGTGGCGTTCCCGATGATCACGTCGTCGATGTGCGCGGGATCGAGGCCGAGGTCGGCGACGACCGCGGAGAGCACGGGGGCGAGCAGCCGGTCGGCGGTGATCAGGGACAGGGCTCCGCCGCTTCGCCCGAAGGCCGTGCGACGGCCCCAGAGGATGACGGGCTCGCGGTCGGCGGCAGGAGCCGCAGCGGTGTGCTCAGTCGAGGCGCTCGACACGGGGGTCTCCTTCGGTGATCCAGTCGGCAAGCAGGCGGCGGCTGACCTTGCCCGCCCGGGTGACGGGCAGGTCCGTGATCCGGTAATAGGCGCGCGGGCGTTTCGGCGGGGCGAGGCCGGTCGCGGCCGTCCGCAGGTCGGCGAGGGTGAACGCCCCAGCGCCGGGGTCGGGTGCCTCGAGGAGCGCGGCGACGAGCAGCGTACCGCGCCGGGCATCCGCGAGGCCGGTCACGACGACCTGTGCTCCGGCCCCGCCTGCAGCGGAGCCGCCGAGGCCGGTGAGGAGGGTCGCCTCGACCTCCTGCGGGTAGACGTTGTGACCGGAGGTGACGATCATGTCGGCCCGGCGGCCCTCGAAGTGCAGTTCGCCGGCGTCGTCGAGATGGCCCTGGTCGCCGACCGTGCACCACTCGCCGGTCTGGTCAGCAGCGACGCGGGCGAACGCCGTGCCGTCGTCGCCCCAGGCGTAGCCTGCGCTGACCAGGCGGCTGCGCACGACGATGGTCCCGGTGGCTCCGGGGGCGGATGCCCGGCCCGCGTCATCGAGGACGCGCACGTCGACGCCGGGGAACGGCCGGCCGACGGCCGTCGGCGACTCGGTCCGGTCCTCACCGGGGCGGAGTCGCCTGGCGGTGACGAAGCTCAGTTCCGCGGCGCCGTAATAGTCGAAGACCGTAGCTCGGGGCGCCCAGTTCCGGACACTCGCGAGAGTGGCGGCGTCGAGCCGGGCGCCCGCGCTGACGATCGCGGTGAGCGCGCCTCCGTCCACGCCGGCGATCAAACCCCGCTCGGCGAGCATTCGGAGCGCGGTCGGGACGGCGACGATGCGGGTCACGCCGGCGTGTGCCACGGAGTCGAGGGCATCGCCGACGTCGAAGTGCGGCAGGGTGTGGAACGCAGCCCCCGCGTAGAGGGTTTCGGCGAGGGCGTAGAGCGTCAGGCTCGCCGACAGCGGTCCGGGGGCGAGGACCCGGTCGTCGGCGCGGAGGTCGAACAAGGCGGAACTCGCTGCGAAGGCCCGCTGCCAGGAGTCCCTGCCGCGGGTGAAAGCCTTGGGCAGCGCGGTGGTGCCCGAGGTGAAGCCGTAGAGGAAGACCGAATCCGCTGGCCCGTCGCGGAGGCCGGCTGGCGCCGGTGGCGTCGTCGGCGCCCGCGATGAAGACGCCGGTAGCGGCGTCGAGCCGGCCTCGCGCAGCATCCGCTCGATCGCCGTGCGCTGCAGGGCCGGCCAGTCCGGGTCGAGCACGGCGACAGTACCCACGCCCGCGACCGCGGCGACGAAGTCCACGACGAAGTCGAGACCGTTCGGCAGGCAGAGCACGGTCGGGCCGCCGGACGACTCCCCCGCCAGTTCGCGGGCGCGGCGGCTCGACCGGACCTGGAGTTCGGCGTAGCTGAGCCGGTCCGCACCAATCGTGACGGCGTTCGCGTCCGGCTGCAGGGCGGCCCAGTGCTGGAGGCGGTCGAGGAAGGGCACGCTCGAGTCTACTTTTCCTGAGGTCCCCTGCTCGGTGACAAAAGCTACTTGACCGCGATGATCTCGCCGTGCGGCATGCCGAACCAGCCATCGGGGTCGCCTGCCCACTGCCGCCAGGCTGCGGACATGGCGCGCAGGTCGGTGAGGTCGGCGGCCCCGGATTCGATCGCGTGCGCGGCGAAATCGGACTCGGTCGCGCGCAGGGCCCAGGATTCCCCCCACCAGTCGCGCTCGGCATCCGTGGCGAAGCACCAGATGGACGCACTGCTCGTCACCGCGTCGAAGCCGGCGAGCCTGGCCCAGGCCTTGAGCGCGCGGCCGGCGTCTGGATCACCTCCGTTCCAGTAGTGCACCGCACGGTAGGCGGTCATCCAGGACTGGAGGCCGGGGAGCTTGGGGTACCAGGCCACGCCGCCGTAGTCGACATCGCGGGCGGCGAGGATGCCGCCCGGTTTCAGCACGCGGCGGAGTTCCCTCAGGGCGGCGACCGGGTTGGCCAGGTGCTGAAGCACCTGGTGCGCGTGCACGAGGTCGAAGCTGTCGTCCGCGAAGTCGAGGGCATAGACATCGCCGACCCGGAAGGCGACGTTGGGCACACCCTCGTCGACGGCGAGCCCGGCCGCCTGGGCGACGATCGCAGCGGAGGCGTCGACGCCGGTGACCGTGCCCGGAGAAACCCGGCGCGCGAGGTCGACCGTGATCGTGCCAGGCCCGCAGCCGACATCGAGGACCCTCAGCCCCGGCGTAAGGTGCGGGATCAGGTACGCGGCCGAGTTCAGGACGGTACGCCAGGTGTGCGAGCGGAGCACGCTCTCGTGGTGCCCGTGCGTATAGGTGTCGCGGATCGCCTCGCCGTGCGGGGCGATCTCGACGCGGTCGGCGTCCCTGTCGTCCGGCTGGGAGTGTGCGGGCTCGCGTGTTTGCTCGGCGGTCATGCTGACAGCCTAGGACCTGTACCGAATTCAGGAGTCGGGATCCCGGAGGACACCGCTGGCCGGCATCCGCCGCACTGATCCGGGCTCCGGCACCCCACTGGCGGGTCGTACTCCTGAATTCGGAACTAGGTTTAAGGCATGGACCAGCACAACCCCTTCGCCCGGCCGAGCACGCTCCCGTTCCAACTCCCGCCGTATGCCGCCATTCGCGACGAGCACTACCGGCCCGCGTTCCTCGAAGGCATGGCCGAGCAGCTCGCCGAGGTCGAAACGATCTGTTCCGACCCCGCGGAGCCGTCCGTCGCGAACACCCTGCTGGCGCTTGAACGGAGCGGCCAGTTGCTCGACCGGGTCGCCGCGGTGTTCTTCAACCGGAGCTCCTCAGATTCCAGCCCGTTCACGATCGCCCTGGAGGAGGAGCTCGCTCCCCTGCTCGCGGCCCACTCCGACGCGATCCGGCTGCGCCCCGAGCTCTTCGCGCGCATCGCGGCCCTGCACGCGCGCGCAGACGAGCTCGGGCTCGACCCGGAGACCCGGTACCTCCTCGAGCGGTATTTCACCCAGTTCACCCTCGCCGGCGCCGGGCTGTCCGACGCAGACAAGGCGCTGCTCCGCGACTTCAACACGCGGCTCTCCGTCGCCACAACCCGGTTCGAGAAGAACCTTCTCGCCGACACCAACGACCTCGCCCTCGTCGTCGACGACGCTTCGGAGCTCGACGGTCTCTCTGCCGGCCAGCTCTCCGCCGCGGCCCAGGCCGCAACCGACCGTGGCATGCCCGGCCGTTTCGTGATCACCCTCGTGCTCTTCACCGGCCACCCCTACCTCGCGCTGCTCACCAACCGGGGCGTGCGCGAACGGTTGCTCGCCGCCTCGCGTGCCAGGGGCATCCGTGGCGGAGAGCACGACAACCGCGCCCTCGTGCTGTCGATCACCCGCCTCCGCGCCGAACGCGCCCGCCTGCTCGGCTTCGCGACCCACGCGGCCGCGGTCACGGCCGACGAGACCGCCAGGACGCCCGCCGCCGTCGGGGACCTGCTGCACCGGCTCGCGGTTCCGGCCGCCCGCAACGCGCGCGCCGAGCAGGCCGAACTGCAGGCCCTCGTCGACGCCGACGTCGCTGCGGGGATCCTCGCGGAGGGCTTCGACATCGCCGCCTGGGACTGGGCGTTCTACTCCGAGCGGATGCGCCGGGCCAGGTACGACGTCGACACGGCCGCCCTGCGCCCCTGGTTCGAGCTCGAGAGCGTGCTGCGCGACGGCGTCTTCTACGCCGCCCAGCGCCTCTACGGGGTGACCTTCACCGAACGTGCCTCGCTCGCCGCGTGGCACCCCGATGCGCGGGTGTTCGAAGTGTGCGAGGAGGACGGCTCCCCCGTCGGCCTGTACATCCTCGACGTGTACACCCGGGATTCCAAGCGCGGCGGGGCGTGGATGAACGCCCTCGTCTCGCAGTCGGATCTGCTCGGCACGCCCGTGATCGTCTGCAACAACCTCAATGTGCCGCAGCCGGCCGCCGGGGAGGCCACGCTGCTGAGCCTCGACGAGGTCACCACGCTCTTCCACGAGTTCGGGCACGCCCTCCACGGGCTTTTCGCGCGGGTCACCTACCCGAAATTCGCCGGGACGAACGTGTACCGGGACTTCGTCGAGTTCCCGAGCCAGGTCAACGAGATGTGGCGCTTCGACCCGGAGGTGCTCGCGAACTATGCGCACAACCGCGAGACCGGCGAGCCGCTGCCCCCGGAGGTCGTCGCGGGCATCCACGCGTCTGCGACCTTCAACGAGGGCTTCGCGACGAGCGAATACCTCGCCGCCGCACTGCTCGACCAGGCCTGGCACGGCATCGAAGCGGATGCCGGCACCGAGATCACCGATGTCGCCGCCTTCGAGGCCGCCTGTCTCACCGCCGCCGGCCTCGACAACCCCGCCGTGCCGACCCGGTACGCGAGCACCTATTTCGCGCACACCTTCTCCGGCGGGTACGACGCGGGCTACTACTCGTACATCTGGAGCGAGGTGCAGGACGCGGACACCGGCGCCTGGTTCGCCGAGCACGGCGGCCTGACCAGGGAGAACGGTGAGCGGTTCCGGGAACGCCTGCTCGCTCGCGGGGGCGGCATCGACCCGCTCGAGGCGTACCGGGACTTCAGGGGGCGCGATGCGATCATCCAGCCGCTGCTCGACCGGCGCGGCCTGAACTAGCCGCGCCGACCTCCCTGTCCCGGCAGAGACTCAGTGATACAGCGCGCTGTATGCGTTGATTGCCGGCTGGCCGCCGAGGTGGGCGTAGAGGACGTTGCCGTCCCTGGCAATGTCGCCCGTCGTGACGAGGTCGATCAGTCCGGCCATCGACTTTCCCTCGTAGACGGGGTCGATGATGACGCCCTCGAGGCTCGCCGTGAGCCGGATGGCGGCATTCGTCGACTCCACCGGTATCCCGTAGAAGTTCCCCGCCCAGCCTTCGAGCACGGTGATCTCGTCGTCGGTGATGAGACGCCCCACGCCGATCAGTTCCGCCGTGTTGCGCGCGATGCGGGCGACCTGGTCGCGAGTGGCCTCGATCGTGGCGGATGCGTCGATCCCGAGCACGCGCCGCTTGCGACCCCCGAAGTTCGCCTCGAGGTCGGCGAATCCGGCGATCATGCCCGCGTGGGTCGACCCAGTGACGCTGCAGACCACGATCGTGTCGAAGAACACACCGAGCTCTTTCTCCTGGGCGGCCACTTCGTGGGCCCAGTTCGCGAAGCCGAGTCCGCCCAATCGGTGGTCGGAGGCACCAGCCGGGATCGGATACGGGATTCCACCCGCGGCCACGACGTCGGCGATGGCCTGCGTCCACGAGTCCTTGAAGCCGATTCCGAAGCCCTCGGATGAGATGCGCACGTCGGCGCCGGTGAGCCGGGAGAGCAGGATGTTGCCCACCCGGTCGTTGACGCTGTCCGGCCAGTCCACCCACTGCTCCTGCACCAGAACAGCCTTCAGGCCGAGGTGGGCGGCGACCGCGGCGACCTGCCTGGTGTGGTTGGACTGGATGCCGCCGATGGAGACGAGGGTGTCCGCACCCTGGGCAAGGGCCTCCGGAATCAGGTACTCCAGCTTCCGGGTCTTGTTACCGCCGAAAGCGAGGCCGCTGTTCACGTCATCACGCTTGGCCCAGACACGGGCGCCACCGAGGTGGGCGCTGAGCCGGTCGAGCGGGTGAATGGGGCTCGGGCCGAAGGTGAGCGGGTGACGGGGAAAATCGCGCAGTGCCATGGGGTCCTTTGGATCGGGGTGGGGGTTCAGGGGTTCAGGGGTTCAGGGGTTCAGGGTCACGTTGGCAGTCGCGGCCAGCATCCGCCCGAGGGTGAGCCAGTTCTCGCGTACGGCCGTGCCGGCTTGGTCGGCTTGCCCGGCAGCGCAGAATCCGATGATGCGCTCGTGGTCGGCAACGGATGCCCGCCCCGCGAGGGAGGAGAACCGGGCGCGTTCCAGGCGCCTCAGGGTGGGCGTGACCTGCTCGAGCAGTGCCGGCAGCAGCTGGTTCGCGCTCGCGCGCACCGCGACGTCGTGGAAATCGTCATCCGCGGCGATGGCGGCATCGACGTCGTTCGTCGCCAGGGCGAACTGGAACCGGTCGTTGGCCGCCTTCATCGCGGCGATGTCCCCGGCGGTGAGCTGGGCGACCGCCTCGCGCGCGGCGAGTTCGTGGAGCGCTGCGGCGATCGCCTGCGCGTTCAGTGCCGTCCGTTCGTCCAGCGGCGCGACGACGGTCTGCCTGGCACGCTCGGTTCGAACGAGACCTGCGGTTTCGAGCCGGGCGATGGCCTCGCGGATCGGCGTGCGACTGACCCCGAGCCAGGACTCGAGCTCGGCGTCACGAAGCTTCTCGCCGGGGGCGAGCGTTCCGTCGACGATCGCGGTGCGGAGTGCCTCGTAGGCATAGTCGCGCAGGGAGGCTGGGCGATGCAGCGCATCGGGAACGGGAACCGGCATGCAATATATTAGATATTGCCAGTGGCGCCCTGTCAAGTGGCCGCCGACCCGCCTGCACCAAAAACCGCCCCCGACTGTGGTCGGAGGCGGTTCAGGTCGTGATGGGTTTCGGGGCTAGGCGGACTTCTCGACGCGGCGAGCGGCCTTGTGCAGCACGATGGTCGGGGCGGCGTTGTCGAGCACGGCAGCCCTGGTCACGATGACCCTGGCGACCTCGCTGGAGGACGGCACCTCGAACATGATCGGCCCGAGGACCTCTTCCATGATCGCGCGGAGGCCCCGGGCGCCGGTCTTGCGCAGCACGGCGAGGTCGGCGATGGCCTCGAGTGCGGGCTGCTCGAAGTCGAGTTCGACGCCGTCGAGCTCGAACATCCGCTGGTACTGGCGCACCAGGGCGTTCTTCGGAACCGTGAGGATCTGCATGAGGGCGACCTGGTCGAGCTGGGTGACCGTCGTGACGACGGGCAGCCGGCCGATGAATTCGGGGATGAGTCCGAACTTGTGCAGGTCTTCGGGGAGGACCTCGCTGAAGAGGTTCACATCGTCACCCTTGCTGTGCAGCGGGGCGCCGAAGCCGATGCCCTTCTTGCCAGCACGGGTGGAGATGATGTCGTCGAGTCCCGCGAACGCGCCGGCCACGATGAACAGCACATTGGTCGTGTCGATCTGGATGAATTCCTGGTGCGGATGCTTGCGCCCGCCCTGCGGGGGCACAGACGCGACGGTTCCTTCCAGGATCTTCAGCAGAGCCTGCTGCACGCCCTCACCGGACACGTCCCTGGTGATCGAGGGGTTCTCGGCCTTGCGGGCGATCTTGTCGATCTCGTCGATGTAGATGATGCCCGTCTCGGCACGCTTGACGTCGTAGTCGGCGGCCTGGATGAGCTTGAGCAGGATGTTCTCGACGTCTTCGCCGACGTATCCGGCCTCGGTGAGTGCGGTCGCGTCCGCGACGGCGAACGGCACGTTGAGGCGCTTGGCGAGCGTCTGGGCGAGATAGGTCTTGCCGCAGCCGGTCGGGCCGATCAGGAGGATGTTGGACTTGGCGATTTCCACGTCGTCGTGGATCGCGTCGGCGGCGGTGAGCGTGGCACGGGAGCGCACGCGCTTGTAGTGGTTGTAGACGGCGACGGCCAGTGCGCGCTTGGCGGCTTCCTGGCCGATGACGTATTCCTCAAGGAACCCGAAGATCTCCTTGGGCTTGGGCAGTTCGAACTCGCCCGTGGTCTCTTCGGCGCCGGCCTCGGCCAGGCGTTCTTCGATGATCTCGTTGCACAGCTCGACGCATTCGTCGCAGATGTAGACACCGGGACCGGCGATCAGCTGCTGGACCTGCTTCTGACTCTTCCCACAGAAGGAACACTTCAGCAGGTCGGCGCTTTCGCCTATTCGGGCCATCCGTCAGCCTCCTCCATCGGTCGTGCTGGTAACGCTTGTTTCGCTGAACCGAGCCTAGCCTCTGGGGGTGACACTGGGGTGCAAGCGACGCGGATCGGTGGAAACCCGTAATAATCCCCCGCGGGTGGGATATCGCGCGGCGCCCGACCGGCGAAAACCGGAACGCGGCGGCCTGCCGGTGCTTGCGCATCCGACCGGCCGCCGCGCGGGCGACAGGAGAACGGGGACCTGCCCCGTCGCGAAAGGGAACTGCTACTTGACGAGGACCGGAACGTTCTTGCGGCTCGTCAGGATCTGGTCGATCAGGCCGTATTCGAGGGCCTCGGGGGCGCCGAGGATCTTGTCGCGGTCGATGTCCTTGTGGACCTGCGCCGAGGTGCGGTTGGAGTGGTGCGCGATCGTCTCTTCGAGCCAGTCGCGCATCCGCTGGATCTCCGCTGCCTGGATCTCGATGTCGGAAGCCTGGCCGCCGCCCTGTCCACCGGCCGAGGGCTGGTGGATGAGGATGCGTGCGTTCGGCAGCGCGAGGCGCTTGCCGGGCGTTCCGCCGGCGAGCAGCACGGCGGCGGCGGACGCCGCCTGGCCGAGGCAGACCGTCTGGATGTGCGGACGGATGTACTGCATCGTGTCGTAGATCGCCGTCATCGCGGTGAAGGAGCCACCCGGTGAGTTGATGTACATCACGATGTCGCGGTCCGGGTCCTGGCTCTCGAGCACGAGGAGCTGGGCCATGACGTCGTCAGCGGACGCGTCGTCGACCTGGACGCCGAGGAAGATGATGCGGTCCTCGAAGAGCTTCGCGTAGGGGTCCTGGCGCTTGTAGCCGTAGGCCGTGCGTTCTTCGAAGGTGGGGAGGATGTACCGAGACTCGGGAGCCTGCGGTGCGCGGCCACCGGCCTGGTGACCAAAATTCGTGAATTCCATGTCGTGTACGCCCGTCCTAGATCTTGTTCACTGAGTCGTCGGTGCCGCCGCCGCCGATTACTTCCGACGCGGAGCCGCGCAGGTGGTCGACGAAGCCGTAGGTCACGGCTTCCTGGGCGGTGAACCAGTTGTCGCGGTCGTTGTCGATCAGGATCTGCTCGACCGACTTGCCGGTCTGCTCCGCCGTGAGTTCCGCCATCCGCTTCTTCATGTCGAGGATGACCTTCGCCTGCGTCTGGATGTCTGCCGCCGTGCCGCCGAAGCCGCCGGACGGCTGGTGCAGCAGGACCCGCGCGTTCGGCGTGATGTACCGCTTGCCCTTGGTGCCGGAGGACAGCAGGAACTGGCCCATGGAGGCCGCCAGCCCGATGCCGACGGTGACGATGTCGTTCGGTACGAACTTCATCGTGTCGTAGATGGCCATGCCGGCCGTGATCGAGCCGCCGGGCGAGTTGATGTACAGGAAGATGTCCCGCTCAGAGTCCTCCGCGGCGAGCAGCAGGATCTTGGCACAGATCTCGTTGGCGTTCTCGTCCCGGACCTCCGAACCGAGCCAGATGATGCGGTCTTTCAGCAGTCGGTCAAAAACGCCGGGTGTTGGGGTCATATCGGCCATGTCGCGCTCCGTTTCACTTGTCGCTTGAGATTGAATCTATAGGAGCCTGAGAGCCAGAACGGCCGTGTTCGCCCTCGGCAGATTGCGCGGCTCCCCCGCGCCCGGGAACACGGAAGGGCCGGACGTCCTGAGACGCCCGGCCCTCGTTCGCTGGAGTACAGCGGGTGCTGGCAGCGGATGCTGCCCGCGGGTGTTACTTCTTGGCTGCGGCCTTCTTCTTCGGCTTCGCGGGGACCTCGGCGGCCTCGTCGTCAGCGTCTTCCGACGCGGCGGCTGCTGCGGCATCCGCGGCGGGGTCGACCGTGACGGCGTCGATGTCGACGTCGACGGAGGTGGTCCCGTCCGCGGCGGCCTCGGGCTCGTCGCCCGCGATCGCGGTGAACTCGGCGAGATCGACGACGGCGCCGTTGCCATCAACGACCTCCGCCTTGCCGAGGGCGATCGCGAGGGCCTTGTTGCGGGCGACCTCTGCGACCATCGACGGGATCTGGCCGTTTCCGCTGAGCGCCTGGACGAACTCGCTCGGGTCCATGCCGTACTGGGCTGCGCCCTGGATCAGGTACTGGGTGAGCTCGTCCTGGCTGACCTGGACCTTCTCGGCCTCGGCGATCGTGTCGAGCAGGATCTGCTGGCGGAAGGTCTTCTCGCTCGACTCGGTGACCTCGGCGCGGTGCACGTCGTCTTCGAGGCGGTTCTCGCCCTCGAGGTGACGGCGCACCTCGTCCTCGATGATCGCGGTCGGGATCGGGACCTCGACGGAGGCGAGGAGCTGCTCGATGAGCAGTTCGCGAGCCTGGGTGCCCTGGCCGAAGATCTTGGAGCGCAGCGCCTGCGCCTTGAGGTCTTCGGTGAGCTCTGCGACGGTGTCGAATTCGCTGGCGATCTGCGCGAAGTCGTCGTCGACGGGGGGAAGCTCGCGCTCCTTGACGGCGAGGACCGTCACGGTGATCTCTGCGGTTTCGCCTTCGTGGTCGCCGCCCATGAGGGTGGAGTTGAAGGTCGTGGTCTCGGTCGCGCTGAGCGAGTCGAGTGCCTCGTCGATGCCGTCGATCAAGTCGCCGGTGCCGACCTCGTAGGAGATGCCGGTCGCGTTGTCGACCTCGACGTCGCCGATGGAGGCGACGAGGTCGATCTGCACGAAGTCGCCGGTCTTGGCGGGGCGGTCGACCGTGATGAGCGTGCCGAAGCGGCTGCGCAGCTTGTCGAGCTCCTCGGTGACGTCCTCGTCGGTGACCTCGGCCGTGTCGACGACGAGCTTGAGGCCGGAGTATGCGGGAAGGTCGATCTCGGGGCGGACGTCAACCTCGATGGAGAGCTTGAGGTCGCCGGAGAAGTCCTTGTCGGACGGCCACTCGACGATGTCGGCCTCGGGGCGGCCGAGCGGGCGGAGCTTGTGCTCGTCGACGGCGGCACGGTAGAAACCGTCGAGGCCTTCGTTGACGGCGTGCTCGAGGACGGCCGACTTACCGACGCGCTGGTCGATGATGGGCGGCGGAACCTTGCCCTTGCGGAAGCCGGGGATGTTGATGTCTTCGGCAATGTGACCATATGCGTGGGTGATGCTGGGCTTCAGCTCCTCCGGGGTCACCGAAATGGTGACCTTGGCGCGCGTGGGGCTCAGCTTTTCGACCGTGGACTTCACGTGGGTTATCTCCTGTGTTCGATCTGGTTCAGAGGGGGGTGATGGTCGGGGCGACAGGATTCGAACCTGCGACCTCTCGGCCCCAAACCGAGCGCTCTACCAAGCTGAGCTACGCCCCGGATATTGTCTCAACCCGTTGGAGTCAGCCTGACGCCACGCAGGTGCACGCGACAGCGGATTGACCTCGGTAAGTCTACTGCACCGACCGGATGCCCATGGCCGGTTCGAGTACGCGAGGCCGCCGTGGCTGTACTAAGGTATTTGAGTGCGCAGTTCGGCACTCATGGGGATGTAGCTCAATGGTAGAGCCTCAGTTTTCCAAACTGATGGCGCGGGTTCGATTCCCGTCATCCCCTCCATATCCGGTCATTCCCTTTCCGAATCCGGCAATTGCCCCGGCGCCCTATCGGTTCGCGAGGTAGTTGGCCAGGGCGGAGGCCGCAAGCGTCTTCGCGCCGTCCAGGTTGCCGGTCGGCTGCGCGTCGTGCTGCACGAGCACCCAGACACCGCCGGAGAGCACGTCGACCTCACAGGTGTCCCCTCCGCAGCCGGCGAATGCCTCGTCCCCGAGCCCGGTCACCGCTTCGAACCGGATGCTGGAGTTCGCCTTGTTCGGCGGTGACGCGTGCCACACCGATGCAGCGCCCGGCAGCACGGTCACAGACACGCCGCCGGAGAGTGCCCCGGCGTCCCCGCTTAACCAGCCGCAGTGGAGAAGGCCTGCCCGGCTTTCTGCGATCGGCTGAATGCCCGATGTGTACGGTCCGGGCACTCCATAATCGGTCGACCGAGAGTCAGCCATGCCCACGGCATCCGCGAGGTCGGCCGCGGCGAGCAGAGCGTCACAGCCGACGCGCGGTGGGGGCGTCGTCGCCGGCACCGCGTCCGCCGTCTGAACGGCCGCCACAACGGTGCGAGCGAAGGTCACGAAGCTCTCCTCTGTGGGTTGCGGACTGACCGTCGCGTTCACCCAGGTGGTTCCCACGAGGATCTCGGCCCGGCAGGAATCGTGCTCCGGCGGGTGGCAGGCCACGTACGCCGTGTCTCCGAGGTCGACGGGGTGCAGTCCCCGCAGACCGTCGTCGGAATCGGGTTCACTCGCGGTGAACCCTTCGACGGCGTTGGGCAGGACACGGACGCTCACGCGCGGGAGCATCCGGCTGCCGTCGTCCGTCAGCGCTCCTGTGCCGTTGTCCGGGGCTGACCAGCTGCAGTCGACCAGGCCGCCGAGGGCATCGGCCGCGTCCTGCACGATGATCTGGGTGGCGCCGCTGCTCGGCTGCTGCTCGGCGGTGGCCCGGGTGGCCTGATCGAAGAGGCTGTTCGTCGGGAGTCCGAGCGCGGCTGCGGCCCGGTCGACCGGCAGGACCAGGCCACAGTCGAGCGCGACGGGCAGGGACGTCGTCGTCGCGGATGCCGTGGGTTCTGGCGAGGCACCCGGAGAGGAACCGCCGGAACCCTGCGTGCACCCGGCGAGCGTCACGGCCGCGGTCAGGGCGCAGATCAAAGGTGCGGAGCGGACCAGTGCTGAAGCTGCGAGCGTCATGTGAATTCCCCCGCGATCAACCTACTCCGGACTGCTCCCCCGAGGACAGAACGGTCAGGAGTGGAGCATCAGGTTGACGAGCGCGACGACGCCGACGGTCACGATGATCACGCGCAGGAGAGTGGGCGGCAGGCGCCGCCCGACCCGCGCGCCGAGGAGGCCGCCGAGGCCCGCGCCGACGGTGATGAGACCGACCACGGCCCAGTCGATGGAGTCGCGCGCGAACAGGATGAAGATGATCGAGGCCATCAGGTTCACGCCGGTGACGAGGAGATTCTTCACGGCGTTGAGTGACCCGAGCGAGACCGTGGTGAGGATGCCGAGGGCGCCCACCACCAGGATCCCCTGGGCCGCGCCGAAATAACCGCCGTAGACGCCGAGGATGAAGATGCTCACCATGATGCCGACGCGCCGGCCACGACCGCCGGGGATGCCGGCCGCCTCGGCAGTCGGCGCCGCCACCGCATCCGCTTCGCTGGCCGGCGCGGTTCGTGCGGCGATCCGGCGCTGAATCCACGGCCCGACGGCGACGAGGAGGATCCCGACGAGGATGAGGACAGGAACGATGGCCTTGAAGGCGCTGCTGGGGAGCACGAGCAGCAGGGTGGCACCGGCGAGGCCGCCGGCCAGGGCGACAGGGAGAAGGGCGAAGGCGAAACCGCGATGAGCGGCGATCTCGCGCCGGTAGCCGATCGTCCCCGCGACGCCGCCGGCCACGAGTCCGAGGTTGTTGGAGACGTTGGCGACGAGCGGCGGGTATCCCAGAAGCACGAGGATCGGAAAGGTGATGAGGGTCCCCGAACCGACGACGACGTTGATCATGCCCGCGGCGAAACCGGCCGCGGCGATTGCAAATGCCTCTGGCCACATGCCTCCCACCGTAGTGGGGGCCGCGCCCTACTTCAGGCCGAGGGTGTCGAGCGTCGCCCGCAGGGTGTCGGCAGAGTGCTGGAACAGGGCCTGTTCCGACTCGGAGAAGGGCACCTCGATCACCCGGGACACCCCCTCGGCGTTGACGACCGTCGGGACGGACAGGGCGACGTTGCTCACGCCGCGGTAGTCGGTCAGCACAGAACTGATCGGGAGCACGGCGCCCTCGTCGCGCAGCACGGCCTCGACGATCCGGGCACCGGAGAGCCCGATCGCGTAGTTCGTGGCACCCTTGCCCGCGATCACCCGGTACGCGGCGGTCTTGACGTCCTCGGTGATGGCCGCGAACTCGGCCTCGGAGAACTTCTCGCGTCCGTTGGTCACCGGGGAGATGTCATCGGCGACCCATTGGTCGAGCGAGATCGGGCCGACCCTGGCCTGGGACCAGAGCGGGAACTCGGAGTCGCCGTGCTCGCCGACGATTGTGGCGTGCACGTTGGCGATCGCAACGCCGACCCGGTGCGCGAGCAACCAGCGCAGCCGGGAGGAGTCGAGAACGGTGCCGGAGCCGAACACCCGGCTGGAGGGGAGTCCGCTGAAGTGCAGGGCGGCGTAGGTGAGGATGTCGCAGGGGTTGGTCACGATCATGTAGACCGCGTCGGGGGCGCGCTTGATGAGCTTGGGCATCAGTTCGCGGAGGATTCCGACGTTGACGCCGGACATTTCGAGGCGGGACTGGCCGGGGTGCTGCCGGGCGCCTGCGGTGATCACGACCATGTTGGCGTCCGAGATCATGTCGAGGTCGGCACCGCCGGACACGCAGGACGCGCCGGTGAACTGGGTGCCGTGCGCGAGGTCGAGCACCTCGGCCTCGACCTTGGGCTCGTTGATGTCGTAGAGCACCACCTCGCGGGCCGACTGCCGGATCAGGGAGGCATACGCGAGGGAGGTGCCGACGGCGCCCGCTCCGATGATGGCCAGCTTGGAATTCTCGATTGCGCTCATGGTTCCAGTCTGCCCGCACCAGGACGCGTTCGCACCTGTTCCGTCAGATTAAACCGAATTATCTACGTTCAATTCGCCTCGTGGCAGCGGAATACTCAGCGCCAGCGGAATACTCAGTGCCAGCAGAATACTCAGTGGCGGAGGAAGGCGAGGACGGCGAGCACCCTGCGGTGGTCCGTTCCCGAATCGTCGAGGCCGAGCTTCTGGAAGATGGCGGTGACGTTCTTCTCGACGGCGCCGACCCCGATCACGAGCCGGGAGGCGATACTGACGTTGGTGCGCCCCTCGGCCATCAGCCCGAGCACGTCCCGCTCCCGGGGAGTGAGTCTCTCGAGCGGGTCGGTGCGGCGGCCCAGAAGCTCACGGACCACCTGCGGGTCGAGCACCGTTCCACCGGCGTGGATCCGCAGGACGGCATCCTGCAGTTCGTCGAGGGAGGCGACCCGGTCCTTGAGCAGGTAGCCGAGTCCTCCGTCGCCGGCCGCGAGGAGTTCGTGAGCGTATGTGGCCTCGACATACTGGCTGAGGAGCAGGATCCCGACTCCGGGGAGCCGGCGCCGCAGCTCGAGGGCGGCACGCACCCCTTCGTCCCGGAATGTCGGCGGCATCCGCACGTCGAGCACGGCGATGTCCGGCCGGAGGCGATCGACGTCGGCGAGCAGGCCGTCCGCGTCGCCATAGGCGGCCACGCAGTCGAACCCGGCCTCGTCGAAGAGCCGCACGAGCCCCTCACGAAGCAGGAGCGAGTCCTCGGCGAGAACGAGCCGGAGCGGAGCCGCGGATGCTGCGCTGGTCTGCTCTGGCGAGGTCACCCGTTCAGGATACGACGATCGAACCTGGCAGGGTTTCGGCCAGCGGGATGTGCGCACCGACATTCGTGGGACCTCCGGCCGGACTGTCGATCGACAGCAGGCCGCGCAGCCCCCGCAGGCGCTCGTCGAGGCCGCACAACCCGTGCGATTCGGTGAGGACGGCCCCACCGATGCCGTTGTCGATCACCCAGAGGTCGAGCCAGGTTGAGTCGTCGTCCGGCACCCGGCGCAGGGCGAGGTGCAGGCGGATGCCGCTCGCGCGGGAGTGCTTGGCGGCGTTCGTGAGGAGCTCGGCCGCGATGAAATATACGCTCCGTTCGATCTCGGAGGGCAGCCGCAGCCCCGGCTCGAGCTGGAATTCGAGAGCGACGGGAATGGTGCTCCTGGCTGCGAGGGACTCGAGCGCGACGGTGAGGCCGCGGTCCTGCAGGATCGGCGGGACGAGCCCACGGGACAGCGCCCTGAGCTCCTCGAGGGTGTCGTGGGCCTGCTCCCGCGCCTCGGCGAGCAGCGCCCTGGCGGCGGCAGGGTCCGTGTCGAGTTTGCGTTCGGCGCTCGCGAGGTCCATCTGCAGGCGCACGAGGCGCTGCTGGGGTCCGTCGTGGATATCGCGTTCGAGGCGGCGGAGGCCGCGGTCCTCTGCGACGACGGCCGCGCCGCGGGAGGCGCTCAGGTCGGCGACCTCGCGGGTGAGCGCCTCGGAGCGCCAGGCCCCGAGCATGCCCTGGCCGATGAACCGGTGCACGAGCACGAGGCCCCGGGTGACGTAGGGCAGCGTGGCGAGGAACGCGAGGCCGAGCGCTAGTTCGAGCAGGCTCTCGACGAGGTACGGGTTGCCGACGCCCTGGGTACCCGGCAGAATCAGCTCGCCGAGGCCCAACAGCCCGGTTGCCCCCTCCTGGCCCTGCGGGATCGACCAGCCCCACAGCCAGAAGGTGACCCCGCCGAGGGCGATCGAGAGCCAGACGACGGTGACGGTCCAGCTCACGAGCGAGATCACGAAGTTCACGACCATGCCGTGCAGGAGGTAGAGCCAGTAGTGGCCGCCGACAAGCGGGCCCAGCAGGGTTCGAAGCGGGGTGACCGGCTGGCCGTCACGTTCCCACCGGGGAGGCCGGATGGCCGGTTGGCCGGCCCAGCGCAGGCGGGTCAGCTCCACGAGGCCGAAACCACGCGCGGCATAGAGCGCGGCGACGATCACGAACAGCCCCACGAAGATCGCGACCATACCGACGCCCGTGAAGAAGACGGTGCTCAGCACGCTCAGGGCGATGACCGCGACGGGAAGGGCGAGCAGGAGGAAGCCGAGTTCCCGCGGTACCGACCGCCAGAGGCCTCGATAGCCGGGATTTTCGCTCAGAGGGGTCTGCACGGTCTCCAGACTGCCAGATTCCCCGGAGTGCGGGACGGTTGCGGGTGTCGTCGTGGTCATGGTGTCCTCCTTGGTGGATGACTCCAGCCTCGCCGTGAACGCCCGGCGCGCCCATCGGGCCTGCGTCCCAATCGCTGCGGGGGAAAACCCCCGCGGCCCGCATCGGGTCAGAGCGCGCGGTGGGTGAACCGGCCGCCGAGCAGGGTCGCTGCTACGTTCATCCGCCGCAGGTCGTCGAGGGACGCGACGAACGGGTCGGTCTCGCAGACGGCGAGGTCGGCCGGGTCGCCGACCGCGACCCGGTGCCTGCCGCGGGCGGATGCGGCGAGCGCGGCCTGGCGGGACACGCCCTGCTCGGGGTGCCAGGCTTCACGGCCGTCCCTGGTGCGCCCGACCGCGGCGGCGATGCCGACCCAGGGGTCGAGCGGCGCGACGGGCGCGTCGGAGCCGAGCGCGAGTCGTGCCCCCGCGCGGAGCAGGCTCGCGAGCATGAAGGCGCGGTCGGTACGGCCGGCCCAGTAGCGGTCCGCGACGTCGCGGTCGTCGACGGCGTGCTCTGGCTGCACGCTCGCGACGACGCCGAGGGCGGCGAACCGGTCGACATCGGCGTGACTGAGCAGCTGGGCGTGTTCGATGCTTCCCGCACAGCCGAGGGTCTCGAAGGCGTCGAGGGCGATCCGGTTGGCCCGGTCGCCGATCGCGTGAACGGCGGGGTGGATGCCGGACTCGCTCGCGAGGCGCATCCAGCGGAGCAGGTCGTCTGGCGTCACGCTCAGCACGCCGTTGGCGTCGGCGCCCGTGAGCCCCGGGTAGTCGTCGAAGCAGTATGCGGTGCGGGTGTTGAGCGAACCGTCGGTGATGACCTTGTACGGGCCGACGCTGAGCTGACCTCCGGTGCCGTCGATGACGGCACCGGAGCGGAGGCCCTCTGCGACGGCGCGCTCGAGGTGTTCGGTGTAGATGCCGAACTCGACCCGGAGCGAATCGGTGCCTGCGGCGATGCGGCGGCGCCAGACGTCGAGGTTCCAGACCATTTCGAGGTCGACGATGCCGACGACGCCGCGGGCGGCGGCGACCCGCGCCGCTTCGTCGGCCCAGGTGTCGCTGATCGCGTCCGGAACGGCGTCGAGTGCCCGTTCCACCGCGAAGGCATCTTCCTCGCGGAGCAGGCCGGTGGGGTGGTCGCCGAGTCCGCGGGCGGCGAGGGCGGCGGAGTTGAGCCAGACGCTGTGCAAGTCACCGCTGACGAGGACGACGGGGACCGTTCCTGAGACGGCGTCGAGGACGGCGCGGCCGGGGGCATCCGGCCAGAGCCCGTCGCGGAAGCCGAAGCCGATCAGGGTCTCCCCTGTCGTGAGCAGCGGGATGCGCCCCGCGACGATCCGGGCGGCCTCCGCGGCGCTGCCTGCTGTCGACACGTCGAGTCGGCGGGCGATCTGCGCCCACTGGGTGAAGTGCACGTGGTTGTCCCACAGTCCGGGGATCAGCCAGCGCTCGCCGAGGTCGATCGACTCGACGGCAGGACCGTCGCCACCCATGCCGCCTTCGCCACCGAGGAAGCCGAGCCTCGTGACCGTGCCGTCGACGATCTCGACATCGGTGAGTTCGTCGCTCCCGGGCAGTCGGGCGTTCCGGAGGACGAGCGGATCGGGGCTCATGAGCCGTCTCCGGCCCGGGCGGCGCGGGAGAGCCGCCCGTGCGCGCGCCGCATCTCGGCGGCGAGGTTCACGCTCGCGTACGGACCGGTCCCCTCGAGTTCGGAGATGATGCGGTCGACGGTCTCGGGAGGCTTGTTCTGGCTGAGCTTGCTCTTGGCGACCACCCGGGTGACCCGGAGGCGGAAGCCGACGGTACCGGCCGAGATCCGGTCGGCGTACGCCGAGTTCGCGGCCGTCCCGTGCAGGCGGCGCGGTTCGGGCAGGCGCTCCTCGAAGTGATCGACGAGCCGGTCGAGCACGAGCAGGTTCTCCTCGGCGCTGAGGATCTCCGGCGTGCCGTAGAGGTGCGCGGTGATGAAGTTCCAGGTCGGCACGGCCGGGTTGGCGTCGTACCACCCCGGGGACACGTACCCGTGCGGGCCCTGGATGATCACGATCATCTCGTGCTGCCCGAGCTCGTGCAGTTGCTCGTCGGGACGACCCACGTGGGTGACCAGAACGAGCTCGCCGGAATCGGTATCCGTTCCTGAAACGGACTCGTCGAGAAGCATCGGGTAGTGCGAGGCGACGAGATCGCCCGTGCTCGTGTGGCTGACCAGGGTCGCCCACGGGTTCTCCCGGATCAGCCGCCGGATTTCGGCGGGATCGGTGAGCACGAAGCTGGGGGTGTTGCGCATGTTGCGTCCTGTCTGTCTCGCTGGCGGGGGGTGATCTTCAGGCCTGGCAGGTCGGGCACCAGTAGAGCTTGCGGGCGCCCATCTCCTCGAGCAGGATGTGGGTGCCGCAGACCCGGCAGGGCAGGCCCTCGCGCTTGTAGACCCAGTGCCGGTCCGCGCGATTCTTCATCGCGAGCACCCAGTCGGCGCCGGCGAGGTCGTCCATGGTCATCATCTGGCCGGTTTCGACGCCGATCGTCAGCAGGTGCGCCCAGTCCCGCCAGAGACCGCGCACGGTGTCCTCGGTGAGGCTCTTGCCCGGCGCGTGCGGGTTGACACCGGCCCGGAACAACAGTTCGGCGCGATAGACGTTCCCGATGCCGCTCACCACGGACTGGTCCATCAGGAGCAGTCCGATCGGGGTGGGCTTGCGGCGCACGACGGCCGTGAACCGGTCCTCCGCTGCTGGGCTGTCATCGAGGAGCGGGTCAGGGCCGGCCTTGTCGATGACCGCCTGCACCTCTGCGGCGTCGAGCACCTGGCAGGCGGTGGGGCCGCGCAGGTCCGCGCACACCGTGTCGGTGAGCAGGCGCACCCGCACCTGCCCGACCGGTTCGGGCGGGAAGGAGCCCCGCTGGTCGATCTCCTTCTCCTGCTCGGCCATCCGCACCCGGGTGCGCCGGGGAGCCCCGATGCTCCGGAGCGAGTTCTCCCCCGCGGAGTCGAGGACGGCATCCGCCGGCCCGTCGAGGTCTGTGCCGCGCTGGTTGGTCTGGCCCATCCGGCCGTTGGCGGATGCGATCGTGGCGTCCATCAGGATCTCACCGGCGAAGTCCCAGGCTCCGTACATGCCGAGGTGCACCCGCAGCCAGAGCCCGTTGTCGAATTCGAGGAACATCTGCTTGCCGACGGCGCGCGCCCTGGTCATCACGTGCCCGTCGAGCACGGCGGCGCCTTCGACGAAACGGCCTTGCGGCGAGGACAGCTGCACCCGGTGGCCCACGAAGTTGCGCGCGAACTGCCGGGCGATCCGGTGGACGGAATGACCCTCTGGCACGTCAGCGCGCGCTGCGGGCCGGGTCGACGCTGGACGGGTCGATGCGTGCCGGGTCGACCCTGATGCCGGAGATGGACCGGGTGGTCTCGTATTCGAAAAGCTGGCGGATCCGTCGCGCGTGGCGTTCCTCGCCCGTGAACGGTTCGGCGATGAACGCGTCGATGAAGGAGGTCGCCTCCTCGATCGTGTGCTGGCGGGCGCCGATCGAGATGACGTTCGCGTTGTTGTGCTCACGCGCGAGCCGGGCGATGTCCAGGTTCCAGACCAGCGCGGCCCTGACCCCGACGACCTTGTTCGCGGCCATCTGCTCGCCGTTGCCCGATCCCCCGAAGACGACGCCGAGCGCGTCGATGCCCGCGGCCTGGTCGTCGACGACGCCCTGGGCGGCATTGATGCAGAACGACGGGTAGTCGTCGAGCGGGTCGTAGCTCGTGGGCCCGTGGTCGACGACCTCGTGGCCGGCCTCGGTCAGGTGACCGACGAGGAAACGGCTGAAATCGTGGCCGGCATGGTCAGTGGCGAGGTGAATGCGCATGACCCCATACTATTTGCCGTCCCGTGCGATCGCCGTCCTGCTCCCGGCGCCGCCGGCATCCGCTCAGTCGAAGATCGGACCGACCGTGCGGGTTCGCTTCATCTCGAAGAAACCGGGGTACGCGGCCACGGCCACGACGCCGTCCCACAGTTTCGTCGCGGCTTCGCCCCTGGGCGCCGGCGAGATGACCGGGCCGAAGAAGGCGACATCGTTCACCGCGATGACCGGGGTGCCGACGTCCTGGCCGACCCGGTTCATCCCGTCGAAGTGGCTTGCGCGCATCTCCGGGTCGTAGTGGTCGCTGTCGGCCCACGCGGCGAAGTCCGCCGGAAGGCCGACCTCGGCGAGCGCCGCCGGGATGACCTCGTCGGGGTTCGTGCTGCCGCCGGGGTGGATCCGGGTGCCGAGTGCGTCGTAGAGGGCCTTCACGGTCGCCTGCCCGTGCAGCTCCTGCGCCGCCTGCACGAGGCGGGTGTACCGGAGAGCCCGGGGGAAGAACGCGGCGTACTCTTCGCTCACGTCGTTGTCCTCATTGAGCACCGCGAGGCTCATCACCTTCCAGGTGACGTCGAGGTCACGCTGTGAGGCCACCTCATCCACCCAGCGGGAGGTCATCCAGGCCCAGGGGCAGGAGGGGTCGAACCAGAACTTCACGGTGTCCGTCATCGCACCAGCCTAGGTGCACGCACACCCGCATCCGCTCGCTCCGCGAAGGTGAAGAAACCCCTGCCCAGCGTCGGTATCCCACCAAAAAATTCGGTTTGACGGCGTTTTTGGACTAAAATTGCTCGTTATGCCCGAAAAGGGCCAGCTCCACGTCGCGAGCAAGTGATCTCCACGAGAGAAGTTCAAATGCCCAGAGACCGTAGTTTGTCAGACTCTATGCCCGATGCCAAGCGCGCCATAATCAAGACCAAGAAGCCCCTCCTGCAGCGTCGCCTGAGGGTCTCCCACGTCAACGTCGTCGACCAGCCGATGCTCAAGAAAGCACTCGGCGGAACCATCGTGGGAAACACCATGGAATGGTACGACGTCGGCGTGTTCGGCTACCTCATCACGACCATGGGACCGGTGTTCCTCCCCGAGGCCGACAAGTCGGTCCAGACCCTGTTCCTCCTCGGCACCTTCGCCGCCACCTTCATCGCCCGCCCCATCGGCGGCGTCTTCTTCGGCTGGCTCGGCGACAAGATCGGCCGCCAGAAGGTCCTCGCCATGACGCTGATGATCATGGCCGCGTCGACGTTCGTGGTCGGCATCCTGCCGAACTACGCGATGATCGGCAGCTGGGCCGCCGCTCTCCTGGTGTTGACCAAGCTCGTCCAGGGCTTCTCCACCGGTGGCGAGTACGCCGGTGCCACCACCTTCGTCAGCGAACACGCCCCGGACAAGCACCGCGGGTTCTTCGCGAGCTTCCTCGACATGGGCAGCTACCTCGGCTTCGCGATCGGCGCCGCACTCGTGTCGATCCTGCAGGTCACCCTGGGCCAGCCGGCCATGGAGGACTGGGGCTGGCGCCTGCCGTTCCTGCTCGCCGGACCGCTCGGCCTGATCGCCATCTACTTCCGGATGAAGATCGAGGAATCCCCCGCCTTCCAGGCCACCCTCGACGCCAAGGAAGCAGCGTCACTGGATCCGAACGGCACCGACGCGGCCCCGAACGGCCCGCTGACCATCTTCAAGGCGCACTGGCGGGGCATCCTGCTCGCCATGATCCTCGTCGCAGCAGCCAACACCGTCGGCTATGCGCTCACCTCGTACATGCCGACCTACCTGACGAGTTCGCTCGGGTACGACGAGCTGCACGGCACCCTGCTCACCATCCCGGTGCTCGTCATCATGGCGCTCTGCATCCCGCTGACCGGGCACCTGTCCGACAAGATCGGCCGCCGACCGGTGCTCTGGGTCGGTGCGATCAGCACGGTCGTGCTCTCGATCCCGGCGTTCATGCTGATCGGTGTCGGCGAGATCTGGTCGACCCTGCTCGGTCTTGCCCTGATCGCGTTCCCGGTGACGTTCTACGTGTCGAACCTCGCCTCGGCCCTGCCCGCGCTGTTCCCGACCGAGAGCCGGTACGGCGCGATGGGCATCGCGTACAACTTCGCGGTCGCCATCTTCGGTGGAACCACCCCGTTCATCATCGCGGCCCTCATCGAGGCAACGGGCGACGACATGATGCCCGCCTACTACCTGATGGCCACCTCGGCTGTCGGAGCGGTGAGCATCTTCTTCCTCAAGGAGAGCGCCCAGCGCCCCCTGCCCGGCTCGATGCCGAGCGTCGACTCCGTCTTCGAGGCACGGGAACTCGTCGCCACCCAGGACGAGAACCCGAACCTCGACACCAATGAGATGCCGTTCGACCACACCTATGAGCCGGCGACGAGCTCGATCGACGCCATTCTCCCGGAGCCCGAAACCGAGCCAGAGCGCCACCCGGTCGGCGTCTAGCACCACCGGCATCCGCCCCAGGGGCACGCGGCGTCCGTCCCCTGGGACGGACGCCGCTTCTTCGTCAGGCGGTCCGCCCGGGCGGCGTCCGGGAGCGGCCCGTACTATTGACGGATGACCATCGAGCCTTCCGCAGAGTCCGTGCCCGTCCCGAGCATCGACCCCGGCGACCTCGAGACCGCCCTGCGAGTGCTCGCCTCCCTCGCCGCACTCGACCAGGAAGACCCGGACTTCGTCACCGTCCGGCAGGCGACCGCGAAGATGTTCAAGTCGGTCAAGCAGGTGCGCCGCGGCGAGAAGCGGGCCCTGATCGCGGAGGCCGACCGTGAGGTCATCGCGGCGACCGCGACCGGCGCCCCGACCCGGATCGACGACGAGACCGTCGGCGCCCAGCTGCGCCTCGGCACCGACCGGGCGTCGGCAGGCGAGCTTCTCGTTCCGCGGGCGTGCTACATCTGCAAGCAGAAGTACACCCTCGTCGACGCGTTCTACCACCAGCTCTGCCCGGCCTGCGCTGCGATGAGCCACGGGAAGCGCGACGCCCGCACCGACCTGACCGGCAAGCGCGCACTCCTCACCGGCGGCCGGGCCAAGATCGGCATGTACATCGCGCTGCGGCTGCTGCGGGACGGCGCCCACACCACCATCACGACCCGGTTCCCCCGGGACGCGGTCAGGCGCTTCACCGCGATGCCCGACTCCGGCGACTGGCTGCACCGGCTGCGGATCGTCGGCATCGACCTGCGCGACCCCGCCCAGGTGATCGGCCTCGCCGACTCCGTCGCGGCAGCAGGCACCCTGGACATCCTGATCAATAACGCGGCGCAGACCGTGCGCCGCTTTCCCGGTTCGTACTCGATGCTCGTCGAGGCGGAGTCTTCGCCGCTGCCGGCCGATTCCGTGCCCGAGATCGTCAGCTTCGGCCACACCAACGACGCCCACCCGAGCGCCCTCGCCGCCTCGGTGACGAGCCACCCGATCCTCGCCGCCGCGACCGTGTCTGCAACCGAAGCGCTCACCGCGGACGACCTCACCGCGCTCGCGCTCGCACCCGGCTCGTCCTCGCTCGCCCGGCACGCGGCCGGTACCGCGATCGACGCGGGCGGCCTCGTTCCCGACCTGCACTCCGCCAACAGCTGGACCGCCAACGTCGAGGACGTCGACCCGCTCGAGATGCTCGAGGTGCAGCTCTGCAACACGACGGCGCCGTTCCTGCTCGTGAGCCGTCTGCGGGCCTCGCTCGCGGCATCCACTGCCCGGCGCACGTACATCGTCAACGTGTCGGCGATGGAGGGCGTCTTCGGCCGCGGTTACAAGGGGCCAGGCCACCCGCATACGAACATGGCCAAGGCCGCGCTCAACATGCTCACCCGCACGAGCGCGAAGGAGATGCTCGGCGACGGGATCCTGATGACGAGCGTCGACACCGGCTGGATCACCGACGAGCGGCCGCACCCGACCAAGCTGCGCCTCGCCGAGGAGGGCTTCCATGCCCCGCTCGACCTCGTCGACGGTGCGGCGCGGGTCTACGACCCGATCGTGCGCGGCGAGGCAGGCGAGGACCTCTACGGCGTCTTCCTCAAGGACTACAAGCCCGCAGCCTGGTAGCCCGGGGGCCCGGCTGCACGGCTGCACGGCTGCACGGCTGCCGCCGGAGGAGCGGGGCTGTCGACCGCACTCACGACCGGTCGGAACCGGCCACCGCGGTGACCAGACGTTCCAGGCGGGCGATGCCCGTGAAACGGCCGGCGTTGTCGGTCGCGAGGAGCGGGTCGAACCTGCTCGTCTCGTCGCGGGTCATCGCGCGCTTGAGTGCCTCGGTGATGGGCGTGTCCAGGTTCACCCTGAGGCCCTGGCTCACGACCCCGAGCCGGGCGGATCCACCGCCGAGCGCAGCCACCGGGCGATGGTGCTCATCAATGAGCACAACGGAGCGCAGCCTCGGTTGTGCGCCGAAGGCGGCGGCGGCTGCTGCGACGCTTTCGACGGTCGGAACGACCTCGAGTACGTCCCGGATCACCGCGGCCGCGCTGGACACTCGTCGCGCGGCGAGGCGGAGCGCCACGTCGACGTCGATCCCGGCCCACGGCGGCGCCGGCCGCGCGAGCACGTAGCCCTGCAGGAGGGGCACCCCGAGGGCGACGAGCGCGTCGAGTTCCTCGACGGTCTCGACGCCTTCCCCGAGCAGCCACGCGTCGACCCGGCCCGCGAAGGTTCCGACCATTTCGACGAGCGCGAGTTTCGCCTCGTCACGATCGAGATCCTGGATCAGGGCCCTGTCGAGCTTGATCATCGAGGGGCGGAGCGAAAGCAGATGCCGCAAGCCGGCATACCCGGATCCGGGGTCGTCGACGGCGATCAGACCGCCCGCCGCACGCACCTCGTGGAGATAGGGCTCGAGGGACAGGTAGGACTCGATGGGCGCCTGTTCGGTCAACTCGATGATCAGGCCCCCGAGGTCACCCTCGTCCCGCCACACCTCGCGGACACTCTCGCACGACAGCAGGTCCGGCGACACGTTGAGGGTCAGGAAGCAGTTCCGCGGCAGGGTCGGGCGCGCCACGAGCGCCGTGCGCAGTGCGAGCACCTCGAGTTCTTCCGCCCGGCCGTGCGCGCGGGCTGCGGCGAACCAGCTCTCCGGGTTCCGCTCGGAGTATCCCGAGAACCTGGTCAGGGCCTCATACCCGACGATCACGCCTCTGGCGGAGTCGACGATCGGCTGGTAGACGCTCGACACACCCTCTCCCCGGCAGGCCGCGGCGAGCATGGAGTCCCAGCCTGCGTCGCCGGGGGCGCGATCGGCCCGAACGCGGTCGGCCGGCACGAGCGTCAGCCGACCGGGACGATGGTGGCCAGCACGGCCTGTTCGAGCTCTGGCGAGACCTCGCTCAATCCGTGCACGGCGGCGGCATGAGCCGACACCTGAAACAGGATTTCGTCATCCGTCGAGCACACCCAACGGGCCTCGCAGCCCGGCACCACATCTCCACAAGCAAACGATTTCACCAGCCCCACCCTCATCTAGATTGCAAGCATAAACGCATCCCGCCGACGGTCGTCGCCGCGCCATGCACTCGGAGACGCAGCCTCTCCGCCCACGATTATGTTCGGAGTGTGCGGCCGTGCGGATTGGATCGCCGGGAACCGGGTTCAGTCGTGCTTCGGGGTCCAGACGTATGGCGTTGTCGTCGTGACGGCCTCGAAGCCGAGGCGCAGCAGGATCGGCAGGCTGTCGTCCGAGGCGTCAACCTGGAGGTAGGGCACGCCGCGGCGGGCGGCGAGCTGCGCACGGGCGGCGACGAGGGCCCGGTAGACGCCCCTGCCGCGCCACTCGGCGAGGGTCGACCCGCCCCAGAGCCCGGCGAAATCGGTGCCGGGCTGGAATTCCAGGCGGGCGGACGAGACGAGCCGGTCCCCCGCCTCGGCGACGATGATCACGACGTCATCGCCCGCTTCCCGCACGCTCGACTCGAGGTCGTCGGCGAGCCAGGCATGGTCCTCGCCCCACACCTCGGTCTGCAGCGCGGCGATCCGCTCGAAGTCCGCTCGAGTCGTGACCCGGCGCAGGGTGATCCCCTCCGGCACTGTCGGGGCGGATGCGAGCGGCCCGGTCAGCCCGATCACGACGGTCTCGCGGTCCTCGGCCACAAAGCCCGCGGCCTCGAGCCGTTCGGGCAGGTCGGCGGGCAGGTCGTGGCTACGGGTCTTCCATTCGACGGGCTCGCCGCGGGCCGCGAAGAAGTCGCGGTGGCGGCGGATCAGGGCGTCGAGGTCCGCGCCACGCACGCCGACGTCCTGCGCCGTCTCGACGAAGCCGCGGGTGCGGCCGACGACCCGCAGCACGGGCCCCTCGAGCTCGTAGACGGGGGAAGCCGGCGGCACAGCGGGCACCCACAGGCGGAGCTGGTCGTCGTAGGCGGAGAGCAGGGCTGCTGCAGATGCGACGGTGGATGTCATTGGCGTCAGCCTACGACGCGGCGCGACCGCCGGCATCCGGTTCGGTCGGCGTTCACGCGCCCGGGGTTTCGGCGAGCGCTGCATACCGGGCGAGCCCCTCGCGGAGGCCGAGGCGCACGGCCGGCCACTCGGCAGCGATGATCGAGAACACCACGGTGTCGCGCACGGCGCCCTCCGGCCCGACGGAGTGGCTGCGGAGCACGCCGTCCTGCTTCGCACCGAGCGCTGCGATCGCGGCGCGGGACTGCCGGTTGTGCCAGTGCGTGCGGAACTCGACCGCGATGCAGTCGAGCTCCTCGAAGGCATACCCGAGCAGCAGCAGCTTCGCCTCCCGGTTGGCGCCGGTGCCCTGGGCGCTCTTTCCCAGCCACGTCGAGCCGATCTCGAGCCGCTGCTGGTCGGGGCTCGGGTGCATAAAGGTCGTCATGCCGACCATGGCCCCCGTCGAGGTCAGGCGGATGCCCCACGGCATCATCTGCCCGGACGCGGCGAGCGCGAGGCGCCGGTCGATCTCCGCGGCCATGGCCTCCGGCCGCGGGACCGCCGTGTACCAGGCACGCCACAGCTCGCCCTCCGCCACGGCGACGGCGAGTTCGGCCGCGTGCTCAGGGGCGAGTGGCTCGAGGGTGACGCGGGTTCCGGAGAGTCGGGGCGCTGCGGCGAATTCCATGCCTCGACCCTATTCGATCGGATTCTGCCGTTAAACACCGACAGGGGGTTGTCGTACGCGGGCTCGAGACTGGCTCCTGCCGGGATGCTCCCGGCCAGACAAGGACCTTACCGATGAACCTCGTATCCGTTCGATTGATCACCGACGACGTGAAGCGCCTGGTCGCCTTCTACGAACGCGCACTCCGCACACCGGCCAGCTGGTCGACCGATGACTTCGCCGAGATACGCACCCCGACAGGGACTCTGGCGATCGGCAGCACGCGGACCGTCGGCCTCTTCGGGCCCGGAGCCGCGCGCCCGGCCGACAACCACACCGCGATCATCGAGTTCCTCGTCGCGGACGTCGACGCCGAATACGCCAGGCTCTCCCCCTGGCTCACCGATGTCGTCACCGTGCCAACAACCATGCCCTGGGGCAACCGGTCCCTGCTGGTGCGCGACCCCGACGGTACTCTGCTCAACTTCTTCACACCCGTGACAGCGGACGCCGCCGCCAGGTTCGCCGGCCACGACCGGTAGGGCCGGGCTCAGACTCAGGCCCAGGGCCCTGGCCGCGATGCCGGCGTGTACACCGGCCACCGCCGTGTGCCCGTCGCCTACCCCAGGTCGAGCCGGGTGACGACGCCGTACGGGATGTCCAGATCGTCCCTGGCCAGCGGGCGGGGATCGGGCGTCTCTGCCGTCACCGACACGGACACGATCCGGTCGACGCGGAAGGCGCGCACGCCGTCGCGCAGCCGGCACCAGCCGAGCAGGTACCAGTGCGTCGGCGATCCGACGTAGCCGAGCGGTTCGACGTCGCGCCGGGTCAGGGCGCCTGCCGTGTCCCGGTAGGCGAGGCGCAGCACCCGGCCGGTCGACAGGGCGCTCGCCACGCTGTGCGGAACCGCCGGGAGCGGATGCCCGTCGCCGAGCAGGTGGATGCGCCCGGCCAGCTCCCGTGCGGCACGCGCGTCGTCAGCCTGCATCGCGGCCAGGAGTTTGGGCAGGGCGGAGCGTGCGGCGGCCCGGAACGGCGTTTCCTCGAGCAGTCGGAGACCGACGGA
This sequence comes from Cryobacterium sp. MDB2-A-1, assembly GCF_004402675.1. Classification (NCBI taxonomy): domain Bacteria; kingdom Bacillati; phylum Actinomycetota; class Actinomycetes; order Micrococcales; family Microbacteriaceae; genus Cryobacterium; species Cryobacterium sp. MDB2-A-1. The sequence continues at coordinate 378,169 of NZ_SOFK01000028.1, read as the reverse complement.
GAGGGCGACGGCCTCGTCCGGGGTGAGGTTCACCGGTGGAAGTGTCCGCCGCTGGTCCAGACAATAGCCGCCGGTGCGCCCGTGCTCGGCCCAGATCGGCACCCCGGACTGTTGCAGTGCACTGATGTCGCGCTCGATCGTGCGCGAGCTGATCTCGAAGCGCCCGGCCAGCCATCCCGCACTGCGTGGGCGTGGCGCGACCGCGCGCAGTTCCTCCACGATCGCATAGAGGCGGTCGGTCCGGTTCACGCCAGCCACTCTAACGGCAGGCACCGACCTTGCCGTCAAGGATCGGTAGGCTTAAGAGACGTGCGACCGGCGCCAGAAGCGCCGGTCGAGACTGAGATGGAGAAAACGTTGCCAGGAGAGAACCTCACCCGGATCGAAGCCCAGGAGCGCGCAGCGCTCGTCACTGTGCAGAAGTACGCGATCAGCCTTGACCTCACGACGGGTCCCGAAACCTTCGCGAGCACAACGACGGTCACCTTCACCGCGACCCCGGGTGCCTCGACGTTCATCGACGCGATCACGCGCACGGTGCACGCAGTGACCCTCAACGGGGTCGACCTCGACCCGGCAAGCGTGAGCGACGGCATCCGCATTCAGCTCGATGGTCTCGCCGCAGAGAACACGCTCACCGTCGTCGCCGACGCCGAGTACACGAACACCGGTGAGGGCCTGCATCGCTTCGTCGACCCGGTCGACAACGAGGTCTACCTCTACAGCCAGTTCGAGGTTCCGGACTCCCGCCGCGTGTTCGCGGTCTTCGAGCAGCCCGACCTCAAGGCCGCGTTCCAGTTCACCGTGACGGCCCCCGGCGAATGGGAGGTCGTCTCCAACTCGACGACGCCCGAGCCCACGGATGCCGGCAACGGCGCGAAGACCTGGGCGTTCGAGCCCACCCACACGATCTCGAGCTACATCACGGCGCTCATCGCCGGCCCGTACGCGGTCATCCGCAGCGAGCTCACCTCGAGCGACGGCCGGATCATCCCCCTCGGCCTGTTCAGCCGCAAGAGCCTGTCCCAGTTCCTCGACTCCGACTACCTCTTCGAGAAGACCCGCCAGGGCTTCGCCTACTTCGAGGAGAAGTTCAACTACCCGTATCCCTTCGACAAGTTCGACCAGCTCTTCGTGCCGGAGTTCAACGCGGGCGCGATGGAGAACGCCGGAGCGGTCACCTTCACCGAGACCTACGTCTTCCGGTCCAAGGTCACGGATGCCATCAAGGAACGCCGCGTCGTCACCGTGCTGCACGAACTCGCGCACATGTGGTTCGGCGACCTCGTCACGATGAAGTGGTGGAACGACCTGTGGCTCAACGAGTCCTTCGCTGAGTGGGCCTCGACCATCGCCACTGCCGAAGCGACCGAGTGGACAGAGGCCTGGACCACCTTCGCCGTGATGGAGAAGAGCTGGGCATACAAGCAGGACCAGCTGCCCTCGACCCACCCCGTCGTCGCGACCATCACCGACTTCGATGACGTGCTCGTCAACTTCGACGGCATCACCTACGCCAAGGGCGGATCTGTCCTCAAGCAGCTCGTCGCCTGGGTCGGCCGCGACGAGTTCTTCGCCGGCGTCGCCTCCTACTTCGCCAAGCACCAGTGGGGCAACACCGAGCTCAACGACCTCCTCGTCGAGCTCGAGGCATCCAGCGGCCGCGACCTCTCCGGCTGGGCCGCGAAGTGGCTCGAGACCGCGGGCGTCAACACCCTCCGCCCCGAGATCGCCGTGGACGCCGCCGGGGTCATCACCGGCTTCTCCGTGCTGCAGAGCGCGACCGCCGACTACCCGACGATCCGCCCGCACCGCCTCGCGATCGGGTTCTACGACCTCGTCGACGGGCAGCTCGTGCGCACCCACCGGGTCGAGATCGACGTCGACGGAGAGAAGACGGATGTTGCCGAGCTCGTCGGCCGCGTCCGCCCGGCCCTCGTGCTCCTCAACGACGACGACCTCGCCTATGCGAAGATCCGGCTCGACCCGGCCTCGCAGGAGGTGGCCCTCGAGAACCTCGCCGCGATCGAGAGCCCGCTCGCCCGCGCCATCGTCTGGGGTGCGATCTGGGACGCCACCCGCGACGCCGAGACCGGCGCCCGCGACTTCGTGAGCCTCGTGCTCGGCAACATCGCGAGCGAGACAGAGTCGACCACCCTGCGCACCGTGCTCGGCCAGCTCGTGCTCGCCGCGAACTATTATGTGGCTCCCGAGTTCCAGGCCTCGACGCTGACCGAGGTCGGCGACGCGCTCTGGTCCCTCGCCCAGCACGCCGAGCCCGGCAGCGACGCGCAGTTCCAGTTCGTGAAGTTCTTCGCCTCCGTCGCCGCCACCGACAGCCAGCTCGCGAGCGTCGCAGCCCTCCGGAACGGAACGGTCCCGCTCGAGGGGCTCGAGATCGACACCGACCTCGCCTGGGAGCTGCTCATCGCCCTTGCCGCCGGCGGCAAGGTCGACGGCGCGGAGATCGACGCGGCGCACGCTGCGGACAACACCGCGACCGGCGCCCAGTCGGCCGCGCAGGCTCGCGCCGCTCTTCCGACCCCGGAGGCCAAGCAGGCCGCCTGGGATTCCCTGATCGAGACGGACACCGCCCCGAACACGATCGTGCGCGTCACCGCGGCCGGGTTCCTGCGCGCGAACGACACGAGCCTGCTCGAGCCGTTCGTCGACACCTACTTCGCGATGCTGCAGCCGGTCTGGGTATCCCGCAGCTTCTCGATCGCGGAGAAGCTCATCATCGGCCTGTACCCGTCCCCGCTCGCCAACCAGGCGCTCGTCGAGGCGACCCGCACGTGGCTCGACGCCAACCCCGAGCCCGTCGCACTGCGTCGCCTCGTGATCGAGAACCTCGCGGGAGTGGAACGTTCCCTCGCCGCCCAGGCGCGCGACGCCGAGTAACCGCTCCGCGGCATCCGCCGGCCCGAACGGCCTCGCCCCTCAGGGGGCGGGGCCGTTTTCACGTTGGCGGGGCGCTCAGGGTTCGCCCGGTCGGCTCTCGGTAGACTCGAAAGCGCTATGAACTGGGACATTATCTGGGCTGAAATCGTCAAATACTTCACAACGACCCTCGGGCTACAACTGCTGCAGGTGCTCGGAATCCTCATCGTCGCGTTCGCGGTGCACTGGATCCTGCAGTTCGTGATCCGCCGCGTGGTGATCCAGATTGTCACCGGCGTCAAGCGCACCCAGAAGGTTGAGGACACCCGGGCGCTCAACGTGTCCCCGGTCGCCGCCGTTCGCGTCGTGCAGCGCACCCGTACGCTCGGCTCCGTCCTGACCAACATCGTCAATGTGCTCGTCGTGATCATCGCCGGCCTGCTCATCCTGCAGGTGATGGCCCCGAGCATCCTGGGCTCGTTCGCCCTGCTGACGGCCGCGATCGGCGCCGGCCTCGGCTTCGGTGCCCAGAACATCGTCAAGGACATCCTGAACGGCCTGTTCATGGTCATGGAGGACCAGCTCGGCGTTGGCGACATCGTCGACACCGGGTTCGCCTCCGGCGTCGTGGAGACGGTCGGCATCCGCATCACCCAGATCCGCGACGTGAACGGCACGCTCTGGTTCGTTCGCAACGGCGAGATCCTCCGGGTCGGCAACATGTCGCAGGGCTGGGCCCGCGTCATCATCGACCTGCCCATCCCGTACAGCTCGGACGTCGAAGCCATCCAGTCCGAAATGCTGCGGGTCGCGACGGCGCTCGCCTCGAGTCGCAAATGGCGGTCGATCATCCTCGAGAAGCCGGAGATCTGGGGCCTCGAGTCGATTTCCGCCGAGGCCCTTGTCACCCGGCTCGCCGTGAAGGTGCGTGTCTCGGCGAAGTGGGACTTCGCCCGCGACCTGCGCCTGCACCTGAAGCTCGCGCTCGACAGCCTCGGGGTCTCGCTCACTCCGCTCAACAGCGTCGTGATGACGGGGTCGGACGACGGCTCGGATGCCACGCCGCCGACGAACCCCGTCGATATCGCCGCCGTCGCCGCGGCCGCGGAACCCGATCCGCTGCCGCACATCGAGGTTGTTCCGCTCAAGAAGGCCAGGACCCCACGCGGGCCCCGCAAGGCCAAGTCCGTTCCCAAGAAGGAAGCCCCGGTCGACGACGCTCCCGGCGAGGCTGCCCAGGCCCCCGCCCCACGGACAACCGCACCCCGCGCTCCGCGAGCCCCCAAGACTTCCGCCACCCCGACCACCCCGACCACCGCGACCGCTCCAGCCACCCCGAAGGCTCAGGCAGCCCCGAAGGCTCCGACTGTTCCGACGCCGGACGCCGCCCACCCGGGCCCGCCGACTCCCGAAACCGAACCCACCCCCGAGGGATCCCATGACGACTGACCCCGCCCAGCCACCGGTATCCGCCCCCGCCCCGACCCCGGTCGACCCCGCACTGCCTGCCCGGGTGCTGCTGCGCAACGGTGAGAACGGTGCCGCGATCGGTGCCTCGTTCTACGAGCAGGTCGGCGGGCGACCGTTCTTCGAGAGGCTCGTCACCGAGTTCTACCGGGGTGTCGCCGGCGACCCCGTGCTGAAGCCGATGTATCCGGAGGACGACCTCGGCCCGGCGGCAGCGCGCCTCACCGGGTTCCTCGAGCAGTACTGGGGCGGCCCGGGTACCTACAGCGAACAGCGCGGACACCCGCGGCTGCGCCAGCGGCACCAGCCCTTCAAGGTCAACCCGGACGCCAGGGACCGCTGGCTGCTGCACATGCGTGCCGCGGTCGACTCCTGCGAGCTGCCCGAGCTGCAGCGAACCGTGCTCTGGGACTACCTCGAGCGCGCGGCACACGCCATGTTGAACACGTTCGACGACTGATCTCAGGGCGTCTCCAACCGTCCCTGGAGGGGAGAACAGGCTCTCGAAAGAACGAGAACGTTGTGAATTCGCCTCAACACGTACCTGATCAGAGTAGATTTCCACAGACCTGAGCCATGCTCAGAGAATGTCGGTGGTGGGTCGTAACGTGGGGGCATGACCAACCACTCGGAGTCGCCCGCTTCGCCCGATCGGCCGCATGGCGGTGCGTCTCCCAGTACGCCCGTCACCGTGCTGGTGCCGGATGCTGTCGCGGCCTTGGGAAGGTCATCAGCTGACTACGACGCGCTCAGCGACGAGCAGGTTCTTGCCGGGCAAGCGTTGATCGCGGATTCCCGGCGGGCGCTGGAGACGTGTGCCGCGTGGATGGCGGCGACCCTCGCCCGCCGTTCCCGGGCTGAACTCGGCGGGAACGGGCTCGCGGCCCGGCACGGGTTCCGGACCCCGGAAGACCTGCTGCAGAGCGTGTCTGGGTCAAGCAAGGGCGATGCTGTCAAGCTCCTCGGGGTGGGCCGGCTGCTGGCCGAGGCCGACGCCGCCGAGAAGGCCGCCCGCGAAGCCGCCGCGGCGCAGAAGTTACTCGACGGGACTCCGCCCCTCAACGAGGCCGCTCCAGACCTGCCGCCGGTCGACCCGCCGATGCCTGCGGCCGCGGTGCCGCCGTGGCACGCGCCGATCGGCCGGGCCCTGCGCGAGGGCTGGCTGAGCGTCGAGAAGGCGGACTCGCTCCGGAAGGGCCTGGGCGACCTGGACCGGGCGATCACGCCGGAGAAACTCGCGACGGCCCTGGCCCGGCTCCTCACCGAAGCTCGGACCCTGAACACTGACCAGCTGTTCAAGCGCGCCCGGCGGATGCGGGACGTGCTCGATGAGGCCGGCATCGCCGCCCGGGAGAAGGCCGTCTACGACGACCGGTCCCTGCGGTTCTGGCGGCTCCACACCGGGCAGGTGCGCATGGTCGGCCTGTTCGCCCCGGAAGACGGCGAATACCTGATGAGCACCTACGACGCCATCACCAGCCCCCGCCGGGGCGGGGTCCGGTTCGTGGACAAGGAGCAGGCCGCCTGGGCGAAGCGGGTCCAGGACGACCCGCGCACCACCGAACAGCTCACCGCGGACGCGTTCCTGGCCCTGATGAAACTCGGCGTGAAAGCCGACCCGAAACGCATCGCCGGAGGACGAAGCCCCGCCGTCCGCATGATCACCATCCGCCCCACCCACACCGCACCCACCGATGCCGCGCCAACCGAGGCCCCGTCACCCACAGCCGACGCTGCGGCGAACCCCGAAACCGCGGCACCCGCGCTCCAGCCGGGGGTGATCGAGGGGACTGCGGTGACGGTCTCGGCCGAGACCTTGGAACGGAACCTCTGCGACACCGGGATCCTCGACGTCACCTTCGACGACCACGGCCACGGCGTCGACCTCGGCCGCGAACAACGCACCTTCAGCCCCGCCCAACGGGCGGCCCTCTCCCTCCGCGACGGCGGCTGCATGTGGCCCGGCTGCGACCGACCACCGTCCTGGACCGAAACCCACCACATCCACCACTGGAAAGACAACACCGGGCAGACCAACCTCGACCAAGGCATCCTGCTCTGCCGGTCTGACCACCTACGGCTCCACAACGAACACTGGCGCATCACCCGCGACGACACCGGCCAGTACTGGCTCACCCCACCACCCGGACTCGACCCCGAACAGAAACCCATCCCCCTCACCAGCAAAAACGCGCTCACCAGGTGGAGTGAATCCGGGGTACCGCACAGTTAGCATGGAGCCAGCGTCGCTCCGAGCGACGCCCCGCGGGCCCCGAAACGCATTCGACTCCCGCTGCCCCTTCTGACACTGCCCCTTCTGACACTGGAGTCACGATGAGCACGGTTCCCCCGCACGCGACCGGCCCCCGAGCGACATCCCCTCGGACGGATCCGAGCGAAGCCGACGTCATCGTAGTCGGGGCCGGCCTCGCCGGACTCGTCGCGACCGCGGAGCTCGTCGCCGCGGGCAAGCGGGTCATCCTGCTCGACCAGGAGCCGCCCGCCTCGCTCGGCGGCCAGGCCTGGTGGTCGTTCGGCGGCTTGTTCCTTGTCGACTCGCCGGAGCAGCGCAGGCTCGGGGTGCACGACTCCGCCGGACTCGCCAGACAGGACTGGTTCGGCACCGCGGGTTTCGACCGTGACGAGGACCTCTGGCCGAGCCGCTGGGCGGAGGCTTACCTGGACTTCGCCGCCGGCGAGAAGCGCGCCTGGCTGCACTCCCGCGGCATCCGCTTCTTTCCGGTCGTCGGCTGGGCCGAACGCGGCGGCACCACGGCCCTCGGCCCCGGCAACTCCGTGCCGCGGTTCCACATCGTCTGGGGCACCGGTCCGGCGATTCTCGCCCCGTTCATCGAGCGCGTGCGGGAAGGCGTGCGGTCCGGCCTCGTCACGGCGCTGCACCGCCGCAGGGTCGACGAGCTGCTCACCCACGACGGCACGGTCGTCGGCGTGCGGGGAAGCATCCTCGCCCCGAGCGACGCCCCGCGCGGCGCGCCCAGCTCACGCGAGGTCGTCGGCGACTTCGATCTGCGGGCATCCGCCGTCGTCGTGACAAGCGGCGGCATCGGCGGAAACCCCGCGCAAGTCCGCGCCCAGTGGCCGACCCGGCTCGGCACCGCGCCCCGGGAACTGCTGTCCGGCGTGCCCGCGCACGTCGACGGGCGGATGCTCGGCATCAGCGAGCGGGCCGGCGCCCGGCTGATCAACGGAGACAGGATGTGGCACTACCCGGAGGGCGTCGCGAACTGGGACCCGGTCTGGCCCGCGCACGGAATCCGGATCCTGCCCGGTCCGTCCTCGCTCTGGCTCGACGCGACGGGGACCCGGCTGCCCGCTCCCCTGTTCCCCGGCTTCGACACGCTCGGCTCGCTCGAGCACATCCTGCGCACCGGCTACGAACACAGCTGGTTCGTGTTGACCCAGAAGATCATCGAGAAGGAGTTCGCACTCTCCGGCTCCGAACAGAACCCCGACCTCACCGGTAAGAACCTGGCCCTTCTCGCCAAACGGGTGACGAAAGGCGCTCCCGGGCCGGTCGAGGCCTTCAAGAAGCATGGCGCCGATTTTGTCGTCGCCGACACCCTGCCCGACCTGCTCGCGGGCATGCGCCGGCTCTCCCCCGATGCTCCCCTGGACCTCGCCCAGGTCGAGCGGGAGATCCGCGCCCGCGACCGCGAGTTCGACAACGCCTTCACCAAGGATGCCCAGATCACGGCGATCCGCCAGGCCAGGCACTACCGCGGTGACCGTCTCATCCGCGTTGCGAGCCCGCACCGGCTGCTCGACCCGCACGCGGGCCCGCTGATCGCGGTCAAGCTTCACGTCCTGACCCGGAAGAGTCTCGGCGGCATCGAGACGGACCTCTCCGCCCGCGCCCTCGGGCCGGACGGCACACCCGTGCCGGGCCTCTACGCCGCCGGCGAGGCGAGCGGCTTCGGCGGCGGCGGGATGCACGGCTACCGCGCGCTCGAAGGCACCTTCCTCGGCGGATGCCTCTTCTCCGGACGCACCGCGGGGCGCGCCGCCGCGGCGGCGGTCTGACCCCCGGCTGTCACGGGAGCGTCCGCACGCGCCGCACCTCGCGGCGCGCGGTGCGTCTCCGGGCGCGCACCGTGTCTCGCGGCGCGCGCCCGATACATCGCCGCGAGACGCAAACGGCGCCGCGAGTCCGCGCCCGGCGGCGCCTAGTCCAGGACGCTCGTCAGCGCCCCGACCGGCTCGAGTACCGGCTCGAGTACCGGCTCGAGTACGGCCGCGATGGCGGCAGCGGTGTCGCGGCCCATCCGGATCGCCCCGTCGACGTGCTGGTAGCCCTTGCCGGCCAGGTCGCTGCAGGAGAAGTAGATCGGCCCGACGGGGGTGCGCAGATCCGCGCCGTAGCGGGCGAGGCCGCCGAGGTCGAAACTCGCGGCGTATGCACCCCGGGTCCATTCCTCGTTGCCCCAGTCGCTTTCGTAGTAGACCGCCGGCGACAGAGCCTTGTCCCCGAAGTAGTGCGAGAGCGAAAGCAGGATGCGCGCCCGGCGCTCCTCCGCGGGGAGCCGGAACACGGCATCCGCCGCCTCATCGGACACGAAGCCGACGAGGGTGCCGCGGTCGTCTCCGAAGTTGGTGTTGTCGTACGCCTCGTGCACAAGCTCGTAGGGACTGAACGCGGTGCCGGAGAGGCCGTCCTCGCGCCAGAACGGGGTCTTGTAGACGGCGTGAACCTTGATCACGAGACCCATCGAAAGGTGCTGGTGCAGCTGGTGCTGGCGGCGGGGCAGGGCGGGTTCGAAGGAGATCCGGCTGAGCAGAGTCGGCGGAAGCGCGAGGATCGCCCGGCGGGCGTGCACCTCGAGTCCGTCGGTGACCGCGACGACACCCTCGTCGCTCCAGCGCAGGGTGCGCACCGGCTGCCCGAGGTGCACGTCATCGCCGAGCTGCTCCGCGAGCAGCAGCGGGACCTGCTGGAGGCCGCCGACGACGCGCTCGTCGAGGATGAAGTCGGCGTCGACGAGGTTGCTGAAGCTTCCGGCACTCGCGGCCATCAGCAGGGCCTGCAGGGCGGAGAAAGCGTGCGCAGGCTTGGTCAGCATGGCGCCGGCGATGAACATCGCGACGTTGTCGCGGGCCTCCTGGTCGGCTGTCTGGGTTGCGAGCCACCCGGCGAAGGAGATCCGGTCGAGTTCGACGGCCCGCGGGTGCGCCCACGGCCGATCGGGGTCGACCTCGGCGACAAGCTCGTCGAGCGTTGCGATGAGGGCGACGATCTCGGCCTGGGTCTCCGGGGAGACCGGGAAGATCTCGCCCTCGAAGCGGGTGCGTACCCCGGAGTCGTTGATGTAGACGTTTTCTCCGGCGCGGTACCGGGAGTAGGTCTCGAGACCGAGCTCCGCGAGGGTCTCCTTGAGCGCGTGCTGGTCCGGTGACACCCACTGGCCGCCGATCTCGAGCGTGGCTCCCTCGATGTCGTCGGTCCACAGCCGACCGCCGACCCGGTCGCGCGCTTCGAGCACGGCGACGGTGAGGCCGGCCCGGCGCAGCGACGTTGCTGCGGTCAGGCCGGATGCCCCTGCGCCGATGATGACGATGTCACGGTCGATCCTGGTTGTCATGAAAACTCCTCCATACGTGGGTGCTGCGAGGTCATTCGGAAGTTGTGCAAGTCGGTTATGACGCGGGGATCAGGGTGTACTTCGGGGACAGGTACTCGTGGATTCCCTCGAGGCCGCCCTCCCGGCCGAGCCCTGATTGCTTGACGCCTCCGAAGGGGGCGGCTGCGTTGGACACGAGTCCTGTGTTCAGTCCCATCATGCCCGTGTCGAGCCCGGCGATCATCCGCTGGCCGCGGGCGATGTTCTCGGTGAAGACGTAGCTGATCAGCCCGTACTCGGTGTCGTTGGCGAGCCGGATCGCCTCGTCCTCGTCCGTGAAGGTCACGATCCCGACGACGGGCCCGAAGATCTCCTGGCGAAGCAGGTCGCTGTCGGCTGCGACGTCGGTCAGCACGGTCGGGGCGTAGAACGACCCTGGACCCTCCGGGCGGAAGCCGCCGGTGAGGAGGGTCGCACCGCGGTCGAGGGCATCGCTCACGAGCTTCTCGGTGTTGGCGACGGCCGCGTCGTTGACGAGCGGGCCGATCGTCACGTCCGGCTCGGTGCCCCGACCGATCCGGAGGGCTTCGACGCGGGCGACGAGGCGGCGAGCGAAATCCTCGGCGACGGACGCGTGCACGATGAACCGGTTCGCTGCCGTGCACGCCTGGCCGATGTTGCGGAACTTGGCGAGCATGGCGCCGTCGACGGCCCGGTCGAGGTCCGCGTCGGCGAAGACGAGGAACGGCGCATTCCCGCCCAGCTCCATCGAGGTGCGCAGCACGCCCTCCGCGGCCTGGCGGAGGAGCGCCCGGCCGACACCGGTCGAGCCGGTGAAGCTGAGCTTCCGGAGCCGCGGGTCTGCGATCAGCGGGGCGGAGACCTCAGCGGATTCCGAGGTCGTGATCACGTTGACGACGCCGGCGGGAACGCCCGCGTCCTCGAGCAACTGGGCGAAGAAGAGGGTGGTGAGCGGGGTGAGTTCCGCGGGCTTGATCACGACTGTGCACCCCGCGGCGAGCGCGGGGGCGATCTTGCGGGTCGCCATCGCGAGCGGGAAGTTCCACGGGGTGATCAGGAGGCACGGGCCGACCGGGCGCTGCGAAACGACCATCTGGCCGGTACCCTCGGGTGCCGGCCCGTAGCGCCCATTGATTCGTACGGCCTCCTCGCTGAACCAACGCAGGAATTCCCCGCCATAACCGACCTCGGCGCGGGCCTCGGCGAGTGGCTTGCCCATTTCGATGGTCATCAGCAGGGCGAAGTCCTCCCGGCGTTCCTGCAGCAGGTCGAACGCACGACGCAGGATCTCGGCCCGCACCCGCGGCGCGGTCGCCGCCCAGGCGGGACCCGCTGCGACGGCGGCGTCGAGGGCGCGTCCGCCGTCCGCGACGCCCGCGTTGGCGATCCGCTTGAGCTCGCGCCCGGTCGCAGGGTCCGTCACGATGATCGGCTCCCCCGTGCCGGGCTGCCAGGTGCCGTCGATGTAGAGACCGTCGGGAACCCGGTTGAGGAGTTCGGCCTCCCGCTCGGTGCCGATGGTGGTGGTGTCGCCGGAGGCGGGGCTCAAGGGGCGGTTCTCGGTGCTGAGACTGGTCACGGGTGTTCTCTTTCGGTCACGGGGCAGGTACGGCAGGCGGTGGGAAACGAACGGGCGTCAGGGGTAGAGTCCGCGGAGCAGGTGGGCCTCGGCGACGCGTTCGACGGCGAGGACCGTCGCCGCTGCCCGCAGGGAAAGGTCCCGGGAGGCGGCGGTTTCGACGACCTGCTGCCAGGCGGCGAGCATCCGCTCTTCGAGCTTCTGTTCGACCTCTGCGGCGTTCCACCAGTAGGCCTGGTTGCCCTGCACCCACTCGAAGTAGGAGACGAGCACTCCGCCGGCGTTCGCAAGGATGTCGGGCACCACGAGCTGTCCGTTCGCGGCGAAGATCCGGTCGGCAGCCGGGGAGGTCGGGCCGTTCGCGCCCTCGACGATCACGCGTGCCGTCACGCGGGCAGCGTTCCCGGCGTGCAGGACGCCCTCGACCGCGGCCGGGACCAGCAGGTCGACGTCGAGCTCGAGCAGCGCTTCACCGTCGAGCGGGTCCGCCCCGCCGAAGCCGACGACCCTGCCGGTCGCCGCGACGTGCGCGTCGAGCCCGGCGAAGTCGATGCCCCGCTCGTTGTAGACGGCGCCGTACTGGTCGCTGACCGCAACGACCCGCACCCCCGCGTCGGCGAGGAACACGGCAGCGTCGTGGCCGACCTTGCCGAAGCCCTGCACGGCTGCGGTCGCTCCGTACGGCGTGATGCCGCTGTGCCTGAGGGCGGCAAGTGCGACGTGGGTCACGCCGCGGCTGGTCGCGCTCGCACGGCCGTGGGAACCGCCGAGGCTGATCGGCTTGCCCGTGACGATCCCGGGAACGGTGTAGCCGACGTTGACGGAGTAGGTGTCCATCATCCAGGCCATGGTGCGCTCGTCGGTGCCGATGTCGGGGGCCGGGATGTCCTTCTCCGGGCCGATGATCGGCAGGATCTCGCTCGTGTACCTGCGGGTCACGCGCTCGAGCTCCGGGAGCGAGAATTCACGCGGGTCGATCGTGACACCGCCCTTGGCACCGCCGTACGGCACGTCGAGCAGGGCGCATTTCCAGGTCATCCACATCGCGAGGGCGCGCACTTCGTCGAGGGTCACGTGCGGGCTGTAGCGCAGGCCGCCCTTGGCCGGGCCGCGGGAGAAGTTGTGCTGCACCCGGTAGCCGGTGAACAGTCGGGTGCTGCCGTCGTCCCGGCGCAACGGAACGGCGACGGTGAGCTCGCGGCGCGGGGTCGCGAGCAACGCGTGCAGGCCTTCCGGGTAGCCGAGCAGGGCGACGGCGTCGCTGAGCTGCGACCGGGCGTCGACGAGGGGCGTGGCGAGGGGCGTGACCTGGCGAACGGCCGGCCGGGCCTCGAGCAGGCTCATGCGTTCGCCAGAGCGTGTGCGACGACCTGGAGGCCCTCGACGAGGAGCTCGTCCGAGATACTCAGCGGCGGCAGGAACCGGATCACGTTCCCGTAGGTTCCGCAGGTGAGGACGATGACGCCCTGCGCGTGGACGGCGGCCGCGACGCGGGAGGTGAGTGCGGCATCCGGTTCACCCGTCGCCGAGTCGACGAGCTCGATCGCGATCATGGCACCACGGCCGCGGACGTCGCCGACGCGCTTGTCGAAGGCGCGGATGGCGTTCAGCCGGCCGGTGAGGATCGTGCCGATCTCGCGGGCGCGCTCGACCAGGTTCTCGCTCTCGTAGGTGTCGAGGGTGGCGAGGGCCGCTGCACAGGCGAGCGGGTTTCCGCCGTAGGTGCCGCCGATGCCGCCGACCTGCGGGGCGTCCATGATCTCGGCGCGGCCGGTGACCGCGGAGAGCGGGAGGCCGCCGGCGATGCCCTTGGCCATCACGATCAGGTCGGGCACGATGCCCTCGTGGTCGCAGGCGAACATGGCGCCGGTGCGGGCGAAGCCGGTCTGCACCTCGTCGGCGATGAAGACGACCCCGTTGGCGCGGCACCAGGCCAGGAGGGTCGGCAGGAAGCCCGCGGCCGGGACGATGAAGCCGCCCTCGCCCTGGATCGGTTCGATGATGAGCGCGGCGAGGTTCTCGGCGCCGATCTGCTTCTCGATCTGGGAGATGGCGCGCTTCGCGGCGACGACGCCGTCGAGACCGCCGTCGCGCAACGGGTAGGACATCGGCGCCCGATAGACCTCGGCGGCGAACGGGCCGAAGCCGTTCTTGTACGGCTGGTTCTTCGCGGTGAGGCTCATGGTCAGGGTGGTGCGGCCGTGGTACGCGTGATCGAAGGCCACGACGGCCTGCCGCCCCGTGTAGTGCCGCGCGATCTTGACGGCGTTCTCGACAGCCTCGGCGCCGGAGTTGAACAGGGCGGTGCGCTTGGCGTGGTCACCGGGGGTGACCCGGTTGAGCGCCTCGGCGACCTCGATGTAGGAGTCGTACGGGGCGACCGTGAAGCAGGTGTGGGTGAACTGGGCGAGCTGGGCGGCGACGGCCTCGACGACGCGGGGCGCGCTGTTGCCGACGCCGGTCACGGCGATGCCGCTGCCGAGGTCGATGAGGGAGTTGCCGTCAACGTCGACGAGCACGCCGCCGCCGGCAGCGACGATGTAGACGGGCAGGGTCACGCCGACGCCCGCGGAGACCGCGGCGGTCTTGCGCGCCTGGAGCGCCTGCGACTGGGGTCCGGGGATGCTCGTCGTGAGGCGACGTTCCTGCGGAAGGGACGGGCCGCCGACGGGAACGGTGGTGGGCGGGGATGCGACGAGGGTCATGACTGCTCCAGTTCGTAAACCGAGGTGCATCGACCGGGCGGCGTCGATGTCAGGTGCCATGCTAGGCAGAGCGCCGACGGCAGCGCGCTCGCCGCTATGTACAGAATGCCGGCTAAGTTTCGACACGTTGTACACTCGGCGCATGCCCCCGCTCAACGCACCGCCGCCGCTGCCGGGGCTGCGCCGCCTCCTCGACCGGCCGGACCTGCGGTTGCGGCTGCTCACTCCGGAGGCCGGCCTGCCGCCGCACGCCCTCGACCAGCCCGTCGAATGGGTGCACAGCTCAGACCTCGCCGACCCGACCCCGTTCCTGTCAGCACACCAGGTACTGCTGACGACAGGACGCCAGTTCGCGGAGGCTGTCACGGACGCGTTCTACGTCGACTACGTGACCCGGCTGCGCGACCGCGGCATCGTCTGCCTCGGCTTCGGCACGGAAGTCCTCCGCTCCGGCACCCCCGACGCCCTCGTCGCGGCCTGCCAGTCCCGCGGACTCCCCCTCGTCGAAGTGCCGTACGAGACGCCGTTCATCGCCGTCGCCCGGGCCGCCGGCGACCTCGTCGCCGAACTCCGCTATGCCAGGAGCACCTGGGCGCTCGGCGCCCAGCGGGCCATCGCGCTCGCGGCGCTCCGCCCGGACGGCCTCAGCGCGACCCTCAGCGAGCTTTCGCGGCAACTCGGCCACTGGGTCGCGCTCTTCGACATGAGCGGCGCCCTCGACCGGGTCTTCCCCCGGGACACCTTCGCGGGCGCATCCGCTTCACGCGGCTCTCTCGACCGGGTGCAGCGCGAGGCAGCCCAGTTGATCCGGCGCGGGCAGCGGGCCAGCACGTCGGTTTCGACCGGCGGAGAGACGCTGACCCTGCAGACCCTGGGTCGACGCGACCAGCTGCGCGGCGTCCTCGCCCACGGGGGTCCCGGCGAGCTCGACCAAGCCAGCCAGGAGGTCGTGACGAGCGTGATCGCGCTCGCGGGGCTCGCGCTCGAGCAGAACAGTGCACTCGACCGGGCGCGCGGGCTCCTCAGGTCCGGGCTGCTGCACGCGCTGCTCGGCGGCGACGTCGACCTCGTGCAGGCGACCTCCGGGGAGATGTGGGGGCCACTCCCGTTCGAGCCGGTACGGGTCGCCGTGACCGACCCCGCGCCAGGGCGGCTGGACGCCCTGACCGAGTTCCTCGAGCTCCGGGTGGAGGAGAGCCCTGGACACCTGTTCTTCGCGCGCCAGGGCGGCCTCGTAGTCCTGTGCGTCGACGCCACTGCCGGGCCCCTGCTCGATGAGCTCGTCGGCTTCGGGTTGCACCTCGGGCTCTCCGACCGGACCAGGTACCGTGAGCTGCCGCACGCCCTCGCCCAGGCCCGCCAGGCCCTCGAACGCTCGCACGAGGGCGCGCCAGGCATCGTCGAATTCGACGTGATCTCCCGACAGGGCGTTCTCGCGTTCCTCGCCGGCACGGATGCCTCGGAGGTCGGACGCGCGACGCTCCAGCCGCTCACGGCGCACGACGCCGTCCACGGCACCGAACTCGTCCGCACGCTCCGGGTCTGGCTGGAGCACAACGGGCAATTCGGTCCAGCGGCCACCGAGCTCGGTGTGCACCGGCACACCGTGCGCGCCCGGGTGAGCCAGGCCGAGGCGCTCCTCGGCCGTGACTTCGGCACCTTCCACGCCCGCGCCGACATCTGGGCGGCACTGCTCGCGTCCGGTGACGACGCCGGATCACCCCCTGAGCACCTCAGTATCTGAGATACCGTCTCACGGGCGGTTCTGCTCGCCCGCGCTCCAGTGCGCTGGGCGCACGAATCCCCGGGGCAGGACGGTGAGCTGGTCGCCTCTGGCGCTGCTGACCTGCATCTGGGTCAGGTAGATCGCGCCTGCGAGGTCCGCTCCGGCCAAGTTCGCGTTGCGAAGGTCGACGCCGAGGAGGTCGCAGTACGACAGCCGGGCTCCGCTGAGATCCGCTCCGATCAGGAGGGAGCCGCGCAGGCTCAGTCCACGAAGGTCCGCACCGGTGAGTGCCGCGCCCGCCAGGTCTCTCCCCGGGCCGAGCCGGCGCCGAACTCCTCGATCCCGGGTTTCGCCGAGGATTCCCCTGCGCGCGTCCTCGCTCGCCTGGAGGAGCAGCGGCCGGGCCGCGTCGTACTCCGCGTCGACGTCGAGGCCCGCGAGCCGATCCGGTTGCTCCCGGCTGAGCGCGCTGACGCGATCGAAACGCGACATCAGCGGAGCCGGATCACCCGTGTCCCCGACAAGGCTGATCGCCTGCTCGAGGTACCAGAGGAGTTCGTGCAGCCGCCGAACGATCGGGAAGATCGCGAACATGGCGTCCCTGGTCCCGGGATCGTCCCGCCAGGACCGGCCGGCGAAGGTCTGCTGCGAGACTTTCTGGCCGGCACCGAAACAGTCGAACACGGTGCAGCCGGTGAATCCCCGGGGACGCAACTCCGCGTGCACGCGGCACGCGTCGCGTTCGTCGAGGTTCTCGCAGGGATCGCCGGCCGGCTTGTCGAACGGGAAGTCGGCGGACCTGGTGAACGCCAGGGCGACGCAGCAGAGTCCGAAGCACCTGGCGCAGTCGGCACCGAGGTCCTCGCGGCGCCCGAGCTCAACCCTGGTTCGTTCCGTCATCGCGTTCATCGTAGTCCGCGATCCGGGAGGGACAACCGGAATTCCCGGGCACGGGTCAGGCGCGCAACGACCAGGGCTTGCGACGCACGAGGATGTGGCCGCGGCTCGTGCTGAGCCGGGTCCAGGGCCCGGTCTCGAAGAGCCGCACCGGTTCGTCCTTGGGCAGGAAGCCGAGACTCACCGCCGCGAACGCCGCCCCGGCCGGAACGATCTCGAGTCCCGCGATCGGGCGACCCCAGACCTCTGCACGGACCCGCTGCACGACCTGCGCGCCCGAGTCCCGCGGCACGGTGGAGGCGACCTCGTCGATACCGGCGGCCGCAGCGCCCGTCAGGAGCGCGGCATCCGTCTCGCCGAGGAGTTTCCAGCCGCCCCGGGGCGGGGAGATACCGGCCCAGGTCACGGTCGTGACCTCGAGCGGCACGGTCACCGCGACCGGCGCCTCCGGGTCGCTTCCCGCGGCGGCGAGGCGGGCGACCCGATCGAGCAGGGAACGCACCGGCACGACGGCGTCGAGTTCGACGGGTTCGTCGAGGCCGAAGGTGCGCAGGCCGAGCACGGTCGGGCTCCCGTCGAGGAGGCCGCGCGGGTAGAGGATCGCGGAGTACACCGCGAGCGCGCCGGCGGCCGAAATCAGGCGCACCGAACCGTCCTCGATACGGCTGGCGCGCGACAGGTAGACCTGCAGATCGCTGAGGGCAAAGGAATCCGTGAGAATAAATGACTGGCTCATCTGCTCCTAAACTACCAAGGTACGGCGAGGCTCATACCGACTTCGCACACACTGCCGAGGAGGACGCATGGACATGCCGATGGAAGGTCTCTTGAACGCCCTCGACCTGACCGACACAGGGGCGCGCACGAGCGAGGACATCTTCACCGGCCCGTCGCAGTGGATGCCCCTCGGCCGCGTGTTCGGCGGGCAGGTTCTCGCCCAGTCCCTCGTCGCGGCGATGCGCACGGTGCCTGACGACCGCCACCCGCACTCGATGCACGGCTACTTCCTCCGTCCGGGGGACGTCAGCCAGCCGATCACGTTCTCCGTCGACCGGATCCACGACGGCCGTTCCTTCTCCACCCGGCGCACCCAGGCGTACCAGAACGGCCACCCGATCCTCTCGATGATCGCGTCGTTCCAGGACGATGACGAGGGCCTCGAACACCACATCGACATGCCGGCCGGGTTGCCGGACCCCGAGTCGCTGCCGACCGCAGCGGAGTCCCTCGCCCAGGTCGACCACACCATCGCCCGCTACTGGGCGAGCGAGCGCCCGTTCGACATGCGGCACGTGCCTTCGCCGATCTACCTTCAGGTCAAGGGCGAGCACACCAGTCACCAGGCCGTGTGGATGAAGACCCTCGGCGCGCTTCCCGACGACCCCGACCTGCACCGTGCCGCCCTCGCATACGCGAGCGATTACTCGATCATGGAGCCGGTCATGCGCCGCCACGGCATCGCGTGGTCGACGCCGGGGCTCAAGGTCGCGAGCCTCGACCACGCGATGTGGTTCCACCGCTTCGGGCGCGTCGACGAGTGGATGCTCTACGTCCAGGACTCCCCCACCGCCCAGGGCGGCCGAGGACTCTCCACCGGCAGCATCTACAGCCGTGAGGGTCTCCTGCTCGCGACCGTTGCCCAGGAGGGCATGGTCCGGGTTCCCGCGAACAAGGAATAGCAGCCGGCCCGGGATCACTGCGCGGGACTACTGCGCCTGCTCCACCCCGGGCTCGGCCGCGAGCAGCACGATGCCGTTGGGCTGCAAACGGATGTCGACGGACGCGATCTCGTCGGTGTCCAGTTTCGTGGTTCCCGCGACGGGGACCGTCATGCCAGGACCCGCGAGCCAGCTCGCGACCTGCGTCGCCTCCCCGTTCCGGTCCGTGACGAACATCGCGTACGCCCGCTCGGCCGCGGCGCCGGTGCCGGTGCCGGATTCGGTGCCGGATTCGGTGCCGGATTCGGTGCCGGATTCGGGCAGGCCATAGCTGCACGAGCCGTCTATGCGGGTGCCGCCGGGCTGAGCCGCCAGGCGGACATCCGCGCTCAGCGGGTTCGGGACCACCTGGTGCAGTGTGACGAGCTCCCCGGGAGGTTCCGCGATCGACGCCGGGGCGAGCCGGGCCGGCAGCACGATCGCGACCGTCGCAGCGACGGCCGCCACGGCGAGCAGGAGCCCGGCCTGCAGTATCCGCCCGCGCCGCCTGCGCCGCCGCGCAGCATCGAGCAGCCGCGGCAGGCCGTCGCTGCGAGGGAGGACGCCCGGTGACGCCGCGGTCTCCAACACCTCGGCGGTCGGCACGAGGCCGAGAAGACCGGGGATCCCGGCGATCTCGGCAACCCGACGGGTGCAGTCCGCGCACGTGCGCAGGTGGCGTTCGTAGTCGTGGCGTTCTTCGGTCGCGAGCGCGCCGAGCACGTAGGCGGCGTCCCACTCGGCGTACGGGTCACGCCCTGACCTGGGTACGCGCCCGGTGTCTGATGCACCGGATCCTGTCGTGGTCATCGCTCGGTCACTCCCTTCTCGGTGAGACTCAGGCGCATGGCACGCAGGGCGTAGTGCAGGCGCGACTTCACAGTGCCCTCCGGGATGTCGAGGGAGCGCGCGGTCTCGGCGACCGACTGTCCGCGGTAGTAGGCGAAGACGACCACGGCCCGGTGGTCTGCGGAGAGGCCGTCGAGGGCATCCGCCACGAGCCACGCATCGAGGAGCGCTGCCGTCGCGTCGTTCGTCAGACGCTCGGGGAGTTCGTCTGTGCTGATTTCGTGGCGGTTCCTGGCGGAACGCCATTCGTCGATGACGAGGTGGCGGGCGACGGTGAAGAGCCAGGCGCGTGCAGAGTCAGCATCGTCGAGCACCCGGGGCAGTCGCCAGGCGCGCAACAGGGTCTCCTGCACGACGTCATCGGCCAGGGCGGAATCCCCGGTCAGCCGGGTTACGTACCGACGGAGCGCCACGGCGTGCGCATCATGCAGGGCGCGCAGCAGGTCGGCACGCGCGTCGACGGGCCGCTCCCCGCGTCCGGGTTTCTCCGCCACGGCACACCTCCTATCGTTAACACGGGCTCGCTGCGCCGTTCGTTCAGTTTCCGCCGGGTTTTGTCGAAGTCCGTCGATTTTCCGTGATGGGCTTTGAACCGATGACCGGGCAGTTTCGTAGTAACTAGTAGCACCCTAACGAGTAGCGCCAGCTTGCGAACGGGGAGCAGCCCATTCGCCGTCACCGACCGCCACGACCACCATCACGAGGAGAATCATGACGAACGACACCGCGGTCTCCCGCCGCACCGCACTGCTGATCGGCACCGCAGGCACCGCCGCCGTGACCCTGGCCGCCTGCGCCCCGACCACGACGGGCGGCACCGGCGCCGGATCGGCCGGAGGTTCGACCGGGGCCGCAACATCGTCTGCGGGCGGGACCGTGGTCGCCAAGCTCTCCGACATCCCGGTCGGCGGCTCGATCGAGACCGCCCTGAATGGCAAGGCCATCTTCGTCAGCCAGCCAACCGCAGGCAAGGTCGTGGCCTTCAGCGCCGTGTGCACGCACCAGGGCTGCATCGTGAAGCTCGTCGACACGTCCTTCGACTGCCCGTGTCACGGTTCGAAGTTCGACACGGCAACGGGCGCCGTTCTCGCGGGCCCCGCCCCGAAGCCACTGATCGGCATCACCGTCTCGGTTTCGGGAGACTCCGTCACCGCAAGCTGAACGTATGGAGTTCAGTCTTCCGGAAGGGCAGCCCTGCGGGTGAATCGCACCGGGTCTTCGAGGTAGGGCAGCCACGCCGCACGCTCCTCGTCGGTGATCTTGCGCGGGCGCTGGGTCGCCGCATCGATGAGCACGATCGTGGTGCTGGCCTGCGCGTACAGCACCGCCGACTCGGCCTCCACCGGCCCCCAGACCTCGTAACACACCTCGAGGCTCGCCCCGCCGACCTTGCCGAGCCAGAGACGGATGTCCACCGGCTGCCGCAGGTACGGGATCGACAACAGGTACTCGGCTTCGAGGCGCGCGATCACGGTCAGCGTCGCCGCGCCCGGCCGGCCGTCGAGAACGGCGGTCCCGGCCCCCGAGCCCGGCTCAACCTCGTCGTCGAGCCAGAACGCCTGGATGCGCGCCTCCTCGAGGAGGCGCAGCATCGAGGCGTTGTTGACGTGGCCGTATGCATCGAGGTCTGACCAGCGCAGGCTGATCGGCACGTGCAGCTTCATCTCGCTGGCCCGTTCCCGGCCTAGTCGCGCGTGAGCTTGCGGTACGCGGACCGGTGAGGCTTCGCGGCGTCGGGGCCGAGCCTCTCGATCTTGTTCTGCTCGTAGGACTCGAAGTTTCCCTCGAACCAGTACCAGCTCGCCGGGTTCTCATCCGTGCCCTCGTAGGAGAGGATGTGGGTCGCGATCCGGTCGAGGAACCACCGGTCGTGAGTGATGACCACGGCGCAACCGGGAAACTCGAGGAGCGCGTTCTCGAGGGAGCCGAGGGTTTCGACGTCGAGGTCGTTAGTCGGCTCATCCAGGAGCAGCAGGTTTCCGCCCTGCTTGAGTGTGAGCGCGAGGTTGAGGCGGTTGCGCTCTCCACCGGAGAGCACGCCGGCCTTCTTCTGCTGGTCGGGTCCCTTGAATCCGAAGGTCGACACGTAGGCGCGGGACGGGATCTCGGTCTTGCCGACCTGGATGTAGTCCTGGCCGTCGGAGACGACCTCCCAGAGGGACTTGTTCGGGTCGATTCCGGTGCGGTCCTGGTCGACGTAGGAGATGTCGACGGTCTCGCCGATCTTCAGCTCGCCGCCGTCGAGCGGCTCCTTGCCGACGATCGTCTTGAACAGGGTCGTCTTTCCCACGCCGTTCGGCCCGATGATGCCGACGATGCCGTTCCGCGGGAGCGTGAAGCTGAGTCCGTCGATGAGCACGCGGTCGCCGAAGCCCTTGTGCAGCTTCTTCGCGTCGATGACCTGGGCGCCGAGACGCGGGCCGACCGGGATCTGGATCTCCTCGAAGTCGAGCTTGCGGGTGCTCTCGGCCGCGGCGGCCATTTCCTCGTAGCGGGCGAGACGCGCCTTGGACTTGGCCTGGCGACCCTTCGCGTTCGAGCGGACCCACTCGAGTTCATCGGCGAGACGCTTGGCCATCTTCGCGTCCTTCTTGCCCGCGATCATGAGCCGTTCCTGCTTCTTCTCAAGGTAGGTCGAGTAGTTGCCCTCGTAGGGGTAGAGGTGGCCACGGTCGACTTCGGCGATCCATTCGGCGACGTGGTCGAGGAAGTACCGGTCGTGGGTGACGGCGAGCACGGCGCCGGCGTACTGGGCGAGGTGCTGCTCGAGCCAGAGCACGCTTTCGGCGTCGAGGTGGTTGGTGGGCTCGTCGAGGAGGAGCAGGTCGGGCTTCTGCAGCAGGAGCTTCGTCAGTGCAACGCGGCGCTTCTCACCACCGGAGAGGTCGGCGACGGCAGAGTCTCCCGGCGGCGTGCGGAGGGCATCCATCGCCTGTTCGAGCTGGGAGTCGAGGTCCCAGGCGTCGGCGGCGTCGATGGCTTCCTGGAGTGTGCCCATTTCGGCGAGGAGGGTGTCGAAGTCCGCGTCGGGTTCGCCGAGGGCGGCGCTGATCTCGTTGAACCGGTCGACCTTGGCCTTGATCGGGCCGACGCCTTCCTGCACGTTCTCGAGGACCGTCTTGGTCTCGTCGAGTTCCGGCTCCTGCATCAGGATGCCGACGCTGTAGCCGGGCGAGAGTTTCGCCTCGCCGTTGCTCGGGGTGTCGAGCCCGGCCATGATCTTGAGGATCGTGGACTTTCCGGCGCCGTTCGGCCCGACGATGCCAATTTTGGCGCCGGGGAAGAACGACATCGTGACGTCGTCGAGGATGAGCTTGTCGCCTACCGCCTTGCGTGCGCGGACCATCGTATAAATAAATTCGGCCATAGTGCTTACCAGTCTATTTGCCGCGTGGCCCCGATCAGACACCGGCCGGTCGAGATCGCGGACGTGACCATGCTGTGGTACCCGCCGGACTTCGACCCGTTCTGTCCGATCAGGCAGCCGTCGGGGAAGCGGACCGAGAATTGCACGGAGTCGGCGTCGAGATTGACGCTCGTCTTGTCGAACCCGACCTCCATCATCGCCTTGTCGAATCCGGCGGCGACGAGAGCGTCCACGAAGCCGCGACCGCCCGTCGCGGGATCAACGGCCGCAGCGACCTGGTTGAAGTATGCGAGGTTCGCCTGGGCGCCGAGTTCGGGCCGCACGGCCGGTGCCGGCGCCGCCGTGGCGGTGGCAACCGGAACGCTTGTCGGTGTGGCCGCGACGGGCGTGGGTTCAGCGGTGCTTGCGGAGCAGCCGGCCAGGGCTGCGACAACAAGGCCGGCGATGACGACGGCGACCACGGGCCGGATTGTCGTCCTGTGTACTGCCGGCACGTGTGTCCTCCCGAGGCCGCGGTGCGGCCAGTGCCATCGAGTCTAAACCGACCGCACGGCCGACTCGCCAGTGACGACGGTCGTGACACCGGCGGGCGGGACTGTCTCGCCGGAGGAAGCGCCCGACGCGCCGGCCGGATCCGGCGCAGTCGGGAGCCCCCGGACCGCGGCCGCGTCCGTGACCGGGCGCAGGTAGTTCGTCGTGCACCAGGACAGGTCGTGGCCGACCGCCTCGGCCTCGACCTCGACGGAGGTGCCGGATCGTTCGGCGTTCTGCCACGCCCGCACCCGAAGCTGCCCGGCGACGAGGACATGCTCGCCCTTCCGCACCGAACGCACGACGTTGTGCGCAAGGTGACGGAATGCGGTCACGGTGTACCAGTTCGTGTCGGCGTCGACCCAGCTGTGCAGGGTCCGGTCGTACCGGCGCTGCCCGGAGGCCAGCCTGAAGGAGGTGATCGCGAGGCCTGCGCTCGTCACGAGGTGGCGCGGCGTCGTCGCCACGATTCCGGTCACGGTAATGCTGTTGCTCATGGGTCTCCCGTCCTGGTCGTCGCCGGACGCTCGCCCGGCGTCGGCCCGGGGGCGACGCTCGTGCCTGTCTCCGACGCCCCCGGGTCACCCCCGAGTGTGCGGCCGCGTGCGCGAGGACGGTCCGCGGCATCCCTGTGCGGGGAAAACGCCACGGAACGGATGTCTGTTGAGGAGGGGACCCTCCCCTGCGGCCCTAGAGTGATTCCATGAGCTTTGTCGCCGCTGAGAACCGCTATTCGGACATGACCTATCGCCGGACCGGACGGAGCGGCCTCAAGCTCCCTTCCCTGTCGCTCGGCCTCTGGCACAACTTCGGAAACGAACGCCCCATCGACACCCAGCGGGCCATCCTCCGCAGGGCCTTCGACCTCGGCGTCACCCACTTCGACCTCGCCAACAACTACGGCCCGCCGTATGGGGCTGCCGAAACCAACTTCGGCCGGGTCTTCGCGGAGGACTTCAGGCCGTACCGCGACGAGATCATCGTGTCGAGCAAAGCCGGGTACGACATGTGGGCGGGACCATACGGCGACTTCGGTTCGCGCAAGTACCTGCTGTCGTCCCTCGACCAGAGCCTCGGGCGCCTCGGCCTCGACTACGTGGACATCTTCTACTCGCACCGTCCAGACCCGGAGACCCCGATCGAGGAGACGATGGGCGCCCTCGCGACCGCCGTCCAGCAGGGCAAGGCGCTCTACGTCGGCGTGTCCAACTACTCCCCTGAGGAGACCAGGGCCGCTGCCGCCGCACTCGCCGAGCACAGGATCCCGCTCCTCATCCACCAGCCGCGGTATTCCATGTTCGACCGGCACATCGAGGACGGCCTCTTCCCCGTGCTCGACGAGCTCGGCATCGGCAGCATCGTCTTCTCCCCCCTCGCCCAGGGTCTCCTCACCGACCGCTACCTCGGCGGGAGTGTCCCGGAGGGCTCTCGCGCGGCGACGAGCCGTTTCCTTTCGGAGAACGCCCTGACGGACACCTATTTCGAGCGGGCAAGGGCCCTCAACGAGATCGCGCTCGGCCGGGGCCAGACCCTCGCCCAGCTGGCGGTGACCTGGATCCTGCGTCAGCCGCAGGTGACGAGCGTGCTCGTCGGGGCAAGCAGCGTTCACCAGCTCGAACAGACCGTCGCCGCCCTCGACGCGCCGGCTCTCAGCGAGGCCGAGATCACCGGCATCGAACCGTTCGCGGTGCACGGCACCGGCCGGGACTCCTGATTGGGGTATCTGTACGCGCTCCTCGCGTCCCTGCTCTTCGGGCTCAACGGCTCGACGACGAAGGTCATCGTTGAGGCGGGGCTGTCCCCTGCGCAGCTGACCTTCGTCAGGGTCACGGTGATCATGGCGCTCGCGGGCGCCGTCCTGCTCGTGACGAACCGGCGGGCATTCCGCATCGACAGGAGCCAGCTCGCCGTCATGGCGCTGCTCGGCGTCGCCGGGGTCGCACTCATCCAGTGGTTCTACGCCGTCGCGATCAGCCTGCTCCCCGTCGGGATCGCGCTCATGCTCGAGTACTCCGGGGTGCTCCTGATCGCCCTCGTGGCGCGTTTCGTGTTCAAGGAGCGCGTCAAGCCACGAATCTGGTGGGCGATCGGGGGCGTCCTCGTGGGCATGGCCATCGTCGCGCAGATCTGGGCGAGCCCGCTGTCGACGCTCGGGGTCGTCGCCGGCGTCGCGGCGGCGATCTGCCTCGCGATCTACTTCCTCGTCGGAGAGCGCCAGGTCGCAACCTCCTCGCCCCTCGCCGTCGCGTTCTGGTCGATGCTGTTCGCGAGCGCCTTCTGGCTGCTGTTCAGCGGATGGTGGCAGATCGACCCCGCACTCCTCACGGAAACCGTGCACCTGCACGGCAACCTCGCGACCGTGGCAGCTCCGCTCTGGACACTCCTGCTCTGGAATGGGGTGCTCGGCTCCTTCGCCCCGTACCTGCTCTCGTATATGGCCCTCGCCCGCCTGACCGCGACGGCTGCGGGCATCGTGTCCGCGTCTGAGGTCATCTTCGCGTTCGCCTTCGCATTCCTCTGGCTCGGGGAAACACTCGACGGCGTCCAGGCGTTCGGCGCACTGCTCGTCCTCGCTGGAATCGTGGTGGCGCAGACGGCGCGGGCCAACCGCCCCGTTGACCTGGACCTGGCCGGTCCCGGAGTCACCGGCGCCATCCAGCTGCCTTAGCGCTCCTGACGTCCTCGTTTACCGGTGCCGACCGGGCAGCCGGTCGAATGTCGGGGGTCCCCCGTAGCGTGCTGAGCACAGCACCAGCCACCCGAGACCCCGCCACCCGGCACCGGAGGACCCCATGACCGACACCCCGTTCCTGGCCCCGCTTCGAGCCGCTCTCCCCGAGGTCGCGTCCGTTCGCGGCCTCGCCCTCGTCCCGGTGAAAGACGGTCTCTGGCGGGTCACCGGCCGTTCGGGCGCCGTCCTCGGCCACATCGAACGCAAGCTCGACGACCGCGGAGAGTCCTTCGCGGCCCGGCGGCTGCTCCCGGCCACCCGCACCCTCGATCTGGGCACCTTCTGGCAGCTGGCGGATGCCGCGGACTGCTTCCGCTAGCCCGCCGTGGCCACGGTGAGATATCCGACCACATTGAGGCACGCCGTCGGCAAAGCCGTCCAACCCGCCGCGCTCAGGATAAAGTGCCGCACATGACGTGGTGGAATAGTTTCGTATCCTGGCTCACGGCAGCCAGCAACCAGACCGTGGTGAACACAGCCGTAGTGTTCATTGTCGCGATCCTGATCGCCGGCGTTCTCACGGCCCTGATCGGGCGCGGCGCCATCAAGCAGCTCCTCGTCCAGCACGACAGGGAACTCAAGGCTGCGGCCATCGGCGCCCTCATCGATGCCGCGACCGAGGCATCCGTCTGGAATTCGCTCACCCCGCAGGAACAGGTCATGGCGGACCGTGCCGTCGGCCAGGCCGACATCCAGGTTCGCCTGCTTCCGATTCCCGGCGCCGGCGTCGCGGCCAACTGGGCCTCGCACCAGCTCAACGAGCTCAAGCGCACCTCGGCGACCTTCGGCTACCAGCTCGAGCCCGCCCTGCTGGAGTTCCGCGATCGACTGATCGAGTGGCAGGACAAGCCCCGCCGTACCCGCAAGGTGTTCCAGAGCGACCTCGACCGGTGGAAGACGCAGAACTCCACCTCGGAATCCAGCCTTCTCGCCCAGCAGGATGCGTGGGCAGCCCAGCAGCACCACGACCAGTTCAACGAGGCCCTTCCGGCAGCGCCCGTCCCCGCAACGCCCACGCCGAGTGTGCACGCGGCGAGCCAGTCCACGCCGTCGACGGAGACCCAGCGCCTCCTCGACGATGTCCAGGCCCTCGAGGTGCGTCCGGCACCGATCAACCACCCGTAGTCAGGCAGCCGTAGTCAGGCAGTAGCTCAGGTCAGGCAGTACCGCAGATCGCCCGGAGCATTCGATGCTCCGGGCGATTCGTGCTTAACGGCGTCCGGCGGGACGTACTGCAGGTGCCACGGGGCTCAGCGCCACCACTGGTCGAAGAGGGATGCCGGAACCTGGCGCTTGTGCTCCGTGTTCAGGAACCGTGCCTCGATCGCCGCAGCGACCTCCTCGTCGACGGGGAGGCCCTCGAGGTAGTCGTCGATCTGCTCGTAGCGCAGGCCGAGGTTGTCCTCATCGGTCTGGCCGGGATTGCCGTCGAGCAGGTCGGCCGTCGGCGCCTTGAGGTAGAGGTGCTTCGGCGCCCCGAGTTCGATGAGGAGCGCCCTGCCCTGGCGCTTGGTCAGGCCGGTGAGCGGCAGCACGTCCGCGCCGCCGTCCCCGTACTTGGTGAAGAAGCCCGTGACGGCCTCTGCGGCGTGATCGGTGCCGATCACGAGGAGTCCGCGCGCCCCGGCGATGGCGTACTGGGCGACCATCCGCTCCCTGGCCTTGGTGTTGCCCTTGTCGAAGTCAGGCAGGGTCTCGCCGGTGCTGTCCTCGTATTCGGCCGCGATGCCGTCGACCGCGCGCTGCACGTTGAAGGTGAGCGCGGTGTGCGGCTGGATGAAGTCGAGCGCGAGTTCGCCATCGGCGTCATCGTGCTGCACGGCATACGGCAACCGTACGGCGACGAACTCAAATTCCTGTCCGGCGTCGTCGAGCTCCTCGATTGCGATCTGGGCCAGTCGCCCGGCGAGGGAGGAGTCCTGTCCACCGCTGACGCCGAGGATCAGCCCCTTCGCACCCGAGCCCACCAGGTACTCCTTGAGAAAGTCCACCCGTCGTCGAATCTCGGTAGCCGGATCAATTGTCGGTGACACATGCAGTTCGGCGATGATGCGCGCCTGAAGTTCTCCCATGCATCGAATCTATCAAAACGGCCGGCCCGGCCGCCCGGCGAGAGGTGCTTTGTTCAGCGGCGTTTGTTCAGCGGGGTGTGTCCGGCGGGCTTTGTTTCATCCACGCGGAGGTTTTGACTGGAGCCATGCAGATCACGAAGGTGTCCGCGCGCATTCGGGACACGAGCGAAGCAGCGGAATTCTTCGAGAACGTCCTCCTCCTCACGGTCGACAGGACGGTCGCCAGGGAACCGACCACGATTGAGGTGCGCATCGGGACGACCCTGCTCGAACTCTCTGAGGACCAGGACGCCGTCGGCCGGCACCACCTGGCCGTCACGATCCCCTCCAACACGTTCGCAGCAGCCCGGCAGTGGCTCGAGCCCCGATCCGCCCTGATCGGCACTCCCGATGCCGACGAGTTCGAGTTCGCAGCCTGGAACGCCCGCTCGCTCTACTTCACCGGGCCGGACCGCTCGGTCCTCGAGTTCATCGTCCGTCGCGACCTCGACAACAACACCCGCGGCGCATTCACGAGCGCCGACCTGCTCTGCATCAGCGAGGTCGGCGTCGCGACGGACGACG
Source organism: Cryobacterium sp. MDB2-A-1 (assembly GCF_004402675.1). Classification (NCBI taxonomy): domain Bacteria; kingdom Bacillati; phylum Actinomycetota; class Actinomycetes; order Micrococcales; family Microbacteriaceae; genus Cryobacterium; species Cryobacterium sp. MDB2-A-1. The sequence goes on along the minus strand of NZ_SOFK01000028.1, from coordinate 349,507 downwards.
TGCTTGCGACGGCCGAATTCCTGAAGACCGAAGCGGATGTCCGGCCGTACGCCGGTGAGCCCGGCCGCAGCTTCGCACCGGTCGGAGACACCGACGGCCTGCTGATCCTCGTCTCACCCGGCCGTCCCTGGTTTCCCACCACGGACCGCGGGGCGTCAAGCGGGCCGATCCTGGTCGAGGCCACGGGACCCCGGCCGGGAGAGTACCCGCTGGGCGCCGGAAGCCTGCTCCGGATCCGATGAATGGGTGTCGTGGCATCCGCTGCGCGGAAATGCCGTGCGTGGTGTGGTGTGGTGCCCCCGGTTGGAATCGAACCAACGACAAGCGGATTAGAAGCTCGCTTGTTACTGGTTTAGGGGGCAATGATTCACCGGCCACCCGTATAAACACGGGACCCAATCCTGAGTATGCGAACCTAATCCGTATATAGCTAGGCTTACGTTTAGGCTAACGTCGTGCTACGGTTCAAGTACAGCAACAAAGAAGGCCCCACGGACGTAGGAATCCGTGAGGCCAGTCCCATCCAATCGCTAGAAGAGGACGGAACATCATGATCGTATCAACCGATTTGCGCAGAAGACACACCCCGCTCGGCGCGCTGACAAGCGCGGAATGGGTTGCACATTCGAGAAGACTTCCCGGGGTTGCGCGGCCCCCCATCATGTTGAAGGTCGCGCAGATGATGAACGAAGCGAACGAGAGTCGGGAGAAATAAAATGGATGAAAAATTGGCAGTCGCCGAAGTGGTCATCACTCGATACAAGCAGTACAAGATGCCCAATAGGTCCGCCATGTACGCATGGAAATGGATCTACTACTACACCGCTGAGGACCAGCCAGAAGTCTCCTATGGCACTGGCCTGGTTGAGATGCGCCGTTGGCTCAAGGGGAAGTACCCTAGTACGTCAATCCGATGCGCATGGCAGGCCACCCTGTGACCGCCGAAGTGCACGAGGCATACCGGGCATGGTGCGAGTCGTGCACATGGTTCGGCGACTACCGCAACGGGTTCGAAGGGCGTGAGGTTGCTGCGGCCGATAAGGACGCGCACGATGCGAGCGAGCATGGGGGCAAGGCGTGAGCGACGGGTTGACGCCCATCCAGGCCGACTACTTCCGAACCCTCGAGCGCATGGACATCAGCCCCCGGTTCCGGCGCAGCATCGAGACAACCAAGGACGAGTTGCGCGCCGAGAATGCAACCCCCAAGGCCACCGAGTGACCCCGCCCAACGCTCGACCCAAGGGTGCCGAAGGGCCAGCAGAGAAGAAGACCCGCCGTCCCAGGGGGGAGCCTCGACCGTACCAGCGCGCATCCGATGGAATGTGGTGCGTGCCCGTCGAGCTCCCCTCCCGTGACGGCACACGCCGGCGCAAGGTCCTCGTCGCGAAGACTGAGGGTGCGGCGAAGGAGAAGGCGAAAACCGCCAGGCGCGACTATCTCAAGAACGGCGATCTCTCAACGTCGAGCGTCACCGTCGAGAAGTGGATGAACATCTGGTTTGACACCATCGCGCTCAAGAAGATCGCCCCACGCACGGCAAGCTCGTACCGGGGACAGATCAACAACTACGTCATCCCCGCGATCGGCAAGGTCCGACTGGACAAGTTGACGGCCGTTCACATCTACCGGGTGGCCGACTACATCACCTCGAAGCCGAAAGATCCGAAAGACCCGAGCAAGGGTTTCCTGTCCTCGACTACGGCGATGAACACGCACCGGATGTTGGCCGTCGCACTTGACTATGCCGAACGCGAATCACGCATCACGAAGAACCCCGCCAAGCTCGCTGACGCCCCACGTAAGGCCGTGGGAAACCTTGGCGTAATGACCGCCGCTGACGGCGTGAAAGTCCTACAGGCGATAGCTGGCGACCGGCTCGGGTCACGCTGGGCGACGGCGCTACTCACTGGGGCGCGGCAAGGCGAAGTGATCGGGTTGGAACTCGACCGCGTAACCGATGTCCTCGACCTGTCGTGGCAGTTGCAGCGCATCACGTGGGAACATGGGTGCGGCAGCAGTTGTGGACGCAAGCGCGGCACCGACTGCCCGCAACGGAAGATCACGCACCCCGCAGACTGGGAATACCGGCGACTCGGCACCACCGGACTCTGCCTCACCCGCCCGAAGTCGGCGGCAGGCTGGCGGATCATCCCCCTTGTGGAACCGCTCCGAACCATCATCGAACGACGCATCGCCGTAGCCGCGACGGAACCCAACCCGCACGGCCTGCTGTGGACCCAAGATCCCAAGCTGAACAAGGGCGGTGCGAAAGGCACACTGCGCACCCGGCAACCACTCGACGGCGCACCACTCGACCCGTCACAGGACAACCTCGCATGGCACGCCGTACTCAAACGCGCAGGGGTCGGAAGCTTCCCGCTACACGCTGCACGACACACCACCGCATCCCTGCTACTCGAGGCCAACGTGCCCGAAGCGATCATCATGAAGATCCTCGGACACAACTCCTACGCCGTCACCCGCGCCTACCAGACCGTCGACCGGACGCAGCTAGACAAGGCGCTGACGGCAATCTCCGCGCTTATGCCCTTGGACGCACCCCCAGTTCAGGGCTAGACGCATCTAAAACCCTGATCGGGGGTCCCCTTTAATGAGGACTACACACGTTCGAGTGTCGGAGCGGGGCCATAGCCTATAAGCACCCCGCGCCGAGACCTCGCCGGGGAACCATTGGGGAACACATTGCAAAGAATTGGGTACAGCTTTACCGACGCTGCTAAAGCTGCTGGTGTCCGCAAGCAGGACATCGCCCGTGCGATCAAGACCGGCAAGCTGCTGGCACACCGAATCGATAACGCAGTCGTGATCCTCGGAACGGACATCCAGGCGTGGATCGAATCGAACCCGCCCGAGAACATGACTAGGTGAGCGAATCCCCAACCCAGTCGTCGCCTAGTTGGCGGTCAGCAGCGTGCGAGTCTGCATCCCGAAGTACTTCAACGAAGTCAAGCCCGAGCGCCCAAACCAACTTGTCGAACTGCTCGATATCTATTTGCTTCTGTCCGTTGAGTATTCCGGATAGCTGGGTTGTGGATATTCCCGTTGCTGCCGCCAGTTGCCCTTGTAGCAACCGGTGGCGCGCGAGTTCTGCGCGCAGTATCCCTGCGACCTCTTGCGTGAGTGGTCCTGGTGTGGGTTTCGTTCCTTTAGCCATGCCCAAATTATGCCCCGATTGGGGACTGTGGGCAAGATTTGGGAAAAAAGGGACAAAACGGTTTGACAAGTTCCTATTTAGGGTTACTGTTCTTACATGGGAATCAACACAGACAGAAGAAGCCGGATCACCTCCGAGCTTCGCGCCGAGATAGCACGCCAGGCTGTTCCAACAGTCGCCGTTGCGAAAGCAGCTGGCATCACAGTTAAGACACTCAGGAGACGCCTCGACGGCGGCAAGGCATTCAATCTGGATGAACTTGCCGCCGTGTGCTCCTTCCTCAACGTTCCTCTGGTCGAGTTCATCTCCCGGACGGATGTTGCAGCATGACCACCAGCGACCGCGTTATCGCACGCATGCGGGTCAATGAGTCCGAAGTTGCTGACAACCTGCACGCATCGGTTGAGCGCATCATCGAAGTAACCAGCCCCAAGCGCTACGCAGTCCCCCTCGAAGTAAGCGGAGACGCCCTCGCTCGTGCTCGCCGAAACATCCGGCTTGAGGTCACGGCATGAACGCCCAATCATCCCCGACCCCCATCGCATACGACGTGGAAGGTGCGGCCCGCGCTGTGGGCCTGTCCGTGTTCCCGATCAAACAGGCAATCGCCAGCGGGGATCTGACAGCCCGTTACTCCAAGTCAAAGCGCCTCATCGGCCACGACGAACTCGTGGACTGGTTCAACCACCTCCCCGTGGACCGTCCCACCTCATAACCCCTCAGCCCCCGTCGCTTTCGCCGGCGTCCGGGGTTCTGGTTTGCCGAACCTAAAACGGCTCGGGCCGCCTGCATTCCTGGGGCGCGACCGCACGCACATTGAGAACTCAACAGCGATACCCCGAAGAAATGAAGGGGTGCCCGCCGCATAGCAAAGCGGTAGGGGGCGGATCTGGAATTCCGCGTTGGGACCGACTAAGCCTCGGGGACCAACAGGCGCGGGTGGCGTCGATTGTAACCACCCATCTGGACGGGTAGCCCAACGGTAGAGGCGCGCTGATAAGGCACCACAGTGCAGGTTCGATTCCTGCCCCGTCCACTCAACCAACAGAGAGAAGGCACGAGATGAATGAGCTAAATGAACGAATCGATGCCGTTGTTATCTCCGGCACTTTTACCCATGAGGATGCGCAAGACCTTCCGTTCCTTTTGGAATGTGCGAGGAGATACATCGCGGTCGAGCATCGCAAACGAGAGCGGGCGAGCAATCGCAGTGTGGAGCAGTACGCGAAGGTTCGCACGGAGCACAAGGCGCGGTTGGTCACGAAGGTCAACGCGATTGTGGCTGAGGCTGCGAAGTACTTGCACGCGGAGTGGAGCCGCGAACTTCTCGGCTCCACGTTCTCGCTCGGGGATGGAACGCGAGTCGCGTGGGCTGATGCAACCGCTGAACAGCACGCAGACCGGGCGCAGATGTTGGAGGGCATGGCTGCCGGGGATTTGCAGACCGCATCCATCCACCGCCGTGCAATCCAGGACTTGACCGCGTGCAAGGTTTCGACGTTAGGAGATCTGGATGTCCTCGCTGCTGCTGCTTGACGCGGGGTTGCAGCCATTCGCAGATCAGATCGTCGACGAGATCCTTGCGGCCGAGCGCGAGATCCGTCTCGAGTGTAAACGAGCCGAATATGCCACCAACTTCTACGCCAATCGCGAGTTCGAACGCGCTCGCAAGCGCGCACATTACGTCGCCAATCGTGACGCTGAAAGCACGCGGAACCACGAGCGCTATCTCCTAAATCGCGACTCGATAGTTGCGAGGCACAAGGAGTATGTGCGGGCAAATCGCGAGTTCGAACGCGCTCGACAGAAGGCCTACTTCATTGCCAATCGAGCTGCGCTCAATGCAAAGAAGAACGCACGCCGAGCCGCCGCCAAAGCCGCACTAACCAACCCCAACCCAAAGGAAACGAAATGACAGGCACGACAAGCCCCGAAGCACCGTCCGCGAACGACTTGGCAATCAGGGGGCTAACGCGCCTCTCGGAAGATGCGCGAAGGGATGTGGAGTGGGCGCAGGAGGAGATGGAAGCCGCATCTAAAGAATTCTTGCGGGGCATTGAGCGCTTCCGGGGTGCAGCCGATCGGATCAAGAGCTACAAATCCGCAATCGCGGCACTGAAGGAGTAGCACCACCCGCCCCTGAGTCGCACTCGGGATTGTCTGCGTTCGATTCGCAGCAGGGGCACTCAGCTGGTCGGGTCGCCTCCCATACCTATGTGGCGGGGACCTGTTTAGGCCCGACCAGCTAACACCTACAACCCACACGGAAGGCCGCACCATGCACGAGTTCGCAATGTCTAATCACGCACTGTCTCGAGCCGTTGATATGGCGGTCGATGCTGACGAAATCATTGACGCGATCGAGAGGCCGCGCGAATCATTTTGGTCGGATCGCACCAATTCGGAGTGGCGCACACGGGGCCGCATCACCGTGTGTGTTGTGCAAGATCCGGGCGGGCAGATCGTCGCCACGACAATCCTGTGGTCGAAGCCGTCCGGTTGGGCTGCTGATGCCGAGTGGGAGCTTCCTGAGGGCCGCACCATGACCGATTGGAGCGGCACCAGAGCGATGGCCAAAGCACGCAAACGAAACCGCCGATAGAAGGAGCACGAAATGGAATCACCGTTCGGAGCAAATGTGAAAACCCCCAGCGGATACGGGGTCATCGTGTCCGTCTCGAAAACGCACTACGGGGTGAAGTTGGCAAGCGACGAGGTTGTCTACTTCGCCCGCGCACTAATCGCCCTCTAACACGAAAACGGCCCCCTGCGCGAACAGGGGGCCGACTAACTGAAAGGAACTGCAATGAGCACTAAAACAGTATCGCGTCCGAAGCGAAGAGTCACCCAGCCACCAACGAGCATCGAAGCCGCCGCATCCATGAGCGAGGTCGCATTGTCGGCGCTGCAGACGTGGGTGCTCGCAGCTTTGGAACGCAAGGCAATGACGGATAGCGAACTGGTCAAGCGGCACCAGGCGGCATTCAAGAAGAACGATATCGCAACCAACGCAACACCGCAGCGAGTACGCACCGTCCGCAAGGAACTCGAAAAACTCAAACTCGTCGCGGCTACTGGCGAGTTCCGCAAGACGCCACTCATGAACCGCACGCAGGTATGGGGGGTCACATCATGACGAACCATGGCCCATCTCACGGTGACATCTACCACCGCCCGCACGCTTTCGCATGGATCACCGAAGACCCCGACCCGCAACTGTCGCAACTTGACGTGTGGGACATGCCCGAAACCCCGAAACAGCAACATGAACGGTATCTGATGAGCGAGCCAAGACGTGAAACATTCGTGCGCAAGACCAGTTGGACGCCGGGGTTATTCCTGCTGGCGATGACCGGGATTGCGATGATGTTCGGGCTCGTCGTGTTGATTGCGTTCGCGCTGTGAGCGCAATCGAGTTCGAAGCATTCCCGAAGATCGCCCGCTTGAACCGGGGCATGGTCGTTACCGAGAAGATCGATGGAACCAACGCCGCCGTGGTCATCACCGAAGACGGCGAGATTGGGGCGCAGTCGAGAAGCCGCCTGGTCACCCCCGAGGCTGACAACTACGGGTTCGCCGGTTGGGTGCAGCGCAATGCCAACCCGCTAGTCGAGATCCTGGGGCCGGGCCGACACTTCGGCGAGTGGTGGGGCTCAGGAATCCAGCGCAAGTACGGGCTGAGTGGCGGCGACAAGAGATTCAGCCTGTTCAATCGGGGGCGCTGGGCTGAAACCGATCTGTCGCCCGTTGCCGGACTCGGGATCGTTCCCCTGCTCCACGCGGGTCCGTTCGATGTCGCCACGATCAACGCGCTCGTGTATCGCCTGGGACACGACGGTTCAGTAGCCGCCCCGGGCTTCATGCGCCCTGAGGGTGTCGTTGTCTGGCAGGCCGCAAGCCGAACCATGTTCAAGGTCACTGTGGACGGCGACGATGCACCCAAAGGTGCGGCCGGTCACGCCCTCGACATTGAGCCGGTGGCCGCATGACTTCCGGCGAGAACGTGACCCGTTACACCGTCAACACGTACTGCACAGCCCCGGTAACACTCATGGGTTTCGACCTCGAATGCAACTGGGACGGCGACGTTGACGTGTACGTGGACAGCGACAACACGGCCGTCTTCACATGCGGCAACGGACACCGGAACGACACCACGTGGGATGCGCTGTACGGGGATGAACCGCCGTGCTGACCTTCCGCCTCTGCCTACTCGGTATCGCCCTCGCAATCGTCGGCATCTTCACCAGCACCGAACTCATGGCCGCAGGAATCATCCTCGCCGTCATCGCATACACCGCGCTCGTACTGAGCCACATCGATACAAGGAGCCACGAATGACCGACATCCAGAGCACCCCCGAAGACCGCCGCGCAGTCCTCGGCTGGGACTTCAACAGCGACACCACGCCCGAAGCGTTGGCCGCATGGGAGGCATACGAGGAACTCCCGATCAACGCCGCATGGATTGGCACCGGTGCCGAACAGGACGCGTTCACCGCTGGCTACGACGCAAGACCCGTGATCAACCCAGTCGGCGACAACCTCGACCGCATCGCCGACGCACTCGAAGACATCGCCGCGTTCCACCGTGGGATCAAGGCGAACCGATGAACGGGGTGCCGATCAAACGGGAAGACATCAAGGCCGGGGATCGCTTCACGGTCACCCATTGGTACACGGCAAGCGTAGACCTCACGACCAACGTGGACACAGACGCTACCTACGAACTGATCGAGCGGCCCGTGGTGCTGCCAGTGGTCCCCGGCGTCTATGAGGACTCAAAGAGCAACCTGTGGCGGCTGCACTTCGGGTCAGAGGACGTGCCTCAAGAGTGGACCCTCAACGATGCCTTCGTAACAGACCAGGTAGCCCGCCAATACGCCCCCTTCAAACCGCTCCGTCCGGTTGCCGAGGTAGCCGCCGAAGTGCTGGCCGACGTGCGGAAGAACCTGTCTGCTCGGGTTGCATTCATGGCTGACATCGACGCGATCGAAACCAAGTGGGTCAAGTCGTGACCGCCGACTACAGCGTGCTTCCCGCCCGAGTCGAACCGGAACCGTTCTCAACCACGCTGCGATTCGACTACATGGTTCCCCCTCTCCACGCAAACAAGAAGTGGAAGCACTGGGCACCGAAAGCAGCAATGACCAAATCGGTTCGACTCGCATCGAAGCTCTCCGCTAGCCGAATCCCCGAGCTGGGCAAGTGTCGCGTGACCTTGACCTGGTTCGTGGTCGATAAGCGCGTGCGTGACGTTGACAACCTGTGGCCGCTCGTCAAGGCCCTATGTGACGGCCTCGTGGACGCGGGGATTGTGCGAGACGACCGACCCGAATTCATGGAAAAACCGGCACCCATCATCCAGTGGTTGCCCAAGACGGAAGGTCCCGCGCGTATGGAACTGAGAATCGAGCAGATCGCATGACGCTGGTCATCTACGAGACCTTGGAGCAGGGCAGTGACGCGTGGCTCGCTGCACGATGCGGGCTGGTTACCGCGTCGACCATCAGCAAGCTCATCACGGCCACGCTCAAGGTCGCCGAGAACGAAACGTCGCGCGGCCTCACACTCACCCTCGCCGCCGAACGCATGACTGGATTTGTTGAGTACGTGCACCCATCCTTCGAGATGCAGCGCGGAACCGACGATGAGCCCATGGCCCGCGACATGTATGCCGAGCACTACGCAGCCGTCGAGCAGGTTGGATTCATGACCCGCGACTTCGGCAGCTTCGTGGCGGGGTACTCACCGGACGGGCTGGTTGGTGATGAGGGTCTGATCGAGATCAAATCGCGCAAAGCCAAAGAGCACATGAAAACGGTTCTCGCCAACCAGCCGCCCGCCGAGAACGTTGGGCAGTTGCAAATGGCACTGCTCATTTCGGGTCGGCCCTGGATCGATTACCTGTCGTTCTCATCGGGCCTCGAGCTTTGGGACAAGCGCGTCTACCCCGACCCGCTCTGGCAGGCAGCAATCCTCGACGCGCTCAAGGCGTTCGAGGAGAACGCGGCCCGGATGATCGACGCATACAAGACAGCAACGGACGGCAAGCCTGTTGCGCCACGGATTGACCACTACGAAGAAATGAGTTTCTGATATGGGCGAAGTAGCCGAAGAAATCACCATCACCATTCCCGTCTCTGAGGCGGCCAAGCGTCACATCGAAACCTTGCAGGCCACGCTCACGAAGCGAAACACGCAGATCGAATACCTGGCCGCGCGCCTCGAAGAAGCGTCGGCGGGCGAACCAAACCAGAAGGCATTGCAAAAGGAATACAAGCGCGGGTGGCAGGACGCGGCAAACCAGCTAATGAGCGCCACCCAGTCCGCAGCACAGGCACTCGGGAAAGTCCGCAAAGACGCATTCGATATCTACCTACAGAGCGAGAAACGAGATTTCTGATGGACATGACTCAAAGCATCGCCCCGAAGACAGACCAGATAAATGCCGCAGATCTCGTGTCCGGCCCCATCACCGTGACCATCAACAGAGTTACCGAGGGACCGCCCGAGCAGCCATTCAACTTCCACATGGAAGAGACGCCCGGACGCGCTTACCGCCCGTCGAAGTCGATGCGAAGGGTGATGGTTGCCGCATGGGGATCGAACCCCGCAGCGTACGTCGGACACAGCCTCACGATCTACCGCAACCCGGACACCAAGTTCGGGAAGGAGCGGTTGGGTGGAATCGAAATCAGCCACATGTCGCACATCAGCAAGCCGACCACCGTGGCGCTGACCGTCACCCGAGGCAAGCGCGCACCATTCACCGTCAAGCCCCTCGCAACCACCGCCCCCACTCCCCCAGCCGACACCTCAGGTCGAGAGTGGCTGACCGAACTCACCCTGGCAGCCGACAACCTCGACGCCGTATCCGCGTTGTTCGCAGCAGCCAAGCAAGCACACGCGCCCGCTGAGACTGTTGCGGCCATCCGGGCCGTGGGGAAGCGGATCAGCGACGCGGGGAAAGCGGGCGAATGACACCCCGAATCGGTGAACTGTTCGCCGGCTATGGGGGCCTCGGGATGGGCGTGCAGTCGGTCATCGGCGGTGAGGTCGTGTGGTTCTCGGAGTTCGACGCGGCCCCATCCAAGATCCTCGCGCACCACTTCCCCGGCGTCCCGAATCACGGCGACATCACCAAAATCGACTGGTCAACGGTCGAGCCGGTAGACGTACTCACGGGCGGTTTTCCATGCCAGGACGTATCCCTTGCTGGTGCGCGCGCTGGCCTCATGGACGGCACCCGTTCTGGGCTGTGGTCCGAGTTCGCCAAAGCAATCGACGCGCTCCGTCCGGGGCTCGTTGTGATCGAGAACGTGCGCGGGCTGTTGTCCGCGAAAACGATGGAGGACATCGATGAAGAAATTGGCGATTTGGAGTCCGACCCGGCAGGTCTGGGAGAACTGGGATGGGGAGATCGACCTGTTCTCAACGCATTCGGACGTGTACTCGGAGACTTGGCCGAGCTCGGGTATGACGCGCAATGGGTGGGCCTACGAGCTGCCGATGCCGGCGCTCCCCACGGTCGATACCGAGTCTTCATTGTTGCGCACCCCCATGGCTGCGGAGGCGGATGGTGGGCCGCGGAATCCGAGCAGGCCGAAAGCGACAATGCGCCTCTCGGATCAGGTCGCGGAGCAGCTGACGCTACTCAAGACCCCGACGTCACAACTCGCGATCAACGGCGGGAGCCAGCACCCGGACAAGCGGAAGGCGGGCGGGCACGGGCCGACGCTCGCGGACGAAGTGGAGCACCTTCTCCCGACACCGGTAGTGACGGACTCTGCGGGGACACGGAACGCGACAGCGGTCCGGCGAAACCCGGACTCGAAGCACCACGGCGGGTACACCCTGACGGATGTACTGCTGCCGACACCGGCCGCGATGAATCCGAACGATGGGGAGGGGCTGGAGACGTGGGAGGCCAGGCGAGCCCGCGTAAAAGCAAGGGGGATCAACGGGAATGGGTTCGGGAAGCCGCTGTCGATAGCGGCTCAGGAACTGGCGCGATCCAATGGGGAGCATTTGAGCCCGCCATTGCCCGTTGGGAATTGGTCACCGGAAGACGAGCTCCCGATCCCACCCAAGGGGACGGGAGAGATGGTAGTCACCGTCTCAGTGCACTTTTCGTCGAATTCATGATGGGCCTCCCCGTGGGCCACGTCACGAACCCTGCTATCGGATTGACACGCAATGAGCAACTCAAGGCGCTCGGTAACGGTGTCGTCTGGCAGCAGGCGGCACTCGCGGTCCGAACACTCATGGAGCGCACCGCATGACCCCCAACACAATCGAAAGGAGGTGGCCCCGTGGCAAGACCAAAGTCAAACGGTCCATACGCCCCACTCTCGGCGACGTACTACAGAGATGACGCGATCCTGGCGGCGGGCGAACAGGCGGAATTACTGTTTGTCAGGTGCCTCGCATTCCTTGCCGACTCCGCTTCTGACGGGTACATAACCGACCGTCAAATGCGTCTCGTTGTCGGCATGGGGATGCGCAACGTGTCGGGTAGGTGCGCCCGTCTGGTCGAGTTGGGGTTGCTCACGTGCATAGATGATGCGTACTTGGTGCGAGGTTGGCTCAAGTGGAACAAATCTACGGACGAAATAGGCAAGTACTTGAAGCGGGACAGGGAGCGTAAATCCGCGGTAAAAGGGGATAATTCCGCGCGGAATGACGACGGAATCCGAACGGATTCCGCGCCCCAAATCAATACAAATCAAATCACTACACATCAAATCAATACACAAACAAACAATGCGCTTGATGATGCGTTCGATGATGCCTATTCCCATTGGCCCAAAAAGGTCGAACGGAAGACAGCCCTCGAGAGATTCAAGGTCGCAGCCAAACACCTGCCGACCCCCGAACTCGTCGCCCACATCATCCAGTTCGGGGATGCCTACGCAGCCACGACGACAACCCAGTTCACCCCAGCTCTGGGCGTGTGGATCGGCAAGGAGCGATGGACGGACGCGCTGCCCAGCGCGAACACCACCGAGCGCAAACAGACGCGCACCGAGCAGAACATCGATTTCGTCGCGCAACTCGCACGGGAACAACAGCAAAGGGAGATTGAACGATGAACATGGTCGAGGTTGGGCAGGTCCTAACGATCGCAAGCGGGTTCGACCGGTTCATCACGGTTGACCGGGTAACGACGAGCGCATGGTTCCTTGTGCTCTCGGGTGTCGATTTCGAGGAAGCCAAGGTGGCAACTGTCGCGCACTTCATCGGACCGCAGGCGAAGGAGATTTTCAGCGTCCGGCACATCCTGGCTGCTGTTGCCGATGCGGGCAGGAACGCGCCGGCTGCTATCGAGGCTGACGTGCGCTCGGCTAAGGCGCGCGGGCTGGTTGCAGTGTCGTGGCCAAGTAGGGAGCGTCTGCCCGAGCTGGTTCGGGATGCGTTGTTCACGTTGCGTGAACGGGAGCGCAGGTCGGCGGCGGAAATGTTCGACCAGGACCAGATCGCGGGTTCGCCTGTCGATGTCGGCACTGTTGGCCGGCGCGCATGACCCCCTACGTCGAAACCTCATCCGATACCGGGTTCACCGTTTTCATCGCCTTGTGTGAGGCGGCTGCACGTCGCGCACCCGATGAGTGGCTCTTGGACCAGATGCCGCAGCGACCACCGAACGAGTACGGCCGATGACAAGGCAAGCACGAACGACTATCGCCGCGGCCATTGGGTCACGGCGCACAAACGAGAAGAAATGGGAATAAGCAACATGGCAAACGACAAACTGACCGTCGAGCAGGTCAAGGAAGACATTCACTTCGCCAACGAGATCGCCACTGAATTCGGCTACGAGATCAACGGTGACGGAACCCTCATCGGCATCCAGTACGGGGACAAGGGCCACGTCATCGCGACATACATCATCGACATCACGGTCACCGAAGAAACGAGCAACTGAACATGGCAAACGAAACTGTAATCACGATCATCGGCAACCTAACCAGCGATCCCGAGTTGAGATACACGAGCGGTGGTCTCGCAGTCGCAAACTTCACGATCGCCTCGACCCCACGCAACTTCGACAAGGCGAGCAACGAGTGGAAGGACAGTGACGCACTCTTCCTCCGCGCGTCGGTCTGGCGCGAATTCGCCGAGCATGTCGCGGGTTCGCTCACGAAGGGTTCTCGCGTCGTCGCAACGGGTCGCCTCAAGCAGAAAAGCTACGAGACGAAGGAGGGCGAGAAGCGTTCCAGTTTTGAGCTCGAAATCGATGACATCGGCCCGTCGCTGAAATATGCGACCGCATCCCTCACCCGTGCATCGTCCAGTGGTGGCAGCGCGGGGCACGGCGGGGGTGCCAGCGCGTCGGGAGATGAACCGTGGGCAACCGCTGCTCCGAGTGGGCCAAGCGCTCAGCCGGGCGCTGGTGACGTTTGGAATACGCTGGGCGACTTCACGGATGGGACACCTTTCTGATGGCCGCTGAACTTGGACCGGTCACTATAATCGCGGGCGGAATCACCCTCACCCTGCAACCCAAAATTCCATGTGGCGACAACCCAGCGTTCTATGCGGCTCAGGTTGAGATGCAGCTCAAAGATGTTGCACAGCTAGCGCGCAAGATTCTTGAGGCCGGAACCGGAACACGCCAGTTCAACGAAGACGGATCCCGGGACGCAGCCTAATGCCCGCCTACATCGCAGGCAGCATCGCCAACTCCCACCTCCCGTCACAAGGCAGGAATGAGCCGAACACCGAGCATCGATGTGCGCGCTGCTATGGGCCGTACGGAAAGAGCGCCATACGTTGCGCCAATGAACCGCTGACGACAAAGGAGCGCGCAATGGCATGGGTTGCCAAGCGGGCCGAGATGAAGGAGCAGGGCAATCCGATGAACAGTGACACAGGGGACGACGAATCATGAGCAACGACAAGATGGCCAGATTGCAGAACGCGGTGACGGAGCTCGCCGGATGGTCGGGCAACGACATCGCCGGGCTGATCGAAGACGGGCTGATCGAAGACGGAGACCTCGAAGCCGAATCCCTTCCCACCCCTCCCGCAGACGCGGTTAAACGCGACCCCGATGCTCGCGATCCGGAGTGGATAGTACAGCAGCGCATTGCTGGGTGGCCTGAGATGCACCCTGAGGACTTCTGCCACAGGTGTGGAACTCGCAACATGCTCTGGGCGGCCGCGACCCGTGAGGTCTGGTTGGCTGGAACCTCGAAATGGGCGGCGGAGACCGGACGTGAGGGTATCTGCTGCCCTCGGTGCTTCGCTGATATGCACGCCGATCAGACTGGCCACAGCACGACCTGGATGTTTTCGCCGCATGTCGCCACCCCTCCCGCAGGAGAGCAGAACGAGGAGCCATACCCCGGATGTGCGGGCGATGGGGACTGCCCCGCACCCGCGCACCAGCACGGATGCTTTGCAGACCTCGTGGGCCACTGCAACGAGCCAGAAGCTCACGTCGAGGCCGCAGGAGAGCCGGAACGGGAAGCGCTGGCGAAGAGCGACCTGATCGTTGCGGCGACAGAATGGCTCGACTCACTTGACCGTGATACCAGCGCCGAAGACGAGGTGGATGCCTCGATTCTTGAAGACCTGATCAAGGGCTGCCGGCGAGAGCCTGAGCCGCGAGAGGTCACGACGGTCGAGTACGAAACCGCGACCACGACCGGCCCGCGCAAGAGTTGGGACCGCAGCATCGACGACCCACCCGACGATCGCGAGGGTTGGGAACTCGACCCGACGAAGGGCAGGCCGGGAGAGTCGTGGGATCGATTCGACTACCACGAGGAGCGCTACTGGCGTCGTCTGGTCACCCCCAGTACGGAGCAGCCCTGATGGCCGGGGCCACGTACGTCTGCGGGATGGATGACCGACCGGGACCGCGCGACGAATGCCCGGACCCGTTGCACGACCACCCGTTGCCGAGCGGCTACAACAGTGCGGCCGAAGCGGCACGTGTGCGCCTGGCCAAAGGGTGGCAGAACGTCCGCTGTTCGACATGCGGTCTCTACGGCTGGGTGACGGGGTGGGCGGCGAACGCGGAACCCCCCACCATCCCCTCTCACCCGTCGCCTGAGCGCATCCCGGGCGAATCTGACACAGCTACACCCATGGAGCGTCAAACAGGCGCAGAAACGAACGGAGAGCGCGCATGAGTGACGTACTCGAACGGACCAAGCCAGTCACCACGGACACTGGCGACCATGACACCTGCTCGCACTACTTCGAGAAGACCGACCTCGACAAGGCGTGGATCCACGGCAACCCCATCGAAGCGCTCTGCGGCAAATGGGACGTACCCATGAAAGACCCCACCCGATACCCAGTGTGCGGAACATGCAAAAACATCATCGGAAGGATGAAGCCATGAGCGGCAGACAGCCCGACTACGTACTCACAAACGACGTGCCGGAATGGCTCACAGAGCAGGAGGCGTGCCATGAGTGAACAACCCGAACCATTCCCCTGCGCGAGAGGTTGCACCTGGGACCCCATCGACGACGAACCCCCGAGGCCGAAAGGTGCGCGCCACGGCATCCTCTGTGACTCGTGCTTCTACCGGATCCGGGCGGCACTGAAACTGGTCCCGGATCTCATGGCGAACATGCGGGCGCAACTGTTCAGCCTCGGCGCTGCCGACTACTCCGAACGCGTATCGGGTGGTGGTGGAGAGTCGCCGGCACCCTTGAATATTGGGCCACTCGACGCCTCGGACGCTCTCTTCGCCAAGCTGTTGTCATGGTGCACCGTATTTGCTGCTGAACTGCACGTCGCCCCACCTGCCGTCCCATCATGGGCAAACAGTCACGAGGTGCAAGGGTCCAAGCCCGTATCGGTGGAGGCTGCGCACCTATACGCATCATGGCTGTGCGACTGGCTGCTTGACCGGGCCGAAGATGTCGCACAATCAGTATCCGCGGCCGCCTACCACGACGACCTCACGGCGGGGCACGAGGATGCGCGAGGCGTGTTCACGCTTTCGGCAATGTACGGCGTCGAAGCTCGACCCACTCGACCCGCAGACAAGCGTGATTGCGAGGTCTGCGGTGAGCGGGAAATCTTCGTGAAGCCACCAGACCTACTCGACCCCGAGGTGGCCGTAATGTGCGGCCGTTGCGCTCACGTCGTCGAACCGAACACCGATGCGTTCACCAAGTACCTCGAAGCAATAGCCAAACTCCAGGAGGTAGCGTGATCGTAGACCAGCCGAACTACACCATCAAGGCCGCCGCCGTTCGTACGGGCCGTACAACCCGGACGATCAGCCAATGGATTCACGATGGGATGGCGTGTCGAAACATCAACGGGATCATTCTTATCGAGCACACGGTGCTACTCGCCCGGTTCCGCCTCAAGGCCACCGCAAACCCAAGTGTGAAGAACGGGACAACTCGCCGAGAGAAGAGTTGCACGACTTCATAGTCAGGCACTATGCTATGCATTAGGCACAATCCGTCCCCCGGAGAGTGTCTATATTTTTGAGCAAGAGAGGGCCGTCACCCAACCGTGACGGCCCTTTTTTGCGTTAACTTTCCAGTTCGCTCACACCCCGCAACCAAACCAGCCCCAAGAGGGCAACACCGGGCGAGTGCAGCGACTGGGATGACTTGCCACTGGCTCAGGTCAGATGCTCCATCCCCGAGCTCAGGGGTGGCAAGAAACGAGCGCACGAGAGCGCCTAACAGGCATCGTGCACAAATACGGCCATTTCCGTTCGTCGGTGTCGCCGTCATAGAACAGTGTTGTCCCGTGCTGGCATAACGGGGCTTATGGGACATGGTGCAAATGGCAAGCACGGCGGTCTCCAAAACCGCAGATCGAGGTTCGATTCCTCGTGGCTCAGCTAGTGGAGGCTACTGGTTGGTACAAGGGCATGTTCCCTAAACGTGCAGCCAAACAGCAAGGCGGGTGATGGGCGGGGTAACCGTTCCTGAGGACTGACCTAACTGGTGGCTTAAGAACGAGGCGACGCTACGCGCCTACTCCACTTTCACTTCCGCGTTTCGCCCGCACCCCCGAAAGGCTACGACCTCACCCACAGACGCTGAACACGTCGCGAGTCGGTGAGCGAGTCCTGGCCTACGCCCACAAAGGCGAGTGGCATGCGGGCGAGACGCGGAACCTTCATATGCGCAAATCAACGATAGGGGCCTAATTGTCGCTGCTCGATGATGCGCTTTACATGGTCGACCTGAACGACCGCGAGTTAACCGCTGTTGCCATTGCATCCAAATGGAACCTCGGAAATTCGACGGTCAAAGATCACCGCAAGAAAATTGGCGTTGTGCACATCGCACCAGGCGCAACAATGCCCGGCGACACCAACGAAGACTCGTCAGACGGCTCCAAATCAGTTACCGCAGTTCGCAGCCGGCCAATCACCCTCGACGATGCACGCGCATGGATTCGCTCATCAGGTGACAAGCCCGAGGATTACACGCTCAGCATCAAATCCATTGCGTACGGGCTCGACATGTTCTCAAACAAGATGTCAGCCACGCCGAAACACGGCATCAACACTGAGCGCACCGAATACGGCATCGACCCGGTTGGCATCCTCGCTCAGCTCCGACTTGAATCATCGATCACAGTCGGCCCTTACACCTTTGAGATCGACGGCGACTCATCGGCGTTCTGTATCACCATCAACGACGTGCAGCTCGGCCAGTCATACAACGGCGGCTCGGCTGCAACGATCGCCAACTTCTACCGGTTCGTCGAACTGGCCAAAGAACGCATCTACGAGCTGCGTCTAATCGGCCGCAAGCTCGAGGGCCTAGTCATCGTTATCGGCGGCGACCTCGTAGAAGGCTGTGTCATCTACCCGAACCAGTCATTTAGCCTCGACCTCGACCGCAAACAGCAGATCGAAGGGGTTGTGGCGCTGATCCTCCACGCGCTCGACTCCCTCGCCCCGCTATTCGAGTGGGTCAAGGTTTTGGCGTGCAAGGGCAACCACGGCGAACACCGCATCAACGGCAAGATGACAACACTCGCAGACAACGACGACACGCACTGTGTCGAGATGGCCAAGCTCGCACTCGCCCGCGACCCCAACATGCAGCACATTGAGTGGATCATTGCCGAAGAAGAAGCTGCCGTCTGGACCGAGGTTCACGGCTGGACGCTCGTAACAACTCACGGCGACGTGTTCGCAAAGGGTGTTAGCGGGGCAACCACGGAACGCAAGGCTCACGCCTGGTTCAAGAACATGGCCGCAGCAGTCAAGCGTTTCGGGCGCATCGGTCAGGCCGACGTGCTCATCACACACCACTTCCACCACGGCGAGGGCAAAGACTGGGGTGACACGCTTTGGCGGCAAACACCGTCACAGGATCGTGGATCTCCCGGCTTCTCTCAGGCATCAGGCACCTACTCAGAACCCGGAATGCTCACATGGGTAATGACGCCCACGAGCCGCTACAAAGACGAGGCTGTTCTCGTATAGCCCCAACGCTAAGGAACAGCAATGGCACCCGACACTGACCTATCCACCATTAATGGGATTGAGGTTACGCGAGAAGAAGCTGCTGCTGCGTTGGCTGAAGCGTTCGTGATTATGGCGTCGCTTAGGATAGCCCGGGCCAAGGAGTAGACATGCCAATCTCGCCACCCAGTCTCTGCACTAACCGTTGCGGCACACTCGTCTACGGTGGCGGGCAATGCGACGAATGCCGAACACAGACACGCAAGGAAACAGAAGCGCGTCGAGGCACACGCTACAGCCGCGGGTACACAACCACATGGGCAGCACACGCAAAGAAGTTCCTGCGCTACCACCCAACATGCGAGTGCCCCGAATGTGAAGCGCTCCCCATGTGGAAGCGACAAGAAGCCACACAGGTCGACCACATCGACGGCCTCGGACCCAACGGACCACGCGGCTTCGACAACAACAACTTACAGGCGCTCTCAGCCTCACACCACTCGAGGAAGACCGCATCACGAGACGGCGGATTCGGCAACCCGAAGAGATCCGACTGACCCCCGGGTGGGGGTCGTCAATCTCTAGGAGAAAACTCACAGGGAACCGTGGGGGAGTCTTGTCTCGCGCGCTTCACTACGTCATAGGGGGGTCTTATGCCTCGGGCTACTGCTCCTGCTGCGTTGCGCCTTATTGGCGGCACTGGCAACGGTAAGGATTCGGGCGGTCGGACTGTAAAGCCGCCTCTTGATTTCAAGCGCATCCCCCCAGAGCCGCCTGACTGGTTGTCGCGTGAGGCGTTGGCCGAGTGGGAGCGTGTTGTTCCTGAGATGTCGCGTCTGGACATTCTCAAGCCGAGCGATCGGGCGGCTCTTGCGATCTATTGCGAGAACTGGGCGACGTTCGTTGAGGCTTCCCGGATCATCGCCAACGAGGGTCTGACGATCGAGGCGAAGCAGGGCACGCTCCCCCATCCTGCGGTTGGTATCGCTCGAGCTGCCGGCCGTGAGGCTCGTACTTGGGCTGGGCAGTTCGGTCTCACTCCCGCCGCGGAGAACGCGTTTAGTGCGAAGGAATCGCAACAGTCAGACGGGAACCCGTTTAGCGGGTAGATGGGCTGAGGTCACCGGAGGTTGTCATGGCGAAGGTTGACGACCTCGGCCTCTCTCCGGAGGCGCGCTGGTATTTGAAGGATCGCGGGTATGCGCTCCCTGATTGCCCGCCGCGCATTATGACCCCGGATCCTGGCCGCACTCGTGGGACGAAGTTTGACCCTGACCGTGTTGACCGGGTGCTTGCGGTGTTCAATGCACTCACTCACACGCAGGGTCGGCTTGCGGGGCAGCCGTTGCGGCTTGACCCGTGGCAGGTTGCGTATCTGATCATCCCGGTTTTCGGCTGGGTGAAGAAGAACGAGTTCGGTGAGTTCGTCCGGGTGATCCGGAATCTGTACATTGACGTTCCTCGCAAGCAAGGTAAGTCCACGCTCGCGGGTGGCATCGCGCTTTACATGGCTTTCGCTGATGGTGACCTTGGCGCGCAGGTGGTTACTGCTGCGACGACGGAGCGCCAGGCGGGGTTTGTGTTCAACCCGATCAAGATGTTGGCGGAGAAGTCGCCTATGTTGCGCGATCGGGTGAAGACGCATCAGAAGCGAATCATAATGCCGTCGACGGGCTCCTACGTGGAGGTAATCGCGTCTGCTGCCGACGCGCAGCACGGGCTCAACCTGTCCTGTGCTGTCGTTGACGAGTTGCACGTTCACAAGACGGGCGACTTGCTCCACACTCTTGAGACTGGTACGGGTTCGCGTACGCAGCCGCTCATTGCGATCATCACGACTGCCGACTCTGGCCGGCGTGAGACGATCTACGACCAGAAGCGCACCTATGTGGAGCAGTTGGCTCGTGGCGCGTTCAAGGATGAGTCGACGTATGGTGTCGTCTGGGCTGCGGATCCGCTCGCCGACCCGTTCGTCGAGTCAACGTGGAAGAGCGCGAATCCTGGGTATGGGGTTTCACCGACTGCGGGTTATCTCAAGTCGGCGGCGATCAAGGCGAAGAACAGCCCGGCTGAGCTTGCCGAGTTCCAACGCTTGCACCTTGGGTTGCGCACGAAGCAGGAAACGAAGTACATCGACATGGCGGTCTGGGACCGCAACACGTCGATGGTTTCTGAGCTCGAGTTGACCGGCCGGGAATGCTTCGGCGGTCTTGACCTTGCATCGACTTCTGACCTCAACGCATTGTGTTGGCTGTTCCCCTCTGAGGCGGGGTTTGACGCGATCTGGCGCATGTGGACTCCGGAGTCGAACCTTGTGAACCTTGATAAGAGGACTGCGGGTGCTGCGACGGTTTGGGTTCGTGAGGGTTTTCTGACTCTCACGCCGGGCAACGTGTCTGACTATGACTACATCCGGGCGCAGATCAACCGCGATCGGGAGAAGTTCGAGGTCCGCGGGATTGCGTATGACCCGTGGAATGCGCAGCAACTCACGAACGATCTCATGTCTGACAACGCGCCGATGGTTCTGACCCGTCAAGGTTTGGCCTCGTTGACCTCGCCTACCAAAGAACTGCAACGCGTTCTCCTCGAAGGCACTGAGGAACGGCCCATGTTGCGTCATGGTGGCAACCCTGCCGCCCGTTGGCAAGCAGACAACTTCACGGTGGCTATCGACGCTGCCGGCAACGTGAAGCCTGACAAGGGCAACGCGGCCGACAAGATCGACGCTATCGCCGCCCTGGTCAACGCTCTCTCGCTCGTGCTGGGTACGGAAGCCAAAAAGGTTAGCAAGTATGAAACCGAAGACCTCGCGGTCATCTAAGGAGCCTCGTGCCAAATCTCAATGACGCGCGGGTTGAAGGTCACGCCGAGATGTGCCAGGTCAGGGCTAACCCGATCGTGCCGCATGGCGTGAGGATGCGGCAGCTGGGCGATCTGCGCTACTGCACGCACGGGCGCGTTCAGGTCGTCGTCAAGTCTTACGGACGGATGGCTGGTCCGGGGACTTGGGACTGGGCCGACATATCCAAGCTATTCGATCGCCGCATGTACAACACGGCCCGCCAGTTACTCGATGCCGAGCTTGAATCGCACGCACCATCCGGCCCACCAAGAGATCTGAACCCCGAGTTTCTGCGCCGACAAAACAACTAAGGAGTCCACATGGGCAAGGACAGACTGCTCAAGCAGCTCCTACGTGAACGTTTCGTGGTCACCCTGCGCACTGGTGAGTCGTTCGACGGCTTGCTTGTGGATGCTGACGAGAAGACCGTTCGCATGGTGGATGCGTTCGCGCTTACGGACGCCGGCCGCAAGGTTGTTGACGGCGAGTTGTTCGTTCCGCGCTCAGAAATCGTGTACTTGCAGAGGCCGGGGGTTGCCGCGTGATTGTGTCCAACGGTTCGGTGCTGGGGTTCGCCCCGCAGGCTCTCGGCGAGACGACCCCGACGCTCAGTAACGGCTACTTTTACGCTGATACTGGCATGTTCCTGGCTAACAAGTTCGCGACGTATGCGGCCTTGTACTCTGCCCAGCCGGTGGTGACGACGCTCGTTGACAAGATCGCGAGTTCGCAGGCACGGCTCAAGCTCAAGGTCTGGGATGAAGCCCCGGCGACGGGCAAGGTTGAGGACACGGAATCGGATTACGCGAAGCTGATCGCCAGCCCGTGCGATCAGATGTCTACGTTCAACTTCTACCGGTGGACAACCTCGACGTATGAGGTTTTCGGTGAGGCGTTCTGGTACAAGCAGCGCGCAGGCAAAGACATGGCTGGTCGCCCAACTGGCAAGGTTGTAAACCTTCTGCCGATGCACCCTTCCCGTGTGGCTGTCCACCGTGACGCTGCCGGCCAGGTGGAGTACATCTTCACGCTGGGTGTCGCGTCCGCTGGTATCTTGCACGCGCCGTCTAACGATGTCGTGGCGTTCCTGCGATACAATCCCGAGTCTTTGATGCGCGGCCTGTCTCGCCTCGAGCCCCTGCGTTCGACCCTCGTGAACGAGGACGCCAGCCGGCGCGCGACGACATCGTTCTGGAACAAGGGCGCACGTCCGGGCATGATCATCACGCACCCGGGCGAGCTTTCCCAGAATGCCAAGGATCGGCTCAAGGCGTCGTCGGATGCGCGTCACGGTGGGGCCGATAACGTCGGTTCGACCATGATCCTCGATGAGGGCATGACTGCCGCTCCGGTGCAGCTCACGAACGATGAGATGCAGTACATCGATTCGCGCAAGATGAACATGCAAGAGGGCTGCATGGTCTACGACGTGCCCCCGCCCGTGGTCCACATCCTCGATCATGCGACGTTCTCGAACATCACCGAGCAGATGCGGTCGATGTATCGGGACACGATGACCCCGCGCCTCGAAGATTTCGAGTCCGTGGTTGACTTCGCCCTGCGCCCCGAGTTTTTCCCCATTGGCCAGCGTGTCGCACGGTATGACATGACTGATGTTCTCCGTGGTGACTTCGAGACTCGTGCAGATAAGGCCGTAACTTTGCGGAACTCGGGAATCTTCACCGGCAATCAGGCGCTCGAGCTGGTGGGGCATCCGATGTCGGATGATCCTGAGATGGACAAGCTTTACGCGAATGCCGCCCTCGTCCAGTTGGGCACGCCGTCACAGCGTGTTTCCATCACGGAGGCGGCTACTCCTTCACCCGCTATGGACGCCGAGGCGTCTGCTGCGGCGTCGGGAGCGGATGCTGCGGCGGCTGGTGCGTCCAACCTGTCCAAGGCTGTTACGCGGTCACTGAACGGCTACCTATCGCGCAAGGCGACGACGAAGGATCTGCGCGCCGGCCTGGTTGCGGGTCATCAGTCGGAGTTGGATAAGTTCTTCGGCAAGCAGCGCGAGTCGGTGAAGTCGGCGGTGGGTAAGAAGTCGGCTGGTGCGTTCGATCCCGAAGCTTGGGACGGCGACCTGACGACGATCCTGCACTCACTGTCTGAGGCTACGGCTAAGGCGATCGGCGCGAAGGTTGCGGCGGATCTTGGTGGACGGTATGACGGCGGCGACATTGCCGAGTACCTGACGGCCAATGCGAAGTCAACGGCCCAGAGCATCAACCAGACTACGGCGGATCAGATCGCTAAGGCGCTCGCGAGGGCTGCCGAGTCGGAGGAATCGGAAGATCCCGAAGATGCGATCGATGGCTTGTTCGACGGCGAGATTGCGGCGCGGTCGAATCAGATCAGCCTCACTCGTGTCGCTGTGATCGGCGGTCTGGCTGCACTCGTAGCTGCGCGCCTGTCGAAGGCGAAGACGAAGATGTGGGTTGTCACCTCTGGCAAGCCCCGCGCTTCTCACGCATCGATGAGCGGCGAAACCGTCGAACTCAACACACTGTTCTCCAATGGGATGAACGGTCCTGGCGACTACTCCGGTGGCGCTGACGAAGTGGCGGGTTGCTCGTGCGACCTATCCTTTAGTACTGACTAGGGCCGCACGGCGCTTTCTGTTGTACTCCTGCGACTTGGGATAGGCGCATGCCTTACAGATGCGATAACCCCGCCTTGGCATGTAGGTGTTCTCGCTCCACGGGTGGCCGTTGGGGCAGTTGGGAACTTCCGCCACGCGAGAGATCATCCCGCGGGTTGAGTTCTCTTCGGGTGTGACGATTTCAAGGTGAGCGGGGTTGACGCAGGATCGCACGCGGCATAGGTGGTCCAGCACCATTCCATTTGGGATGGTGCCCTTGGCCCACCGGTATGCGACCACGTGAGCGCCCAGATTCCGCGAGCCTTCCCCGCCAATGCGGAATCTGCCATACCCGTAGCTGCTCGTGCTGCTGGTCCAGATCCAACACTCGCCCGACTTGTTGACCTTGGCCCAGAACCGGGCCTCAGCCGTTCCGTTCTGTCCTTCAATCTCACTCATTTCAAACCCTTCTTCGCGTATCGCTCGAGAAACTTGCGGATCTCTTCGGACAGTATCTCGCCGCGTGCATCGGCGGCAGCTTGGGCCGCTTCCCAGAGCGCGTCAGACGTGCGCAGGGCGCGGGGCCGCATGGCCGGTCGGCTCATACTCACAGCCCCCATGAATTGTTCGCGGCGACCGCGGCGATTGCCTCGCGGCGAGTGTCGAAAGTGCCGAGGTTCTTGCCGTCCTGAGCAACGGCTTTCCACGCGTCTCGGTACGCTCCGCCTCGGACGGAGGGGTTATCGCGGCGAGTCTTGCGGGTGGAGCCAAGATAGTGCTCGCCGCGGTAAACGCGGCACTTCCCGGCGGCGTTGTCGATGCGGAAGGTGAGCGGCTGGCGGCTTTTGCTGTTCTGTGTCGTTGTCATATCTATATTCTAAGCCCAACGTATTACTTTTGTCAATACGCTTGGAGATCAATTCTCGAAGGAAGGCCAACCAATGCGCGTTGAACATAAGGATGCAACGATCACCCCCACGGGTGCGGATAACGACTTCCCCGGCACGTTCGAGGTCATCCTCTCTGCACCCACCCTCGATAGGGACGGCGACACGCTCGGCTCGGACGAGTGGAAGACCCCGCTGCCCGAGAAGATAACGTTCGACAGCGACCACGGGATGTCAGTCGCAACGACCGTCGGCTCTGGCGTCCCGAGCATCAATGAGGCGGGCCAGCTCGTCGTGTCGGGAACGTACTCGAGTCTCCCCCGCGCGCAGGAAGTTCGGACGCTCGTCAACGAGGGCCACATCAACACGACGTCGGTGGCGTTTATGACGCTCCCGAAAACGTCGAAGGATGCGAAACCGCAGCGGGAACTTCTCAACGGGGCGTTCGTGGCGATCCCGTCGAACCGGGAAGCGCTCGTGCTGTCCTCGAAGTCGGGCGCGCGCAACAGCAAGACGGATGCGGCGGCAGTCCAGGGTATCCACGACCACGCGGCCATGCTCGGCGCTGACTGTGCCGGCGCGAAGGCTTACGCCCAGAAGGACGGTATGCCCGCTGACGAAGACCAGGCCGACCCCGTCGCACTGGTTCTCGGCGTTGACGCCGCACTCGATGAGGCCATTGAGGCGTTCGCGTCCGTTGACCTTTCCACTTTGCCCGCTGAGATTCAGCAGGGCATTGCACTCGTTCAGGCCGCTTCGGTGACCATTGACGAGTTCCTAGATGTGGTCGGAATCCCCGACCCAGATGAGAACGCCGAACCTGCCGCCGAAGTTGAGCCTGCCGCCGCCGCTGAGAAATCTGCCGCCGCCGTCGCCGAGACCAAAGCCGCTGATGAAGCCGAATCGGAAGCAGTAACGGCCGCGTTCGTTGATCTGTACGCGGACACCCTCATCCCATAACTCCACTTTTAGCACGGAGCCCTGACACATGTCGGGGCTTTTTTTGTGCCCATTTCTGAAAGGAACTACCCAATGACTTCTGTCATCGAAGCCCAGTCGGGCATCGCGAACGTTGGCGTCAAGGCCAAAAACGTTCAGGCCGACTCCACCCTCACCAACGCCGAGAAGATGACGCGCCTCGACGCGCTCACCCTCGAGGCCAAGGGGTTCAAGGATGCCATCGCAATCCACGACGCGGCCAACCGCCTCATGGGTGGCGCTGAGGCCGCACCCGAGGCCAAGAGCGAGCAGCACGTTGAGACTCGCGGGTTCGCCCGTCAGGTCATCGACTCTGCCGCGTACAAGTCCATGCTCTCCGGTTCGCGTTTCGCGCAGATCGACGTGAAGGCAGCCGCGACCATCGACGAGGGAATCATCCCCGCCTTCTCCGGTGGTGCTGGTCTCGCTGGCCAGCTCAACGCCCCGCAGCTCCTGCCCGGCATCGTGCCCATCCGGTTCCAGCCGCTGACCGTCGCGGATCTTATCGCACAGGGCACCACGTCTGCAACCTCCGTGAGCTACGTCATTGAGGCCGCATTCCAGGACCTCACCGGAGTCGTCGCCGAGAAGGGCGCGATCCCGCAGCTCGACCTCACCCTGACCCGTCGTCAGGACAACGTGTCGAAGATCGCGAACATCTCGAAGGTCACCGTCGAAATGTTCCAGGACGCCGAGCAGTTCCAGGCGTACCTCCAGAACCGCATGGTCTTCGGCCTCCAGCGCAAGGAAGAGCAGCAGCTCCTCAACGGCACGGGCACCACGCCCGAACTTCAGGGTCTGCTCAACCGCGCCGGGCTTGCCGCAGCGATCACGACCACGGCGGGCCTCACCGCCGCGAAGATCATGGAAGGCATTTTCAACCAGATCACCGCCCTGCGCTCGGTCTCGTTCGTTGAGCCGGACGCGATCCTGATCAACCCGCTCGACTGGCAGACCATCCGTCTCGGCAAGGATGGCCAGCAGCAGTACTACGCAGGTGGCCCGTTCACCGGCGCGTACGGCAACGCAGGCCCGTCCAACGTGTCGAACCTTTGGGGCGTGAAGACGGTCATCACGACCGCCATCGCACAGGGCACCGCGTTCGTCGGTGGCTTCCAGGAATGCGCGCAGATCTTCCGCCGCAACGGTGTCGTGCTCGACATGACCAACTCGAACAACAACGACTTCGAGACGGACATGATCACGCTGAAGGCTGAGGAAAGGCTTGCCCTGAGCGTGATCCGTCCCGCCGGATTCGGCAAGGTCCTGCTCACCGCGTAACCCGCATCACCCGGTGGGGCTGGTCTTCGGACTGGCCCCACCCCCAACACTTGAAGGGAGAACAACATGGCACCCACCGATTTCGTTTCGGACTACGAAGAGCTGACCGGGAAGCCCCGCGTCGAGGTCAAGGTCGTCAAGGCCCCGGAGCCCACCCCGATCTTCGACGCGACCACCGCTGAGGTCAAGTAATGGCCGCCCTCGCCACGCCCGCCCAACTGGCGGCATTCTTGCAGCAGCCCCTCGCGGCTGACGACGCTTCGGCGATTCTCATGCTGGACATCGCGTCGGGCATGGTGAGGGATTTCATGCAACTCACGCTTGACCCCGTGATCAACGATGTCGTGCTGATCGATCCGCTCGCCGGGTATGTGGCGCTACTCCCCGAAACCCCCGTGACATCCGTGTCCCTGCTCGAGACGTTCGATGGCACCGTGTGGACCACGGTGGACCCGGCAACGTACACCGTTTCCAAACGGCTCGGGATGATCTCAGCCAACCCGAACACTGGCTTTCACTGGCCGTCTGCGCCTGAGTCGTGGCGGGTCACTTACTCGCACGGGTTCGCGGTGATGCCGATGTCCATTGTCGGTGCTGTCCTCGGTGCTGCAGCTCGTGCGTACTCATCCCCAGCCGGTATTGACCTTGAGCGGATCGGCGGTTACCAGGTGAAGTACGGCATGGAGGCTGATGGGTTCTCGAGCATTGAGCGCAAGGGGTTGGCACGCTACATGAATCCGCGGATCGCATGAGCCTGAACCAGCTTTTAACGCAGCCGCTCAGCGTGCAAACAATGGGTGCACCAACGAAGGATGCTTACGGCGACGAGATCCCCGGTGGCCTTGGTACCCCGTTCGTCGTGCTGGGGTTCCTTGAGCAGAAGGCCAGCGTTGAGTTTCAGGCCGACCGCGACACGACCGTCTCGGATTGGGTTGCCCACATGCGGGTGACCCGTTTGAGCGGTGCTACATGGATTCCAACACTGATCGGCCACCTTGATCAGATCACATTCCAGGGCCAATTGTTCCAGGTGAACGGTGTACCCGAGCACGCGTACAACCCGCGCTTGCAAGCCGTGTCTCATCTCATCTGCAAGCTGGTGGCGATCAGTGGCTAGCGGCGACGTAACCCTCACGCTAAATCCAGACGTTGAGGCCGAGGTGGCAAAACTGGTTGCGGATGGTGACGAGCCCTTCGCCGTTGCAACACAGATCGCATCGGTGGCCCGCTCGAATGCCCCCGAGTCGTCGGGCGATTATGGGGCCAGCATTGTCGCGGAGAAGACGAAGGGTGGCGCTCGCGTCTACTCGTCCAGCGACCATGCGGCGCATGTTGAGTTCGGCGTTCCGAGCCAGGGGCAGGCGGCGCACTTCACTTTCCGGCGCGCTGCTGACGCGCTCGGGCTCACGTTCAAGAAGAAGGGCGGCTAATGCCGAATCCTGTCTACGTGCTCCCCGACGCGGTGCTCGCGACGATCCAATACCTGCGCACGATCCCCGAGCTAACCACCCTCATCGACTCGACGCACATCGTGACGGAAATCCCGAGCGCCCCGACCTACCCGTACATCGTCGTGCAGCTTGGCGGCGGTAACGGGATCTGGCCGGCGCTGGGCAATCCGGCGTTGCAGATCGATTCCGTTGGCGGTTCTAAGCAACTGTGCGGGCAGATAGCGCGCACCGTGCAGGCCGCTGTGTGGGCTGTGGCGAACGATCGCGTGCCCGCTGGTGTCCTCGTATCGGGCACAGAGGAGATGGGCGCCAGTTGGCTTCCAGACACAATTCCTAACCCACCCTTGCCCCGGTACGTCGCCCGGTATCGCCTACTCACCCACCCGTAACCCAACCCTCTCTAAGCCTCCGATCCGGGGGCTTATTCGTCGTGTCTCGAAAGGACAAACATCATGGCTCCTGCTAACAACGCCAGCCAGGTCCGGGTCCCCGGATCGGGCCGGATCTGGAAGGCCCCACTTGGGACCGCCATCCCGGCCGACTCGACCACTGCGCCCGGCGCGGGTTTTGTTGAGCTCGGTTTCTGCACCGACGGCTTCGTAGCCAAGCAGGACTACAAGACCAAAGACGTGACGGTGTGGCAGGCGCTCGAGCCCGTGCGCACCATTCCTACCGCGCTGGTTCGATCGTTCACGTTCGAGCTCCAGCAGACGAACAAGGACACCCTGGGTCTGGCATGGGGCGGCGCTGCAATCACCGCCAACGCGACCAGCATCGGCACGGCAACCATCGCGATCACGACCGGTGTTGTCACGTCCTCGGTCGCACACGGACTCAACGTCGGCGACCCGTTCCAGTTCCAGGGGCTCACGGGTGCAACCCCGTTCGTCGTCGGAACCACGTACTACGTCCTGACCGCCCCGACTGGAACAACCCTGACCCTCGCGGCCACGGTCGGCGGCGCACTCATTGCCCCGACGATCGCGGGCACGGCCACTGGTTTCGTCAAGGTGACCGGCTCCTACTCGCTCGCGATTCCCGACGCAGCGTCTGTGGCAAACTTCATGCTGATCATCGACTGGTCTGATTCCGTGATCTCGCAGCGCATCATCATCCAGCGCGCCGCACTGACCTCGCTGCCCACGGTGAAGTTCAGCCGGCAGGATTCCATCTCCTATGCGATGGAAGTTCAGGCACTCGCGTCCATCGATGGCACCAAGTCCGTCCTTGTGTACGGCGTCGATCAGGCGGTCGGCTATTGAGCATCCTGAGCGAGGCACCCGCAGGTGCAAACGTCCTCGACCTTGGTGCGGCTCGTGTCGCCCGTGCTGAGGCTCGTGCTGCTGCCGGTCTGGCGAACCCGTACATCAAGCTCGCTGCTGGGTTCGTGGAGGTGCGCGCAGAGTTCGACATCGGCGCGGTTATCGACTTCCAGGCGGAGAACATCAAGGGCGGATTGACCAAGCTGCTCGTGGACCCTGCCGACGTGGACGCGCTGATCAACGACGGCCTGTCTGCCGCTGATCTGAAAGCGATCACGGAGTTCGTGACGGGTTCGACGCTGGGGGAATCCTCGGCCTCGCCCACACTCTAGAGACAGAGTGGGGGCCACTCGAGGCCGATTTCACCCGGTTCTACGGGACTGATTTACGGCTGGCCGTGTGGGGTGAGCAGGCGTGGGGTGTCCGCCGCCTGCTCACCCACATCAAGGGCCTGCCGCCTGACTCGGCTTATGTCCGGTCGCAGATGAAGTCCCCGCTCGGTTGGGGCAACGACGTGGAGATGTTGGCGACCGTCGTTGATTCGGTGCGCTACCTGACAGACCTGTTTATCTCGGCCAATTCGGAGAGCAAGCAGGACCCGTCTCCTCGTGTCCCGCGCCCGTATGAGGCAGCTCTTGAACCGGTCAAAGCCCCGACTATTCAGCTTTCGCAATTCGCTTCAATGATGGAGGACTAATGGCCGGGACGCTTTCAGCCGGGCAGGTTTCCCTCGGGGTAAAACCTGACGCTACCGGATTCGGTGCCGCCCTCTCGGCGGCGGTCAAGGGCGAGTCTGCGGGCATTGGCGGGGCGCTTGGTGGCGTCCTTATGACTGGGCTCAAAACGTTCGCCGCACCCCTCGCAGCCCTTGGTGCGGGCCTGTCAATCAAGCACATCGTGGACGACTCGACCAAGGCGTTCATGGACCTTACCGGTTCGGTGAAGGTGTTGCAGCGGGTGGCGGGTGGAAGCATCGAACAGGTGTCAGGTTTGCGCGGCGCAATGCAACTCGCCGGGGTCGACTCTGACAACGCATCGGGTGCGCTGACGATCTTCTCGAAGAACCTTGGGCTTGCTCATGGGGACGCGGCGAAGACGGCGGAGATGACCGCGAAACTCGGCACGTCATTCTTGGACGCGGCGGGCAATGTCAAGCCGATGTCGGACTTGCTGCCCGGTCTGGCTGACAAGTTCAAGACCATGCCCGAGGGTGCCGAGAAGGTGGCACTGGCAACGCAGCTCTTCGGCCGCTCTGGCGCGCAGATGATCCCGTTCCTGAATAAGGGTTCGGAGGGCATCGGGGCGCTGACCGAGAAGGCCAAGACGATGGGCCTGGTTATCGATGACGTTGCGGCAAATGCGTTTGTCAACGCGAAGGTGTCGGCGCGCAACTTCGACGCAGCAAATCAGGGGTTGAAAGTAACCCTCGGTGGCGAGCTAGTCCCAGTTCTCACGTCTGTTCACAACGTATTCCGCAACGCAATGACCCCGGCCATTGAGGCAGTCACGCATGTTTTGCAGGATCACCGTGGCGAGTTCCTCAAGGTTGCTGGGGTAATCGACGGGTTCGGGCAGAAGGTTGCGCCCGTCGCAACCAACGCTTTTACCTTCATCGGGAACGCCGTGCATGGTCTGTCTGACCTGCTCATCAAGGGCGATTTCTCCGAGTCGTTCCGTAAGGCATTCCACGTCGAGGAAGATTCGCCGCTCGTGTCGTTCTTGCTCAAAGCGCGGGATGCCGCTATTGGGGTGGGCGCAACATTCAAGCCGGTATTTGACGGCGTGATGCAGGTTTTCGCAAGCCTCGGCCCCGTGCTCATGCCGCTGCTCCCCCAGGTTCTCGGGTTGGCGTCATCGTTCTCGCCGTTACAACTGATTCTCAAGGTCATTGCGCCGATCATGCCAGCGATCATCTCAGCGCTGACGGCTCTCGGCCAGACTATCGGGGGCGTGCTTGCTACCGCGTTGCCTCTCGTGGTCGGCCTTGTCGGTTCGCTGGTCGAAGCGCTCTCGGGTGCTATGGCCCAGATCCTGCCCGTGGTTGTTTCGCTAGTGCAGATGCTCGCTGATGCGTTTATCAGCATCCTCCCCACGATCCTCGGCCTGTCGCAAACGCTCTGGAGCTTGACGGCCACGGTCATCCCAATTGTCATTCAGGTCATCTCGGCGCTGATCCCCGTGTTTGCTGCGCTGATCCCACCGATCTTGCAGATTGTCACGACGGTCATCACTGCGCTAATGCCCGTCATCGTTATCGTCATCAACCTGTTCGTGCAGCTCGTCCAGTTCATTATGCCCGTACTGATCCCGGTCATTCAGGTTCTCGGCGCGATCATCACCGTCGTCTTCCAGGCGATCGGAAACATCGTGTCGTGGCTGCTGACATCGATCATCATCCCGGTGGTCGGCTTCATCATCCTGTACGTGCAGGCAATGGCGGCTGTATATACGTGGCTATGGCAGAACATCATCAGCCCCGTGTTCCAGGCCATCGGCGCGATCTTCACTTGGCTATGGAACACGATGATCATGCCGGTGATCAACTTCATCATCGGCGGGATTCACACTCTCTCTGACGTGATCAACACGGTGTTCGGTGCGATCGGCGGCATCGTCACGGGCGCGTTCTCCGGGGTCGAGTCGGTGGTGCGTGGAATCTTCAACACGATCATCGGCCTCGTAAACGGGGTCATTGATGGGCTGAACGGTGCGGGCGATCTGGCACGCACCCTCACCAATGGCGCGGTGAACATTCACCTCGGCCACATCCCCCAGCTCGCTGAGGGTGGCATTGTCCCGGCGACTCCTGGTGGGCGTCTGGTGCGTGTTGCTGAGGGTGGGCAGGACGAGATTATTGGCCCGCTTGACAAGGTGCGCGCGACCCTCGGCGGCGGCACTGAGGGCAAGGGCGACACGTACAACATCTACGAGGCGATCTCGCCGCGGGCTACTGCAATGCAGGTTGCTCGCCGGCAGAACGCGATTGGGGCTGTCTGATGGCTGTTCCTCTTGCGCTCTCGTACGTGTCCATCGGCGCTGTGAACCTCACCTCGCGGGAAGATTCCGGGGTCGAATGGATCCTTGAGGACTTCAAGGGGTGGGGTTCACCGGCTGGTTCGTTGAAGCCGACACGGAAGCCACGCCAGCCGGGAGCATGGGGCGGCTTGTCCTATTCGGGCGAGCGTCCCATGACCCTCAAGGGAACGTGTATCGCCCCGACTGCCGCGCTTGCCTCGGATGCGCTGGACCGACTCATTGATTCGGTGTCGTTGGATTCGATGCTGTTTGCGGTGGTCGAGTCTGGCCGGTCCCGCTGGTGCAACGTTCGCCGTGATGGTGACGTGCTGCCGGTGTGGATCGGTGCGACGGCGTTCACATATTCGGTGCAGGTTGTCGCCTTGGATCCGCGCAAACTCGGCGCAACCCTCACCGCGTCAACGGCGCTCCCGTCAACTACGGGCGGTCTGACAATCCCGTACACGATCCCGTACAGCATCAACGCCGTGCAGGTCACGGGTCAGATCAGCCTCACGAACGTGGGCAATGTTGCGGGTCCGGTGACGGCGCGTATCGATGGACCGTGTGTCGGCCCGATCATCACCCATTTGGGCACAGGGATTGCGCTGGTGTTCTCGTCGTCGCTGGTCCTGAACGCGGGCGAATGGCTGGACCTCAATTACGAGAAGCGGCAGGTGCTCGCCAACGGGCAGTCGTCGCGTAACGGGTACATCACATCTCGAGGCTGGTCTGCCTTCGACCCCGGACAAAACACATGGAGCTTTACGGCGGCGAGCTATACGGCTGGCGCTCAACTCACAATCACGGCCATGTCGGCTGACAAATAGGAGACTTCATGGTCAACACGATTTATCCAGTAGATGCCGCAGCGGGCGCACCTTCTTATGGCGGGCGGATGTTGCGTCAAGTGAACGCGGTTGCGTTTGCCGGCGCAACGTCTGCTCGTCCCCTTGGGGGGCGTTCAGGCGTGCGTCCCGGCACGTCTACCTCGACGGTAAGCGCAACGTCTACGACTTGGACGTGTGGCGCGTTCTCTGGTGTCGCGGATCTTGAGGCAGCGGCCGAGTCGGGCATGGTGACGTTCTCGTTTGATGCCATTCAGACTGGTTCGATAACGGCGGCGAGTGCGTCTATTGCCCGCCAGGATCTCATCTATGTGCAGCTCGACATCCCTGTCGAGGATGGTTCCACGGTCCCGGTTGCGACGGTCAAATACATTGCGGGCACGGTCGCGGCCACTGACCCCGCGCTTCCCGTGTCGCGCGCATTCCCAATTGCGCGCATCAACGTGCCCGTGTCTGGTGGTGGCTCTCCGACCGTGACGTGGATCGCCCCGTATGCGGTCGCGGCTGGTGGCATCATCCCGTGCCCGTCATCGGCTTCGTACCCGGCATCCCCGTACAAGGGCCAGATGGTTTATGACATCTCGCTCAACAGTGTGTGGATTCACAACGGGACAACATGGAAGCCGCTTGCGGCAGAAGCAACAACGGCAACGGTTCTCGCCGGGTTCGCTTCCGGTTGGTCTGCTGGCGCGCAGATGACGTTCTCGAAGCGTGCGGGAATGGTTGTCGCACAGATCAATGCTGTCAAGGGCACCGCGATCACGGCGAATGAGTGGATCGGAACATGCCCGTCAGGTTTCGCGCCTGAGACTGTGGTCCGTGGCGGTGCAGCGTACTTCGGTTCTGGTGAGTCTGGGGCGTTCGAGATCCGGGCGAATGGTGACATTTTCACCTTGTTCCCTGCGGCCACGGGTGCGACACAGATCCACGGTTCCGTCAGTTACTACCGGTCGGCTCAGTAATGCGCACGATCGACGATGTTGAGGCGTATGCCCGCGCTCACCCCACCAACGCGAGCGTAAACAACGGCTCCTGGCACAACTGGTGCGAGGCGTTCGTGTACCGTGCGGGTGGGTTCACTCGCAGCTTCGACACGGCCACCCTCGCGGGCGATGCGTCCGGCGATATGTCGCAAGGTCCGGCACCACGCGGCGCTCTGCACTGGTGGGGAACTGGCGAGGGTCACGTTGGTTTCGAGCTTGGCGGCGGGTTGATCCTCATGGCCTCCAACGGCGCTACGACGTGGTGGGGCAACGCGATGGGCACGGCAACGCTTGCCGAATACCACGCCGCGAAACCGACCCCCACCTATCGCGGGTGGACGCTCCTGCATGGCACCGAGACCCTGGCCGCACCGAGTTTCGCGGCCCTCGCTGTCACCCCAATCGCAACTATTCCACCGACCCCGAAGGACGATGACGTGACCGTTTATCTGAAACCGACCGACAACTCCAGCCCCCTCGCGGATGGCATCTCGCGCATCTGGACCGATTACCGCACTATCGCGGGCATCGACTACGCCGACGTGTGGGGCGTCGATGGCAACGGCACCGCACGCCGGCTGACCGCCGTCCAGTGGCGGATCCTCAATGCGCTACCCAAGGAGGCGATCACCCTCAACGTGGTCGAACTCACCGGCAACGAGCTCGAACAGATCGTCTACGCACCGAGCTTCTAGGAGGCCGCAATGCCAGACCTCACATGGGTTGCAACCGATCTGCGGACGGGACTGCTGCTCGCCGACCTGCCCGACCTTGACGTGTCCAATGTGAAGGCAACCATCGGACGGTACGAGTCGACCACGGCGACCCTGCCCATCCCGTCCGCACCGGAGAACTGGCAGCGGGCAACACTCGAGGGTGCGGCGTGCCTCAATCTGCTATCGGACGGCAACCCTATCTGGGGTGGCAATGTCACGAAGCGCATTCGGGACGAGTCGGACAAGATCACGATTTCTTTAGTGACGGTTGAGTCTTACCTTGACCGTCGCTACGTGGGTGACGTGTCTTATGGTGCAACGGTCGCCAACCCGTCTATCCCATCGGTCGGGCAGAACAACATTGTCGCGTCACTGGTCAATGCGTACATTGCGGATGGCGCGAAACCTGGTCTGCCGATTCGAGTTCAGTTCACGACGGCCGGCGTCGGGGCTCTTCGCGATCGCACCTACTTGGACGCCTCCGACAAAACCGTTTACTCGGCACTGACTGAACTCATGGGCGTAATCGGTGGCCCCGAGTGGACCGTTGGCTGGGAATGGCAGCACAACCCGGAACGCATCACCCCTGTCTTGTACGTGGGCGATCGAATCGGTGCCGCCGTCCCCTCTGGCATGGGTCCTGCCGCCACGTTCGAGATGCCTGGTTCCGTCATCTCTGTCTCGATGCTCGAGGACTACAGCGCGGGCAAGGGTGCTAACGACGTCATGGCCGTGTCGTCGGCGTCTGGCAGCGTTCGCCCGCAGTCGCCGCGGCAATTATCGGCAGGTACCAGTCGTCCCACGTTCGAGTACCGATGGACCCCAAGCACTTCGATCACGGACGTGGGCACGCTGTCTGCGCACGCTCAGCAGGCTCTCGGAATTCTCTCGAATGGTTCCGCGACGGTCAACCTATCAGCCGTCGTTTCGGATGCGCCGGTCCTCGGCGTGGACTGGTCAATCGGCGATGATATCGGGTTCGCCATTGGTGGCCTCGAGGATGACCCGGCGATGAAGGCTGTCACGACGAAGACCGGCTTCGACCTTTTCACGGATGTTTTCCATGACATTTTCGGCACCCCTGGTAAGTCGTCCATTGCCCTCGCCAGGGCAAACACGCTCGGCCGCGAATCGGTGCCCGCTTTCCCCGGTGGCTTTGCTGGTGTCGCGCGGTGCATTGGCTGGGAACTGGAAATCTCCGAAACGCCCATCATCACCCCAACCCTTCTGAGCGCGACGATTGCAGGTTCATAATGGCTGGCCCCAGCTCCCTCAGTTCAGCGGTTCCTGCGGGTGAGGACTGGATGCCCCGCAAGGTCCTAGACCTCGAACGTGACCTGCGCGAGGTAATCCCGTCCGTACTTCAAACCCTCGCCCCGGTCATCAAGGTGTTGCAGGACACGCAGGCGACACAGGCTGCACAACAGGTCACGCTCGCAGACCAGCAGACGCAACTGACCGCACAGGTGGCAACACTGGCCGCACAGGTGGCATTGCAGGTGTCGCCGTCTGGTGCGTCCACGTCGGCTAGCGGGTTTGGAATCAGCTCGGGAACGGGTGCCGTCGCGGGGGTTACGTTCACGGTTCCGTCCGGTTACACGCGGGCGTTAATCCTCGGATCCGGAACGGTGACCGCCGCGAACACCTCGGGGACATCGGGCTACCTGTACGTCAAGGTGGTCATCAACGGTGGCAGCGGGCCAGAAGCGGCAACTATCGTTGGCGACTTCAACACGGCACCCTACGCGAACACGGTGATGAATATTTCAGCCTCGCACTCGGCCACCCTGACTGGGCTATCTGGCGGAACGTTCACCGTCCAGATTGCCGCACGCACCGGAGGTAACAACTTCGGCTCAAGTGGCACAAACTCTGCGATGATCGCGGCTCAGGTTATCTTCCTGCGCTAGTTGCAATCAAGCATGTTGTTTGCGGTCGTATAGCTATCAAGGATGCCCTTGATTGGCACACTGTAGTTGATGCCCCACTTGGCGGTGATCTGCTGCATGGCTGCTTGGTTCTGGGAGTTGTAGCTCTTGTATCGTGCGGCAGTGGCGAGGCACAGGGCCAACCGATCATTGAGCGCCGTCTTTTCGGCGGTCAACGCGGTCTGGTCGCTGGTGAGCTTGGCGATCGTCGCGGCCTGTGCTGCAACGGTGCCTGACTGGGCGTTGACGGCATCGTATGCGCGGAATGCGTATGCGCCGGCCCCGAGTGCGATGAGGGTGATGAGTGCGAATGCGGTGATTGCCGCGATTGGTGCCCGTCGTTTGGTTGCTGCCCTGTCCATTGTTTCCCCCGTCGCTGTTGTCATGTCCAGAACATAGCAGGTGTAACTACACCTTGGAAGCCCCCACATAGAGGGTCAAGGCTTCCCGTACCACGTCGGAGAGCGTGCGCCCCTCGCTTTTCGCTTTCGCCTTAGCCGCCGAATACAACTCGTCATCGATCCGAAAAACTCGGGTTGGTGTCTTCGGCTGGTTTGGCATACCCGCATTATCACACACACAAGGAGCCCTAATGTCCCGCCGCCATGCCCCCAGTTCGACCTGCCAGTGCGGTCCGTCGTGTGACTTCTGCCGCTGTGGGGAGGGGAAGTCGTGACGAAGCCCCCCATTGCGATTCACGATGTGCGCTGGACCATCGACACGTATGCCACGCATGCCGAGGCCATGCGCCTCGCTGATGAACGCTTCAACGACGAGCGCGACCGACGTTATACCGAGGTCAATATCGAGAAGGAGAAGGCGCTCAAGATTAAGGAGACCGCTGACCTTGCCGCCCTGTCGCTGGCCCGCGAATCGCAGACATACAAGGAGCAGCAGAACGATGCGCTCCGAGACAAAAACCTGAGTGAGTCCGGCATCTATGCGACCAACTCGAGCCTCAACCAGCTTGGCGAAGAAATCCGCGCCTCAACGGACATGGCAATCCAAGGCCTTGCCAGCTCCACGGCCAAGGCAATCAGTGACTTCATGAACGAGGTCAAGCCGTACATGTCCGGGCAGACCCAGCAGCAGGGGCAGGCGCAGGGCTCCCAGATCACCAAGGCCAACCTATACACCGCTATCGGCGTCGTCGTCGGGCTGCTCGGTGCCTATGCAGCTTTCAAACCGTAACTACAACTCAAGGAGTCACACCATGACCACGATCACCATCATCACCAAGAACGTCCTCAAGCGCGCCTGGACCGACCTCGAGCCCAAGCTGCTCGCGTGGCTGATCTCCGGACTCACCGCATCCATCCTCATCACCGGCCTCGATTACGTGGGCGTGCACATCTCGGCTGGTGCTGCCGGCGCAATCGTCCTCATCGTGGGCACCATCGCTGGGTATATCAAGGCGAGCACCACGACTGTCACCGCCACTCCCGGCGATCACGCAGCGTAGGCGCTCATGGGATTCAACGAAGGACAGACCGGCCACCTCGCCAAACACGACGCGATAGATGTCCTCACCGCAGCCCACACGGCACAGATCGCAGCGGGAGATGTAACCAACCCGGCCAGCGCTGCGGCGATTGCATTGGCTGCCACCTATGCAACACCCGCTCAAGCTGCTGGTCTCTCCGCAGCCCTTTCCATCGTCTTCGGAGGCTAAATCGTGGCTGGTCAGAACGTCATCGTCGCATTATCCATCTCCCCGCAGGTCCTTCTTTCGCAGCAGCTTGCAATCACCGAGGCCGCGCTGTACACGGTGCCAGCCGCAACCTCGGTGAAGATCGCACAGGGTACGCTCTGCAATGTCACCTCAGCCCCCGTCGTCGTCTACCTGTCTATCGTCAAAGCGGGCGGCACTATGGGTGATGGAACACACCGGGTCATCAGCGGCTACTCCCTCTTGGCCAATGACACCCTTTCCCTGCGTGACTACCTGGGCGGGGCCATGCTTGGTCCGGGCGACTTCATCGCCGGATATTCGAGCACGGCAACGGCTGTCGACCTCGTCATCTCGGGAACGGTGCACGCATGACCCGTTCACTAAGCCAGGGGGGCTCGCTTGCCACCCCCTCTGAGGCCGTATCCGTCGTCCGCCGCTCGCCGGACTCTACTGTCGCCCGCTATCTCGCGGCGTTCCGTGGGCGGCTTGACTCGGGCCAGGAAGATGCTGTCCTGGCTATCATCGGCGACTCGACGGGGAACGGTGATGGGGTGATCAACTCCACCGAGGCGCGGTGGCCGTGGCTCTTCACGCAGCGGCTCGCAGCACTCTACCCCGACCGTACGGTCATCTTCCGACAGATCGCTGACATCCCCACGGCTGCCTACGACGCGGGAACAACCGTGCAGACGGGCACAGGAATTGCCAACGCTGGCGTACCGTACAAGCTGACTATCTACAACGGATCAGCGTCCGGAATGAACCCGATTTGGAGTCAGTCACACCTGAATACCCTGATCCCCGTCACCCCACATCTTGTCATCATCAATCACGGGCACAATCAGGGCGGAGCAACCGATGACAACGTAAACGTCGCGTTCTATGCCCTCATTCGTGACATTCTCCGGCTCATGAGCCCCAACGTTCCCGTGCTCGTCATGGGACAGAACCCGCAAAGAACGGGGACACTATCGGTGCCCGCGAATATGCCCCTACACTTGCAGCGGATGAACCGGCTTCGAGAGATGTGTGGCACCGAGGGGTGGGGGTTCCTTGATGTGACGCGTGCCTTCCTTGACATTCCCAACTGGGATGTTACGGCCACCTTTGTCAAAGATGATGGCATTCACCCAGCCTCCCCTGCGGGCAATCTCCTCTGGGTAGACACGTTGTGGGCGTGCTACATGCAAGCGAAATACGCTAGCCCATCCGCGAACCCCGCCCGCGCTGACCGGATCTTCCTGCCCGCCACGGAGTTCGTTCCCTCCCTCATCCTCGGTGGATCGCCCGTCGCGGCCGTCCTGAATAGCTTCCTTCCCGTGCTGTCTTTCACGAAACAGGCGGGGGTAGCTGGTGCGTCAACAATCGTTCACCTCCCTGGTGGATGGAAAAGCGCGAACGTTTGGGCGTGGTGGACGACCACAGACGGGGTGGCGGGGAACGTAGCGTGGCAGATTGACCGCACCTACCTGAGTCGCATCAACTTCGATACCTCGAACGGCTCAAACGCAGTCGCTATGACGATGGCGACAGGGGCTGCACCCGTGGCAGGGGTGGCACCGACAGCGGCATTCGCCGAGGCGCACACTCTCGTCTCCCCCTACTGGTCGATGATCCCCTCAACTGCCCCCATGATGGGGCCGCGTCACACCGTGATCCGTGTTGGCCGCTCTGGGGGGAATGCCGCAGATACTTACGCGGGCACGGCGCACCTGTACGGCGTCATCCTAGAACGCTGCGCCTAACCCCGCCAATTCGACCCAGTACATCCCATTCGCCCGCCAGTCTCTTCGGAGGCTGGCGGGCATTTTCGTCGTTAACGCGCGCACCCCCAGTGTGGGTTACAGGGGCGCATCCCGGCCATGGCCTCACGGAGAGCCTATAAATCGTCTTAGGCTATGGTCTAGGCTTACAAGCCGTTCCCCGAGTGGGGGTGAATGCCCCGTGCTTCCCTTTGTTTCATTGGTGCCCCCGGTTGGAATCGAACCAACGACAAGCGGATTAGAAGGCCGCTGCTCTATCCACTGAGCTACGGGGGCGCGGAGCGCTTCAACGATACCGCAGACCCAGACCCCGCCGCCCCGGCCATCCGCCGGCCAGGCCCGGCCCGGGCTCGCTGGCGGGCCGGGGACCGCGTCGGACCCCGCCGCTAGACTCGGACCATGACAAAAAGCAGTGACCGGTTGGTCTGGATTGATTGCGAGATGACCGGGTTAGACCTGGAAAACGATGAATTGGTGGAGATTGCCGTGGTCATCACCGACTACGACCTCAACGTGATCGACCCGGGCCTCGACATCATCATCAAGCCGAACGCCTCCGCGCTCGCGAATATGAACGACTTCGTGCGCAATATGCACACGACCTCCGGCCTCATCGAGGAGATCCCGAACGGGGTCAGCGCCGCGGAAGCCGAATTCGAGGTCCTCGAGTACGTTCTCAGGTTCATTCCCGCGGAGCAGAAGGCG
The DNA here is from genome assembly GCF_004402675.1 of Cryobacterium sp. MDB2-A-1. Lineage (NCBI taxonomy): Bacteria > Bacillati > Actinomycetota > Actinomycetes > Micrococcales > Microbacteriaceae > Cryobacterium > Cryobacterium sp. MDB2-A-1. The sequence continues at coordinate 307,998 of NZ_SOFK01000028.1, read as the reverse complement.
CCGCTCGCCGGAAACTCGATCGGAACGGACCGCTCGTTCCTCGCGAAGTACATGCCGCGCCTCGACAACCAGCTGCACTACCGTAACGTCGATGTCTCCTCCATCAAGGAACTCGCCCGTCGCTGGTACCCGCGGGTGTACTTCAACGCCCCGGTGAAGGACGGCGGGCACCGCGCACTCGCAGACATCCTCGAGTCGATTCGCGAACTCGCGTACTACCGCCAGACCGTGTTCGTGGCCGACCCCGGACCCACGAGCGACGAGGCAAAAGCGAGCGCGGCAGAAGCCGTGTCAGCATTCACTCCAAACGTGTAATAGAATTCTTGAGTTGCCGCTGCTCCTTCGGGAAGAGCGCAGCACATGGTGGTTGTAGCTCAGTTGGTAGAGCGTCCGGTTGTGGTCCGGAAGGTCGCGGGTTCAAGCCCCGTCAGTCACCCCAAGTAGATCAGGCATCCGTTCAGCACCTCACGATCAGTACTGTGTGAAATCAACACTGTGAGATGCTGAACGGATGCCGCAGCTCAGCCCCGATGAATTCAGTCACGAGGAATTCGAGAAGGTCGTCGTCGACGAGCTGGATCTCCTGCCCGACGACATGGTCGACGGGCTCGAGAACGTCATCTTCGTGGTCGAGGATCGTCCGGAGGACGGCTCCCTCGACACGCTCGGCCTCTACGACGGGGTCGCCCTGACGCACCGCGACCAGTACGGTTTCGGCGAGATGCCGGACCGCATCATCCTGTACCGGGAGTCCCTGCTGGCGATCGTCGACTCCCTCGAGGAGCTCCGCGACCAGGTGCACATCACCCTCGTGCACGAAATCGGCCATTTCTACGGGATCGATGACGACAGGCTGCACGAGCTCGGCTGGGGATGACCCGCACTTGTTAGCCTCGACTCATGAGTAAATTCCGGCCCGGCCGCGCCCTGGGTATCACGGTCGGTGCCCTGGCGATCCTTGTCATCGGCGTCTACGGGCCCGCGACGCTCCTCGGGCCGCTCCCGATGGTGAAGGCGACCGTGGTGTCGGCACCGGCCGCCGCGACAGCCGCCACTCCCCCGGTGCTCCCTGCCGCGGGCACGAGCGCCGTCGTGAGCCTCGTGCCGCCGGCCGCCGGCGCGGCAACGACCGCAACGACGGTCGCGACCACCCCGATCGCCGCAGCGGGCAGCACAACCCCGCTGCCGATGGCCGCCGCGGCGAAGATCGTCGCCGCCCTGGTCGTGCTCTCGGCCAAGCCCCTCGACGCCGGCGCCGCAGGGCCCGGGGTGCCGATCACGCCGGCCGACTACCAGGACTACCTCGATTACGTGGCCAATGGTGCGCGCACGGTCATCGTCTTCCCCGGCGAAACCTGGACGCAGCAGGAACTCCTGCAGGCGATGATCCTCGGCTCGAGCAACAACCACGCGGACACCCTGGCCCGGTGGGCCTTCGGCTCCGTCGACGCCTACGTCACGGCCGCCAACGCCTGGCTCGCGAAGGAGGGCCTGGCCGGCATCCACGTCGCGGACGCCACGGGCCTCGCGGATGCGAGCGTCGGGAACGGAGCGGACCTGGCGCGGCTCGCGGGCCTCGCTGCGACCAACCCGGTGATCAGCCAGATCCTGGCGAGCCCGGCATCCGCCCTCGTCGGCCAGCGCGGAGTCGACAACACGACCGCCTACCTGCCGGAGGAGGGCATCACCGGCCTCTCCCGCAGCTACACGGACGCCGGCGGCGTCTGTTTCCTGTTCACCGCAAGCGTGGGAACCGCGCCGGCGGCCTTCACCTTCGCCGGTGCCGTGATCGGCGAGCCGGACTACGACACGCTGACGACCGACCTGAAGGCGCTCATGGCCAGTGCAAAGGCCGGAGTCACCGACCTCCCGATCCTCGCGGAGGGCGCGGCGTACGTGCGTTTCGACGCTCCCTGGGACGCGACGGCCTCTGGCGTCGTGAAGACGGCCAAGACCCGCTTCGGCTGGCAGGCCGCTCCGGTAGGAGCACCCACGCTTGACCTGGACGCGTTCGCGACCGGCCGCTCCGGTACGACGGTCGGCCGGGTCACCGTGGATGCGAGCGGGGAGGCCGTGACCTCACCCCTCGTGCTCGATACGACGATCAGCGCCCCCGGACCCGGCTGGCGCCTGCTCAACCCGGTGCCGATGATCTCGGCACTCCTGGAGCAGTAGCGGCTACTCCGGCTGGTCTTCCGGCACGTACGGGTCGCTGTCCGTCGCGTCGAAGCGGTAGCGCACATGGATCCGGCCCTGCACGTCGCGTTCGTCGACCTCGTCGTACCAGAACAGGGTCTCGATGCCCTCGACGAGCGAGACCATGCTGATCCGGCTGTCATGCGCGCCCCGCACGAGGACTCGGGAATCGACCTGTCCCTCGAGGGGGCCATCGATGAATTCGGCGGTGTAGAACACTTCTTCGGGAGCTGGACTAGTCATGACCTAACGCTAGTCCGATTTCCCCGATCTCCCCGATTTCCCCGATCTCCACGGAGGCCGGGGGTCCCGTCGAGTTCGATCGTCGCCCATCGTCCGGGTTCTTCCCGCACGAGGAATCCCTGCCATTCTGCCTGCCACTGGTCCCAGTGCGACCGGAATGCCTCACCGTCCCGCGCGAGGGCCCGCTGCTTGCGTTCCTCGTCGTCGGCAGTGAGCCAGATCCGTACGTCGCTCAGGCCGGCATTGGCCGCTGAGAGCGTGCCGCAGCCCTCGACGAGGAGCGGAAGGGCCGGGTCTACCGGATGCCATTCCGCAGGCGCGTCCGCTCCCCAGTCATAGCGGCGCCAGGCGCCGGGCAGTCCGGCCCTGAACGGGCGCAGCACGTGTTCGGTCAGGTGTGCGCTCGCGGCGGCCAGTCCGTTCCAGCCTGGATAGATGTCGTCGAGACGGATGAGTGCGGGCCGCACTCTCGTCGGCCCGGCGGTCGACGGCCAGGCGTCGAGGATGCGGTCGGCGAGGGTGCTCTTGCCCGCACCGCTCGGCCCGTCGATCAGGATCACGATGGGCCCGGCATCCGCCCTCTGGAACGCCGCGATCGCCGCCAGCACCGGGGCGAGCAGCACCTGGTCAGGAGAGGACAAAATGCCACGTCCCCGCCCAGACCGCGACCGCGATCGCGATGCCGGCGATGCCGAGGCCGAGGCCGAGCATCACGGCGTCCCCTGCCCCGATCGCCGATGCGCGTGCCCAGGTGCGCGGCGCCGTCCCGAAGCCGCGGGCCTCCATGGCCGTTGCGAGCTTGCTCCCGCGGCGTACCGAGATGACGAGCAGGGCGAAGGCCGGCCCGAAGAAGCGGCGGAGGGCCCCGATCGGTCCGCCGCCGTCGCCGACACCCCGTGCGCGCCTGGCGAGGCTGAGGAAGCGCCAGTCTTCGATGAACATGCCGACGAGACGCAGGCCGGCGAGTCCGCCGAGCACGAACCGGGCCGGCAGGCGTAGCACCTGCGCGAGCCCGTCGGCGAGGTCGGTGGGGTCCGTCGTGGCCAGGAGGACGATTCCCGGCAGGCCGATCGCGAGTACCCGGAGCGCGATGGCCAGGCCGAGCTGGACCGAGCCGTCCGTCACCGTCACGAAACCGATTGTCAGGAGCACCGCTCCGGAGTCGCGGCCATACAGCACCGTCGTCAGGCCCCCGAAGGGCGCTGCGATCCACAACGTCGACGTGCGCAGCCAAAATTGCCGCGCGCTCAGCCCGCACCAGAACAGCAGCACGCCCTCGAGGGCGAGGGCGACCAGTGCCGAGACCCAGTCGATCGAGAGCAGCAGCGCGAGGCTCACGACGATCGCGGCGCCGAGCTTGGAGATGGGGTTGAGCCGGGCGACCGCGCTCGGGCGGATGCTCGGCGTGAGGAGGCTCATCGGCGCGCCCCCGCCGCTGAGCCGGCCGCCGACCCGGCCCTGCCACCCGCGAGCCGGTATTCGGAGTCGGCGATCGTGTCGACGAGGAGCTCGTCGTGGGTGACGAAGACAAGGGCTGTACCCGCGCTCTGCACCTCGACGAGGAGGGCGACGAGCTCCCGCCAGGTCCGGGAGTCCTGCCCGAAGGTGGGCTCGTCGAGCACAAGCACCCGCGGGCGGCTCGCGAGCACCGTCGCGACCGAGAGCCGGCGTTTCTCCCCGCCGGAAAGAGTGAAGGGGTTCGCTTCGGCCAGGTGGTCGAGCCGCAGCCTCTCGAGGAGCTCGTCGACCCGGCGGACCTGTTCCGCGGGGGCGAGGCCGAGGGCATGCGGGCCGACGGCGAGTTCAGCGCGCACGGAGCCGGAGAGGAACTGGTGTTCCGGGTCCTGGAAGACCGTACCGATCCGGGTCAGCAGGGCGCGGGAACGCCAGCGGACCGGTTCGGTGCCGAGGCCGTCCGCGAGGCCGGGACTCGCAGCGAGACGGCCGCCCGCCGGGGCGAGCAGGCCGGCCAGGGTGAGCGCGAGGGTCGATTTACCCGCGCCGTTCGGGCCCGTGATCGCGGTCGCCGTTCCCGCCCCGATGGTGAGGTCGATCCCGCCAGCGACGACCCGTGCGGTGCGTCGGGCGAACGGCACCCGCCCGACGGCGAGGCCGCTCGCGCTCAACAGGAGGTCGGGAGTCTGGGCTCCCCCCGCCTGGAGTCCGAGGTCGGCAGGTAGCCGGTTCGGCAGCCGGCCGGGAAGCCGCGGCGGGAGGTGCGGCACCCAGACCCCTGCCGCTGCGAGCCGTTCGCCCTCGGACTGCAGCACGGTGCCTGTCGGCCCGTCGGCAAGGATTCCACCGGCGGCATCGAGCACGATGACCCGATCGACGAGGTCCTGCCACACCGCAACCCGGTGCTCGATCACGATCAGGGTCGCCCCGCAGGCGTCGAGGGTGTGGCGCACGGCGTCGCGCACCTCGATGACACCCTCCGGGTCGAGATTCGCAGTCGGCTCGTCAAGCAGGAGCAGGCCCGGCCGCATCGCGAGGACGCCCGCCAGTGCGAGGCGTTGTTTCTGGCCGCCGCTGAGCGCGGAGGTCGGGTGGTCGAGCGGGAGCCGCAGGCCGACCGAGTCGAGGGCGGCACCGACCCTGCGCCAGATCTCGTCGCGCGGCACGGCGAGATTCTCGCAGCCGAAGGCGACGTCGTCGCCGACCCTCGCGAGCACGACCTGGGAATCCGGGTCCTGCAGCACGAGACCGACCCGGCCGCGGGCATCCGCAGGACGCCGCCCGTCGACGAGAAGTTCGCCGGTCTCATCGCCCTCATCCTCAGATCCGAGTACTCCGGCGAGCGCGTGCACGAGAGTGCTCTTGCCCGCGCCGCTCGCGCCGAGCAAGAGCACCCGTTCGCCGGGGCGGATGTCGAGGTCGAGTCCGGAGACCGCAGGCGCGCCCCGTCCGGCGTGCCGCCAGCCCCAGCCGCGGGCGCGCACATGCGCGCCCGCGACCGGGCGTACGGAATCGGGATCCAGGGGCATCCGCTACGCGGTGGCTCGCTGGGCCGCCCGGCCCGCACTGTCCCGGCCTGCGGCGAAGCGACTCAGGGCCCCCGAGCGCACGAGGCCGCGCAGGACGAGCCAGGAGACAAGCCCTCCGAGGAGCACGCCGGAGATCACGGCAGAGACGAAGTAGGTCACCTTGATCGCGTCGTCGACGGCTGCGTAGCTGTTCAGCACGTCGAGGATTCCGACCGCGACGCCGGCGCCGGCGCCGGCGAGGAGTGCGGTGCCGAGCTTCCAGCTCGAGTAGAGGAACAGGGCGAAGACGATCTCCGCGCCGAGGCCCTCGACGACGCCCCAGATCAGGGTCGAGAAACCCCACTGGGTGCCGATGAGCATCGAGACGACGGCTGCGACGACCTCGGTGTAGACGGCGGCGCCGGGCTTCCGCACGACGAGTCCGCCGAGCACGGCTGCGAAGAGCCAGCCGCCGGCGAGGAGGCCCTCGAGGCCGGGCGTGAAAGCCAGGACGGTGCTGAGCGGCGTCCAGGCCAGGCCCCACGCCCAGAAGATGACGCCGCTCGCGACGCCGATCACGCTGGCGACGACGATGTCGACGACCCGCCAGCGGTAGTTGCGAACCCGGGCTGCGGGTGTGGTGGTTGTTGAATGCATGATGTCGCGCCCTTTCAATGGCAATTGAGGGCACGGGTATGAGTGTTTCTGCCTCCCTGCGCTGGCATGATCCAGATCAGGTTTGACGGTCGAAGCTTAGGAAGCTTCCTCTCAGCCCGGTTGACCGGACTCCCGTGTTCGATTCCGAGTATAGACCGCACCGGCTTCCCGCCGCGGGCAGGGGCGCGGCGAGGGCCCCCGTGTACAGTGAAAGCAGGTGTGCCGGGAAGTCTGGTCGGCGTCCGCTCATCGAGCCCGAAACCAGAGGATCCACCCATGACCCCACCCACGAATCCGCCGATGACTCCACCAGGAAGCGCCCCCTCCCCTCGCAATCCTCGGGGAATCGGCGCGGTCTTCCGGCGCAGCAGCTATCCGGAATACGTGCGGATCAGTCAGATCCTCCGTCGTGAGACGGTCGGCGGGGCACTCCTCCTCGTAGCGACCGTCATCGCCCTGGTCCTCGCGAACTCGCCGGCCTCCGGCCTCTACTTCGCCGTACGCGACTTCCAGTTCGGTTACGAGCCCTGGCACCTCCAGCTCAGCGTCGGGGCCTGGGCGGCCGACGGGCTGCTCGCGATCTTCTTCTTCCTCGCCGGCCTGGAGCTCAAACGCGAATTCGTCGCCGGGGACCTGCGCACCCTCGACCGCGCTGTCGTTCCCGTTGCCGCGGCCGTCGGTGGCGTGCTGACCCCCGCCCTCTTCTTCACGCTCGTGAACCTCGGCGGTGGCGCGGAGGCGCTGCGCGGCTGGGCCGTACCGACCGCGACGGACATCGCCTTCGCCGTCGCCGTGCTCGCCGTGATCGGCTCACACCTGCCGAGCGCCCTCCGGGTGTTCCTGCTGACCCTCGCCGTCGTCGACGACCTGCTGGCGATCACGATCATCGCGTTCTTCTACACGAGCGACCTCCAGCCGCTCCTGCTTGCGGCCGCCGTAGTGCCGCTCGCCGTGTTCGCATTCCTCGCGCACCGATACTCGTACCATTTCGGGACGCAACCGTGGCTGGCGTGGCTCGTTCTCGTGCCGCTCGGCGTGCTGACCTGGGTTCTGGTTCATGCGTCCGGCATCCACGCCACCGTTGCCGGCGTGCTGCTCGGTTTCGCGGTGCCCGTGCTACGCAGTCGTCGTGGTGGCGGACCAGACGCGGGAGCGGGGCTCGCCCAGACCCTCGAGCACCGGATCCGGCCGTTGTCGGCGGGATTCGCCGTCCCGGTTTTCGCCTTCTTCTCCGCGGGTGTCGCGATCGGCGGGCCCGCCGGTCTCGCGGCAGCGCTGAGCGACCCCGTCGCGATCGGGATCATCGTCGCGCTCGTCCTCGGCAAGCCGGTCGGCATCCTCGGCGCCACCTGGCTCGTGACCCGCACGACGAAGGCATCGCTCGACCCCGACCTCGCCTGGGTCGACGTGATCGGCGTCGCGATGCTCGCCGGGGTGGGCTTCACGGTGTCGTTGCTGATCAGCGAGCTCGGCTTCGGGCACGGCACGATCGAGGACGACCACGCCAAGGTCGCCATCCTCACGGCGTCCCTGCTCGCGGCTCTCCTCGCCGCCGTCGTGCTGCGCAGCCGCAACCGGCACTACCGGGAGATCGACCTCAAGGAGAAGACGGACGCGGACAACGACGGGGTCCCGGACGCCTTCGAGTAGGGGCTACTTCTTGAGTGCCCGGATCACGTGACTGAGCGTCTTGCCGACGACCCAGACGAAGGGGATACCGACGGCGAGCAGCGAGATGACGTTGGGTTCGAAGCGAACGGTGCCCTCGGACTTCACGTAGGCGCCCACCGGGATGGAGACTCCGCCACCGCCGCCGCCGGCGCCGTGTCCGGGGCTGCCGAAGCCACCCGTGCCGGATCCTTCGGTCGATTCACCTTCGCCGCCGCCGAAACCGTAGTACACGAGCGCGACGGGAACGATCGTGATCCCGTCGACGAGGACGGGGTCACCGTATGCCGACCGCACGCCGGCGGAGCGGGAGATTTCTGCGAGCTTTTCGGGGAGGCTAGTCATCTCTTCACGATACTCCGCCGCGCTCCGCAACGCCCGGCATCAGGGATTCGCGTCGCCGCGTTCTCCCGCACGGGGGTTCGGCTTGGTGGCGTCGAGGCCCACCGGGCGGGCCTGGCTCGGCCCGAGCAGTGAGGCGGGCCGCACCGAACCGCGACCGAAGCGCGCGGTGACGGAGTCCACCGCGAGTTCGGCGCCACGCCAGTCGTCGTCGGGGTCCCAGAGGCCGAGGCCCGCCCCATCGCCGTCGCCCAGCTGCTCCACCCGCACTCCGATCAGTCGCACCCGGATGCCGCGGGCCGCGAGCACGTCGAAGCTCGCCGCGGCTTCCTCGTAGATGCGGCGGCCCACGTTCGTCGCCTCGGCGAGGGTGCGCGAGCGGGTCACGGTGCTGAAGTCGGTGTACCGGAGTTTCAGGACCACGCAGCGCCCGACGAGGCCGGCCCGCCGGAGGGAAACCGCCACCGCGTCGGACTGGCGGAGGAGCTCGCTGCGCAACCGGGCGACATCCGTCACGTCGTGTTCGAAGGTGATCTCGTGGCCGACGCTCTTCTCCTCGCGTTCGAGGGTCACTCCGCGCGGGTCTCTCCCCCACGCGAGTTCGTGCAACTTGCGGCCGGAGGCCTCGCCGATGGACTTCTGCAGCACAGGCAGCGGCGTGGCGGCGAGGTCGCCGATCGTGCGGAGGCCGAGCCCGAGGAGCGACTTCTCGGTCATGGCGCCGACGCCCCAGAGTGAGCCGACAGGCAACGGATGCAGGAACGCGAGGGTGTCCTCAGCCGGTACCACGAGCAGGCCGTTGGGTTTCGCCCTGCTCGACGCCATCTTGGCGACGAACTTCGTCGACGCGGCACCGACGGAACAGGTGAGCCCGGTCTCGTTCTGGACCCGCTCGCGGATCAGCGCCGCGATCACGGCGGGCGAGCCATGCAGGCGGCGGGCCCCGGAGACGTCGAGGAAGGCTTCGTCGATGCTGAGCGGCTCGACGAGCGGGGTCATGTCCGTGAAGATGCCCATCACCTGCTCGGAGAAATCCCGGTACCGGCTCATGTGCGGTTCGAGGACGACCGCCGCCGGGCAGCGCCGCAGGGCGAGCGCCATCGGCATGGCCGAGTTCACGCCGTAGCGCCGGGCGACGTAGTTGGCGGCGGTCACGACGGAGCGGCCGGAGCGGTGGCCGACGATGACGGGTTTGTCGACGAGTTCCGGGTGGTCGAGCAGCTCGACGGAGGCGAAAAACGCATCCATGTCGATGTGAAGCAGGGTCGCGGAGGAGTCGTCGACGCTTGCCGCCGAGACCGTGCGGTCGCTTCCGTCCTGCCTGCTCACCCTGAGACCCTAACCCACACCGCCGACCGTGCGGGCAGACCCGTTCCACGGGTAGCGTGCGAGGCGGAATGCACCGGCGACCGCAGGGGTTGCATCGTGCAACGAAAGGAGCCTTCATGGAATCGAACTGGATCGCACTTCAGCAGCAGGCCCACCAGGAGTTCAGCGCCCGGCTCGCGCACGTCACCAGCTGGGACGCGCCGACCCCCGACTCGGACTGGACCGTCCGGGAACTCGTGCGCCACGTCGTCCGCGGCCAGCAGAGTGTACCGCGGCTCCTCGCCGGACGGTCGGTCATCGAGGCTCGCCTCACCCGCGCCCCGCTCGGCTCCGATCTGCAGGCGGAATGGGACACCTACTCCGCCCTCGCGACCGCCGCCTGGTCGGAGGCCCCGGCGGATGCTCCCGTCCGGCTGGCGTCCGAAACCGTCACCGCCGCGGAGTACCTGCGCGAACAGGTCGCGGAGGTCACCATCCACACCTGGGATCTCGCCAGGGCCGTCTCCGCCGACGAGTCCCTCGACGACGAGCTCGTCGCCGCCGTCTGGACGGTCTTCGAGCCCCAGAAGGACGCCCTCGAAGCAAGCGGCCTCTTCGCTCCCCCGGTTCCCCTCCCCGACGACGCGCCGTTGCAGTCCCGTTTCCTCGCGCTCACCGGGCGCGACGCGCGCTGAACCGAGTGGGTCTCAGGGGGTGACTTTCTCGGCCCCCGCGAGGCGCTGTGCCACGTAGATCGGCACGATCGAGACCAGCACGAGGACAACCGCGATGACGTTGACGATCGGGGCCTGATTCGGCCGGAACAGGTTGTCGAGGATCCAGATCGGCAGGGTCTTTACGCTCGACCCCGCCGTGAACGTCGTCACGATGATCTCGTCGAAGCTCAGCGCGAAAGCGAGAAGTCCCCCCGCGAAGAGTGCAGAACGCAGCTGCGGGAAGGTCACGAGTCGGAAGGTGGTCCACAGCCCCGCTCCGAGATCGGCGGACGCCTCCTCGAAGTTCATGCCGACGCGGCGGAGACGCGCGATGACATTGTTGAACACCGTGACGATGCAGAAGGTCGCGTGCGCGATGATCACGGTCGCGATCGACAGCTGAATGCCCATGATCGTGCGGAACGCATTGTTGAGCGCAATGCCCGTGATGATCCCGGGGAGCGCGATCGGCAGGATCACGAGGAGGCTCACGGCGTCGCGGCCGAAGAACGCGAACCGCTGCAGGGCGAGCGAGATCAGGGTGCCGAGGACGAGGGAGACCAGGGTCGCCACGATCGCGATCTGCACGCTCGTCCCGATCGCGTTGAGGGCGCCCTCATTGTGGAACGCCTTCACCCACCACTCGAAGGTCAGGCCGGGCGGTGGCCAGGTCAGGTTCGTGCTCGTGCTGAAGGAGTTGATCAGCACGACGATGAGCGGCAGGTAGATCACCGCGAGAATGATCCCGGTGAGGACGGCGAGGACGATCCGTGCCGGTCTGCTGAGGCGCATCTCTCCCCTTACAGGTTGTCCAGGGCGCCGGTGCGGCGCACGGCGGCGAGGTATCCGAAAATGATCACGATCGGGATGAGGGCGATCGCCGCCGCGAGGGGCAGGTTGTTCGCCGCGCCGACGTTCGTGTACACGAGGTTCCCGAGCATCTGGTTGGCCCCGCCGACGATGTTGACCGTGATGTAGTCGCCGAGGGTGAGCGAGAAGCTGAAGATCGAACCGGCGATGATCGCCGGCCAGATCATCGGGAGCACGATGAGCCGAAGGGTGGAGCCGGTCCGGCCGCCGAGGTCGCCTGAGGCCTCGAGCAGGGAGTCCGGCACGCGTTCCAGTCCGGCGTAGATCGGCAGGATCACGTACGGCAGCCAGAGGTAGGCGAGGGTGATGACCGTTGCCGGCAGCCCGTATCCCGGGGTCTGACCGCCGAAGGGCGCGACCAGCCAGTCGACGATGCCGTCGCTCGACAGCACGGAGCGCCACGCATAGGCCTTGACCAGGTAGCTCGCCCAGAGCGGCATCAGCACGGCGATCACGAGCACCCGCTGCCACCGGGTGCTCGCGACCTTGGCCATGTAGAACGCGATCGGCAGGGCGACCAGGATGTCGACGACGGTCACGACCACGGCGATGCCGAGGGTGCGCAGGGTCACCGTCTGGTACAGCGAGCCGGTCAGCACGGTCACGATGTTGTCGAGCGTCCAGGTCTGCGTGATGGTTCCCGTGAACGTGTCCACCGTCCACAGGGCCGTGATCAGCAGCGCCGCGAGGGCCACGATGTACACCAGCCCGAGCCAGAACAGCGGAGCCGAGAGCAGCAGGGAGAGTCGGAGCCGGGGGTGCCGGCTCAGGAAGACCGAGATCCGGCGGGCCCCGGTGTCGCGGGGCACCGGTACGGGCCCGCCGGAATCGGCCTGGAGCATCAGCCCTTGATCTCCTGCCACGCGGTCGTCCAGGCCGCGTAGTCGGTGCAGGTCACGTCGGTCCTGCCGTCGACGCATTTGGCGATCGGCGTCGTCCAGTACCAGATCTTCGACGCGTAGTCGGCGTCTCCGGCGTGATAGGTCGCGCACTGGTTGGGGTCCGTCATGAACTCGCAGGCCTTCTGGTTGGACGGGGCCTCTCCGAAGTACTCGGTCGCTTGCGCGTTCGCCTTCGGGCTCGCGATGTAGTTGAGCCAGGCGTACGCGCAGTTGGGGTGCGCCGCTTTCGAGGCGATCATCCAGGTGTCAGACCAGCCGGTGACGCCCTCCGACGGAACCGTGACCTCGGCGGCGGTCCCGGCGGCGAGCGAGTTGCGGATCACCTGCCAGGTGGTTCCGACGACCGTGTCCCCGGTCTCGAAGGACTGCACCGACTTGAGGTAGTCGGACCAGTACTCTCCGATATTCGGGCGCTGCTGCTTGAGGAGGTCGACGGCCGCCGCGAGCTGCTTCTCATCGAGGGCGTACGGGTTCTTGATCCCGAGATCGGGCTGGTGCTTCATCAGGTACATGGCGGCATCCGCGATGTAGATCGGGGAGTCGTATGCCGTGACCTTGCCCTTGTACGCCGAAGACTTGTCGAACACGACGTCCCACGACGTCGGGGCCGGCGTGACGACATCCTTGTTGTACATCAACAGGTTGGCGCCGTAGCCGTGCGGGATGCCGTAGGAGACACCGTCGACGCTGTTCCAGGCCTGCAGCTTGAGGAAGTCGTAGATTCCGGCGTAGTTCGGGATCAGGTCGGTGTTCACCGGGGCGACGTCTCCGGCGGCGACCAGGCGCAGGGAGGCATCTCCCGAGGCCGCGACAACATCGTAGTCGCCCGTCTTCATCAGGTTGAAGGCCTCGTCGGAGGTGCCGTAGGTCTTGCTCGTGACCTTACAGCCGGTCTCGTCCTGGAAGGCGCTGACCCAGTCCACGGTCGGGTCGTTGCTGCCGTCTTCGACGTAGCCGGGCCACGCGAGGATCGAGACGGCCCCCTCGTTCGCGCCGAGGGCCGTCGGTGCGGATGCGGTGGGCTTGGTCGCCCCGGACGTCGTGGTTCCGCACGCCGTGAGGAGCGCGATCGAGGCGATGGCTAGCCCGGTCAGGGCGGTCAGTCTGGAGTTGCGGTGGGGCGCGTGGCGGTTCATTACGGTCTCCATTCTTGGTGAGCTGTTTAAGGTGCCGGGTCCAGTGATTCGGTGCGGCGGTCTGCGACGACCACGACGGTGTCCCTGTCGGACCAGGCCACGCGCACACGGGCGCCGCGTTCTTCGTCGCCGACCCGACGCGCGTCGTTCTGCTCCTGCACGACGACGCGCATGCCCGCGTCGAGGTCGACGATGAGCCGGGTACTGCTGCCCAGGTAGATCACCTCGGCGAGGACGCCTGTCGCCGAGCGGTCGCCGCTGAGCGGGGACTCCAGCCTCTCGACCGTCATCTTCTCCGGACGCACCGAGTGGATGCCTCCTCGGCCGAGCACACGGAGGGACAGCTCGTCGCTGAACACGTTGGACGTGCCTACGAAAGCGGCTACGAAGGGCGATACCGGGTGATCGTAGATCTCAGCGGGGGTTCCGAGCTGTTCGATCCGACCCTCGTTGAAGACGGCGATCCGGTCGCTCAGGGTGAGCGCCTCCTCCTGGTCGTGGGTGACGAAGATGAAGGTGATGCCGAGTTCGCGCTGGAGTTCCTTCAGTTCGACCTGCATCTGCTCGCGCAACTTGAGGTCGAGGGCACCGAGCGGCTCGTCCAGAAGCAGCACCTTGGGCTGGACGACCGTGGCCCTGGCCAGGGCCACGCGCTGCCGTTGCCCGCCGGAGAGCTGTCCGGGCTTCCGGTCGCCGAACCCGCCGAGACGCACGGTGTCGAGGGCCGCCCTGGCCCGCTCGTGGCGTTCGCGCCTGCCGACGCCGCGCACGCGCAGCCCGTATGCAACGTTGTCGAGCACGGTCATGTGCGGGAAGAGCGCATAGTCCTGGAACACGGTGTTGACGTCGCGGTCGAAGGGGGCGCGGTCGGTCACGTCTTTTCCCTGGAGCGACACCGTTCCGCTCGTGGGCTGTTCGAAGCCCGCGATCAGCCGGAGCACGGTCGTCTTTCCGGAGCCGGAAGGGCCGAGCATCGAGAAGAATTCGCCCTCGACGACGTCGAGATCAACCCCGTCAACGGCGTTTCCCGCGCCGAAGGACTTGGTCAGCCCCCGCAAGCGGATTGCCGGTCGGTCTGCGGACACGGAGCCTCCTTTGTCACCCTCGGCTAAATCATATGGAAACGGATGTCTGAAATCCGGTTCCGCGTGTTGCGGTCAGGTCACGATGACCGAACGCCTCTGAGAACGACACCCTATAGCGACGGCCCGCGTCCGGCATGGCCCCCGTTCGCCCTGGTCAGTCGCACTGCTCAGTCGCGGTTGGGTGGTCCGGTGAGGACTTGGTGGGCGCGGTGTCGGTTCGGTGGCCGCCAGAGCCTTTGCGGGTCGATCAACCCAGGGGCCCGCACCTGCGGTGAGCCCTTCACCATTCGGATCTCCCACCCGGAGGTATCGATGCTGTGGTGATGGAACCAGCACAGCAGGACCCCGTTGTCCACGGTCGTCGGGCCGCCTGTGGCCCAGGGCTTCACATGGTGCACTTCGGCCCAGTGCGCCGGGGCTTTGCACCCGGGGATGATGCACCCGCCGTCCCGGGCGGTGATCGCCCGACGTTGCGCCCGGTTGAAGTACCGTCGTTCCGGCCCGAGCTTGAGCACCTCGTTGTTCGCCCCGAACAACACGCTCTGGAAGCCGCCGTCGCAGATGCGCTGGTGCACAGTCTTCAGCGACACAGGGGCCTCGACCCCGTCGATCCAGCCGACCCCGACCCCGGAGGCGAGGTCGGCCGCGTTCACGTGCACCATCACCGTCGGGGCTGATCCGCCCATGCTGGGCGTGTCCTCGTCGCGGGCAGCGTGTTCGAACAGGGCCCGGAGGATGTCCGCGCGCTTCTCCCCGCCCGTGCGGGTATCCGCGCGGCGCTCCCGCAGCTCCGCTTCGATCACGTCCAGATCCGGGCCCGTGTCGCTCTCGCCGTCCGCGGTCTCGGCGCCGGGGATCATCTGCCCGGAGTCCATCAGGGCCTGTTCCTCGGCGGTGGGGAACGCGGGCCGGGCGTGGAAGCTCAGGAAGGCGTCGAAGAGGGTGTTCATGATCCCGAACAGTTCCGGTGTCACTCCGCCCTTGACGGGGTAGAGCCCGTTCTTGAGTTGTCCGAAGCCGATGTTGGACTTCGCTTCGAACAGGTCCTCGGTCGGGAGGACCCCGTCGGGGTCCAGGGCCGCCTGCCACTGCGCGACCATGCCCCGGATCAAGTCCGTCGTCACCGGGACACCCGCCCCCGCCAGGTTCTCCGTCTCCGGGGTGATCATGCCCGCCGCCGACGCGACCAGGGCCCGCTCCGCCGTGAGCAGGTCATCCGGCGCCACCCGGTGACTGATCACCAGCAACCCCGCCACGATCAACTCCGCCGTCTCCACCCCGATCTCCCCCGCCGTCAGCGCCGCCCCGACCGTCGGGAACAGCGGCGGTAACCAGCCGCTCCCGCCGCACGGCCGCGGCAACACCGCATCGCCAAGCTTCGTGCGCCGCTTCACCTCCCGGGCCGACACCCGCGTCACCCGGGTGAGGACATCCCACGGGCCCGTGCAGCCCATCCGCCAGGCCAGACCCTCCCGGCCGAGCACCCGGGCCCTCCGGTCCACATCCGTCGCCGTGCTCACCCGGGCCGCATCCACCGTCCGACCGATGGCCTCCACGGTGCTGAGCGCCGTCACCGCTTCTCTGTCGCCGAGCAGCCCCAGCGGGATCGCGGCCAGGGCGTCGGCGAGAACCGCCTGCGCCTCGGCGAGCCGGGCGACAGCATCCGCATGAACCGACGACACCGAGCCGACCAGACCCTCCGCGCCCTCGGCACCCACGGTGGGCTGGTCCCCCGCAGCCCCGGAACCGGGTGTCTGCGGGGTGTGTGACTGGGGATCCGTAGCTCCTGCCATACCCCGATTCTACCCCGAATCGAAGACAAAGACGAGATTTACTCACATAATTTTGTGCTTCCCATTCCGAGTTTCACACCTGAAGACGGTTGATTCTCCTGCCCGTGGTTCCGAATTCAGGAGATCCGCACGGGCGGGCAACTCCGGTCCGCGGACCAGTGCGGCCGATCCCACCCGACACCAAGAATCTCCTGAATTCGACACCGGGTGCAGACCCGAGGCAGCAGACGCCAACACCGCCGACGAGCGGTGAGACTCCGTTCATCCTGGATGGACTGTGTAACGTCCGTCGCGGCTCGAAGCCCCGACACCCCGCCCGTAGATCGCTCCCGAAGGCGCTACCCGAGCGAGGTGCCGAAGAGCAGGCCGAGCACGTAGGTGACCCCGGCTGCCGCGAAGCCGATCAGCAGCTGGCGGAGCGCACGCCGGAGCGGCGGCCCGCCGGAAAGCAGGCCGACGATCGCACCCGTCGCAAGGAGGGCGAGCCCGACGAGCACGGACGCGACCACGATCGCCGCAAGCCCCTCGAGGCCGAACAGGTAGGGCAACACGGGGAGGATGGCGCCGGAGGCGAAGAAGCAGAAGCTCGAGGACGCGGCACCCCAGCCGGTTCCGATCGCCTCGTGCTCGTCCGTCGCGGGGTCGAGAGCCCCGTGCGCGATGTCGGCGCCCTGGACCGGGGCGGCAACCGAAACCGGTCCGGTCGCCATGGTCAGCGTGCGCAGCACCTCGTGCGCCTGCGCCTCGGCCTCGTCCGCCGCCATGCCTTGCGCCCGGTAGACGAGGGTGAGCTCGTTGGCTGCGAGGTCGAGGTGCGAGAGCACCGTGCGCGCGGTCGCCTGGGGGGTGGATGCCTCGAGCAACTCCCGCTGCGACCGCACCGAGACGTACTCACCCGCACCCATCGACAGGGCGCCGGCGAGCAGGCCGGCGATGCCCGTGAACAGGATGGTCGCGGCGGGGACGCCGGTCGCGCCGATACCGAGCACGAGGGCGAGGTTGGAGACGAGGCCGTCGTTGATGCCGAACACGGCGGCGCGGAACGATCCGGCGAGGCGCTGGCGTCCGCGGGCGGCCAGCCCCCGCACGACCTCCTCGTGGATGCGTTCGTCGGCCGCCATCGTCTTCGTCGCGTCCACGTCGGAATCGTATGGCGAGCGCGCTTCCGCCCGCTGGGCGAGCGCGAGCACGAAGACGGAACCGAATCGTCTTGCGAGAAACCCGAGGAACCGGGTGCGCACGGCTCCACGTTTCGGCGGGCCGGCCTGGTCACCGAGCAGGTCCCGCCAGTGCGCCTCGTGGCGGGCTTCCGCCTCGGCGAGGGCGAGCAGGATCTCCTTCTCCTCACCGGTCCGGCGGGAGGCGAGGTCGCGGTAGACCGCGGCCTCCGCGCGTTCATCGGCGAGGTACTGGCGCCAGCGACGAATGTCAGCGGGGGTCGCCGTGGTCTCAGCGCTCGGGGAATCGGGACGTTCCTGGGCTGCGCTCATCGCAATCACGCTTCCGGGGCCGGTTCGAGGGAGGTCTGGGCGACCCGGGCCGATTCGTGCGGGCCCGAGCCGTCGAGCCCGTAGAACGGTTCGTCGAACTGCACGGTCCAGATCGCCTCCCGACCGGAGACAGGGGCGTAGAGGGCTGCGCCGTCGGTGTCCCCGGCCCCGACGATGACGCCGATGGGGTCTTCGACCATCGACTCCGGGTAGCGGCTCCGGTCGAGCCGCACCAGAACCTGCATCCCGACGCCGAAAACGGCTCGGCTCGCGGGCCCGTCCGGTGCGGGCTCGCGTCGCTTCCAGAGGGCCATTACTCGGCCGTTCCTGCCCTTTCGAGGACAAGTTCCCGTACCCGTGCGGCATCCGCTTGTCCGCGCATGGCCTTCATGACGGCACCGATCACGGCGCCGGCCGCCTGGACCTTGCCGTCGCGGATCTTCGCGAGCACGTCGGGCTGGGAGGCGAGAGCGAGGTCGATGGCCTCGATGAGCGGGCCGTCGTCGGAAACGACGGCAAGACCGCGGATCTCCACGACTTCGAGCGGGGTGCCTTCGCCGGCGATGACGCCCTCGAGCACCTGGCGGGCCAGGCGGTCGGTCAGCGTTCCCGCGGTGACCAGTTCGATCAGAGCGGCGAGCTGCACCGGCTCGACCAGGGAGTCAGCGGAGACGCCGGCGACGTTCGCGAGCCTGGCGACCTCGCCGGTCCACCACTTGCGGGAGGACTGGGCGGATGCGCCGGCTGCGACGGTGGCCTCGACAGCGTCGAGCAGGTCGGAGTTGACGACGTCCTGGAACTCGAGGTTGGCGAAGCCCCAGTCGGCCTGGAGGCGCTTGCGGCGTGCCGCGGGCGGCTCCGGCAGGGTCGCGCGGAGTTCTTCGACCCAGGCGCGGGAGGGCGCGACGGGGACGAGGTCGGGCTCCGGGAAGTAGCGGTAGTCGTCGGCGTCGGACTTGGGCCGGCCCGCGGACGTGATGCCGGTGTCCTCATGCCAGTGCCGGGTCTCCTGCGTGATCGTTCCGCCGGCGGCGAGGAGTGCGGCCTGGCGCTGGATCTCGTAACGGACGGCACGTTCGACGCTGCGGAGCGAGTTGACGTTCTTGGTCTCCGTGCGGGTGCCGAGCTTTCCGGAGCCGCGCGGGCGCAGGGACACGTTCGCGTCGCAGCGCACGTTGCCCTCTTCCATCCGCGCGTTGGACACGCCGAGCGCCTTGACGATCTCGCGGATCGCCGCAACGTAGGTGCGCCCGATCTCGGGAGAGTCGGCCTCGCCGCCCTCGATCATCTGCGTGACGATCTCGACGAGGGGCACGCCGCCGCGGTTGTAGTCGACGAGCGAGTAGTCGGCGCCCTGGATCCGGCCGGTCGCGCCGCCGACGTGGGTGAGCTTGCCCGCGTCGTCTTCCATGTGGGCGCGTTCGATGTCGATCGTGACCTGGCGGCCGCTCTCGAGTTCGATCGTGAGCTGCCCGTTGAACGCGATCGGCTCGTCGTACTGGGAGGTCTGGAAGTTCTTCGCGGTGTCGGGGTAGAAGTAGTTCTTGCGGGCGAAGCGCGAGTATTCCGCGATCTCGCAGCCGAGGGCGAGCCCGAGGCGGATGCTCGACTCGATCGCCTTCGCGTTCACCTGCGGGAGCCCGCCGGGGAGTCCGAGGCAGGTCGGGCAGGTGTTCGTGTTCGCACCCTGGCCGAATTCGTTGGCGCAGCCGCAGAACATCTTGGTCTTGGTGTTGAGTTCGACGTGCACCTCGAAGCCGAGCACCGGCTCGAACAGTTCGAGGGCCTTGTCGTAATCCATCAGTTCAGCCTTCTTCATCAGACGGCTCCCCCTTCGCTCGCGAACATTTGTGTGGGTGCCAGTTTCGGCGCAAGGCTGAGCAGGGTGTGTCCCCAGTGCGCTTCGAGCAGCTGCTCGACGGCGGCACCGAAGGTGTACAGACGGGCGTCCTGCTTGGCGGGCGCCATGACCTGCAGCCCGACGGGCAGGCCGTCCTCCGGCGCGAGGCCCATCGGCAGGCTCATTCCCGGGATGCCGGCGAGGTTCGCCGGGATCGTGGTGACGTCGTTGAGGTACATCGCCATCGGGTCGTCCATCTTCTCGCCGAACTTGAACGCCGTGGTCGGCGCGCTCGGGGACAACAACACGTCGACCTTCTCGAATGCGGCGTCGAAGTCGCGCTGGATCAGGGTGCGCACCTTCTGGGCGCTGCCGTAGTACGCGTCGTAGTAGCCGGCGCTCAGAGCGTAGGTGCCGAGGATGATCCGGCGCTTGACCTCGGGTCCGAAACCGGCGTCGCGCGTCGCGGCCATGACCCGTTCGCTCGTGAGCGGTCCCTCTGCCGGGTCCACGCGGATGCCGAAACGCACCGAGTCGAAGCGGGCGAGGTTGCTCGAGGCCTCGGCGGGGAGGATCAGGTAATACGCGGCGACGGCATATTCGAAGCTCGGTGCACTGACCTCTTCGATCTCGGCGCCGGCTGCGACGAGCATCGCGAGGGTTTCGTTGAAGCGCTGCAGGACTCCGGGCTGGAACCCGGGGCCGGACAGCTCCTTGACGACACCGATCCGGACGCCGGTGAGGGCACCGTCGACCCGGCCCGCGATCGCGGCGGCGGCCATCGAAGGCCAGCGGTCGGTCAGCGAGGTGGAGTCGAGCGGGTCGTGGCCGCTGAGAACGTCGTGCAGAAGCGCGGCGTCGTAGACGGTGCGGCTGACCGGTCCGACCTGGTCGAGCGAGGAGGCCAGGGCGATCGCACCGTAGCGGGAGACTCCGCCGTATGTCGGCTTGACTCCGACGGATCCGGTGACGGCTGCGGGCTGGCGGATCGATCCGCCGGTGTCGCTGCCGAGGGCGAGGGGCGCTTCGAACGCGCTCACCGCTGCGGCGGATCCTCCGCCGGAGCCGCCGGGAATCCGGTCGAGGTCCCAGGGGTTGTGGGTCGGGCCGTACGCGGAGAACTCGGTGGACGAGCCCATCGCGAATTCGTCCATGTTGGTCTTGCCGAGCGGGATCAGCCCGGCTTCGCGGACGAGCCGCACGACCGTGGCGTCGTAGGGCGGGATCCAGCCCTCGAGGATCTTCGAGCCGGCGGTCGAGGGCATGTCGCGCGTCGCGAGCACGTCCTTGATGGCGATGGGCACGCCCGCGAGCGGACCGAGCACGGCACCGGCGGCGCGCTGGGCGTCCACGACGGCGGCCGCGGCGAGGGCGTTCGCCCCGGCCACGTGCAGGAACGCGTGTACGTCGGTGTCGACGGCCGCGATGTGGTCAAGGTGGGCCTGCGTCGCCTCGACGGAGCTGACGGCGCCGCTCGTGAGGAGGATGGAAAGGTCGGCGGCGGAGAGGCGGGTGAGATCGGTCATGGTTACTCCTCGTCCAGGATCGCGGGCACGCGGAATTTGTCGCCGTCGCGGTCGGTCGATCCGGAAAGTGCTTCTTCGACGGACAGGGACGGCACGACGACGTCGGCGCGGAAAACGTTGGTCAACGGCATCGGGTGGCTCGTCGCGGGAACTTCGGGCGTTGCGACTTCGGCGACCTTCGCCACCGAGTCCACGATCTGGCCGAGTTCGGCGGTGAGGCGGGTGATCTCCTCCGGGCTGAGGTCGATCCGGGCGAGGTTTGCCAAGTGCGCAACCTGCTCGGCCGTGATTTCAGACATGTTGCTCCGATTGTGGTTGAGGTGAATACCCAATTCTATTCGGAGCCGTTGGTGACCAAATCCGCGTTGTCCGTTCCGATCAGCGCCATGTTGTGCAGCGACTCGCTCCCTGGCTCGAAATACGCGTTGTGGCCGAGCGAGGCCGTGAGGCTGGCCCCGGTGATCCGGTCGGTCGAACCGCGGACCCCGAGCGGATGCGCCCCGTACGATTCGGCCCCCGGGTCACTCCCGAAGAAGGCACTGTTGACGGCCGGATCCCAGTCGGCCTTGCCGACCCAGACGTTCTCGCCCGTCACATGCAGGCTGGCCGCGGACTGGATCTGGCTGCCCGGCGATCCGACGAGCACGAGGGCGTCGACATCGAAGGAGCCACGGGCGAGGGCGGTGAGCGCGACGGTCGAGCCGTAGGAGTGCGCGTAGACGGAGATGAAAGGCTGGTGCCCCCCGCGGTCCGAGCGGATGCCGAGGGAGGACTTCTCGAGGAAGTCGGCTCCGACGATGGCCTTGTCGAGGCCGCCGACGCTGAACAGGTCGGGGACCTCGTAGCCGATCCAGGCGACCGTCGCGATGCTGGCATTCGCCTGGCCCGCGCCCTGGCCTGCGCGTTCGGCGAGCACCTTCTCCTGTTCCATGTACAGGTCGTTCGCCGTGTCCGTCCAGTGCACGATCTCGGCCTCGACGGTGTAGTTCATTCCGGGAACGAGGAAGCCGACGTAGTCGGCGGTGTCGGGATTGCCGAGCGCGATGGCCGCGCGACCGCCGCCCGTGCTGTCGAGCAGGATCAGGGAGCGGCGCGGCCCCGCGTCGGCTTGCCTGAGTGCGGTGCGCACCTGGTCGAGGACGGCGAGCTCGTGGGTGGCGCTCGTGCGGTCGTCGTCGCTCAGCGTGCCCGCGAGGCGCTGCTGGGTCTCGGTGATGCTCTCGTTCAGGTATCGGGCGTTCGCCCGGCCACGCTCCCGGAACGGGATGCCCTCGAGGTTGCCGACGAGGCGGGGTGCCGCGGCGATGAGGGAGGAGCGTTCGGTGCCGCCGAGGGACGTCCACCAGCCGGTGACCTCTGTCGCGGCCGGCGGAACCGCGAGGAGGGAGTCGAGCTGTTCGGGGAAGTCCAGCACGAAGCTCGAGATGTCTGCGACCGAGAGCCGGGCAAGGCCGGCGAGGAGGCTCGACCCGCGCAGGAAGCGGAGGGAGTTGACGTCTCCGTCGATCGATACGACCGGTTCGAGGCCGAGGGGCTGCAGTCCCAGGTCGGTGTCGCTCGACACGACCGCGTATTCGTGCACCTGAAAGGCCTCGCTGGCCCCATTGAATACCAGCGAGGATGCAAGAAGAATTGCCGCGCCTAACAGCAAACCTGGGTACGTCCCCTCACGAACACCGAGCGGTGGATCGGCACGGTATCAAGTGCACACCCTGCACTTTTAGAGTATCGAAGAATGCGCCCGTTGGGGATGAACTTTGTCCCCGGTCCGGGTGCAAATATTCGGGCAGTGAAACCGGGTATTGCGCGCAGGCATATATGCGTGGTCTTATATAGGCATGTCACTGACCATTGCTTTGCTCGGGATGCTCGAGCTCTCGCCCCTCTCCGGGTACGACCTCAATAAGAGGATCGAGGCATCCGTCATTCATTTCTGGTCTGCGGACCAGTCCCAGATCTATCGCACGCTCAGCCGCCTGGTCGCTGACGGACTCGCCGAGGTCACGGTCATCGCCCAGGACGGCAAGCCAGATCGGCGCGAACACCGGATCACCCCGGCGGGTCACGCGGCCCTCGATGCCGCGCTCAGGGCGCCGCTGGAACCTGAGACCCCGCACGAGTCCTTCCTGATGCGCATCTTCTTCGCCGGCGCGCTCGGAATCGACGGCGTCCGCGAACTCCTCAGAGCGCGCAGGGAGGAAGCGAGCCGGCTGCTCGCGCGCCTGACCACTATCGAGGCCCGGGATCCCGGGCGACCGGAAACCATCGGCCAGGCCCTGCGACAGGCCACGCTCCGCAACGGAATCGTCCACGCCGAGGCGGAACTCGCCTGGCTGGACGAGACCGAATCCATCCTGGTCACGGCTTCACGGTGACCGGGTATCCGCTCGAGCACGGCGCCGAGGCCCCTGGCTCGGAGACGATCGTGTTACTGCACGGCGGCACCGTCGCCTCCTGGTCCTGGCAGCCGCAGGTCGAGGGCATGCCGGACCGGCACATCCTCACACCGGACCTGCCGGGCTTCGGCTCCCGGTCGGGGGAAGAGTGGCATTCGCTGGATCGCACCGCTGACGACGTTGCCGAGATCATCCGCTCCCAGGCCAGGGGCGGGAGCGCCCACGTGATCGGGCTTTCGCTCGGCGGCCTCGTCGCCGTGCACTTGATGGCCCGGCACCCGGAGCTGATCCAGTCCTGTCTGATCTCGGGCGCACCCGTGACCGGCATCCATGGAGCTGCCCGGTTCCTCAACACCCTCCAGCTGCGACTGTGGGACAGGGCCTGGTACTGGAAGGCGCAGGCGAAGGCGTTCGGATTGCCTGCCGACGCCGTCGACCTGTTCGTCGGCCACGGCCTGGGCATCCGGGCAGACAACGCGGCACGCGTGTTCGCGGACGTCAACCGGGGCGGCTGCCCGGATTCGCTCGGCGATTACCGGGGTCCGCTCCTCGCCGTCGCTGGAGAGAAGGAGTCCCGCCTGGTGCGGCGCAGCTTTCCCGAACTGCGCATCAGGCTCCCGCAGACACTCACCTGGATCGCTCCCGGCATGCACCACGTCTGGAGCATCGAGAACGTCGGACTCTTCAACCGGATGGTCCTCGGCTGGGTCGATCACCGCACGGCTCCCGAACCGGACTGACCGGTGACCGATCCGGCCCCGTCAGTCGGTCGGTGCGGTGACCGTACCGTCTGTCACGTCGGCGCCGGTCACGTCGGCGACGGCGCCATCAGCCACGTCGAGCGCGGCGGGGCCTCCGGTGACGAGGAGCCGGAATTGCGCTGCGTCGAGGATACGCAGCCCGAGGGCCTCCGCCTTGGTGAGCTTGGAACCTGCGCCCGGTCCGGCGGCCACGAAGTCGGTGTTCTTCGACACGCTCGACGCGCTCTTTCCGCCAGCGGAGATGATCGCCTCCTGGGCTTCTTCCCTGGTGTAGCCCTCGATCGACCCCGTCGCGACGACGGTGAGCCCGGCGAGCACTCCCCCGGCGGCCGCGGCAGCGCCCGGTCCCGGGTGGTCCGGCGTCCGGAACTGCACCCCGGCGGTGGTCCACTGGTCCACGATGTCGCGGTGCCAGTCCACCTCGAACCAGTCGATGATGGCGTCTGCGATGATGCCACCGACGCCGTCGACCTCGGCGAGCTCGTCCCGCGTCGCCGCTCGGATCCCGTCGAGGCTGCCGAAGTGGCCTGCGAGGGCGCGCGCGGCGACCGGACCTACGTGACGGATGTTGAGCGACACCAGCAGGCGCCAGAGCGGTTTGGTCTTGGCGAGTTCGATCTCGGCGAGCAGCTTGATCGCACTCGAGGACGGCTGCGGACCGGTGAGGCCCGCCCGCTTCTCGGCAGCCGTCGGGTTCCGCCGGAACGGGGTGCGCAGCCGGTTCGTGCCGTCCGCCTCCTCGCGGGGCAGCCCGGTCTCGGCATCGCGCACGACCACCTCGATCGGGGTCAGGTCGTCGAGGGTGAGGTCGAAGAGGCCGGCTTCCGTGCGCAGCGGCGGCTCGATCGGCACGGTCGGCTGGGTGAGGGCGGCCGCGGCCACCTCGCCGAGCACCTCGATGTCGAGCGCGCCGCGGGAACCGATGTGCTCGACCCGCCCGCGCACCTGGGCCGGGCAGCTGCGCGCGTTCGGGCAGCGCAGGTCGATGTCGCCCTCCTTGGCCGGCGCGAGCGGGGTGCCGCACTCCGGACAGTTCGCCGGCATCACGAACGCGCGTTCGCTGCCGTCGCGCAGTTCGACGACCGGGCCGAGAATCTCGGGGATCACGTCGCCGGCCTTCCGCAGCACGACGGTATCGCCGATCAGCACGCCCTTGGCCTTGACGACGTCCTGGTTGTGCAGGGTGGCCTGCCGCACCTCGGAGCCCGCGACCCGCACCTTCTGCATCACGGCGAAGGGGGTGGCACGGCCGGTGCGGCCGACGCTCACGACGATGTCGAGCAGCTTGGTGTTCACCTGTTCCGGCGGGTACTTGTATGCGATCGCCCAGCGTGGCGCCCGGCTCGTTGCGCCCAGTTCGGCGTGCAGGGCGAGTTCGTCGACCTTGATCACGATGCCGTCGATCTCGTGGGACACACTCGCCCGGTGCTCTCCGTAGTACGCGATGAAGGCGGATGCCCCGCTCGCGTCCGGTTCGACGCGGAAGTAGCTGCTCGTCGGCAGTCCCCAGTCGGCCAGGAGTCCGTAGACCGCGGACTGGGCGTCGGCCTCCGGATCGGCCCAGGCCCCGATACCGTGCACGAGCATCCGCAGCCGGCCGAGCCTCGCGCGCATCAGGCGCAGGGCCTCCGGGCTCTTGCCCTCCGCCTTCTGGCGCAGCGAGCCGGCCGCGGCGTTGCGCGGGTTGGCGAAGGGGCGTTCCCCGGCGGCGACCTGCTGGGCATTGAGGTCCGCGAAGGCGACGACGGGGAAGAAGACCTCGCCGCGTACCTCCATCAGCGGCGGATGCCCGGTGCCGGACAGTCGCTCGGGGATGCCGGGCACCCAGTGGATGTTCTCGGTGACGTCCTCGCCGACGACGCCGTCGCCGCGGGTTGCCGCGGTGACGAGCACGCCGTCCTCGTAGCGGAGGTTGATCGCGAGGCCGTCGATCTTGAGTTCGCACAGGTAGTGAACGGGGCGGCCGGCGTCCCGCTCGACTTTGGCGGCCCACGCCTCGAATTCCTCGACCGAGAAGACGTTGTCGAGGCTCAGCATCCGCTCGGCGTGCTGCACGGGCGCGAACAGGCTCGTCTCGGCGCGGCCTCCGACGGTCTGGGTGGGGCTGTCCTGGCTCGCGAGCTCGGGAAACTCACCCTCGAGAACCGCGAGCCGGCGGACGAGCGCGTCATAGTCGGCGTCGGAGATGACGACCTCGTTGCGCTCGTAGTATGCGTCCCTGGCGTCGATGATGCTCGCGGTGAGGTCGGCGACCTCGGCGGCGGCCCGCTGGAGCTCCGGCGGCGTGGAGTCGTCGGGCGCGGCGCTCGCGGCGTCAGGCACGGGCGGCGGGAACGGCGACCGGGGCTGGTTCAACGGCAGCCGATGGCACGGGTACGGCGCTCACGGTGCGGTCGATCGTGCACTGGCCGAGCACCCGGGTGCCGACGTAGAGCACCGCGGTCTGGCCGGGGGCGACGCCCGTCAGGGGCTCGCGCGGCGTGATCACGAGTTCGATTGCTCCTGCGTCGGTTGCTCCTGCGCCGGCCGAGTCTGCGCCAGCCGGAACCGGGACACTCACGACCTGCGCGACGGCGGGCACCGGGTCGGCGTGCGCGCGGATCTGCACGTCGCAGTCGAAGGCGATCCCGGGGTGCTCCGGCGCCAGGCCGGTCCAGGTGAACTTCGAGCCGGCGATGAGGCCGATCGCGAGCGCCTCCTTCGGGCCGACGACGACAGTGTTCGTGATCGGGCGCACCTCGAGCACGAATCGCGGCTTGCCGTCCGCGGCCGGCGTGCCGATCTGGAGGCCCTTGCGCTGGCCGACGGTGAACGCGGCGGCACCCTCGTGCCTGCCGAGGGTGTTGCCCTCGCGGTCGAGGATGTCGCCTGCGGATGCAGGGACGCGCTCGGCGAGCCAGCCGCGGGTGTCGCCGTCAGGAATGAAGCAGATGTCGTAGGAGTCCGGCTTGGTCGCGACCGAGAAGCCGCGCTCGGCGGCCTCCGCACGCACCTCGGCCTTGGACGGCGTCTCGCCGAGCGGGAACATCGAGTGCGCGAGCTGCTCGGCGGTCAGCACGCCGAGCACGTAGGACTGGTCTTTCGCCCAGGCGCTCGCGCGGTGCAGTTCGCGGTTCCCCGCGGCATCCGTCTGGATGCTCGCATAGTGGCCGGTGCAGACGGCGTCGAAGCCGAGGTCGATCGCCTTGTCGAGCAGGGCGGCGAACTTGATGCGCTCGTTGCAGCGCATGCAGGGGTTCGGGGTGCGGCCGGCGGCGTATTCGGCGATGAAGTCGTCGACGACGTCGAGCTTGAACCGCTCGGAGAAGTCCCAGACGTAGTACGGGATGCCGATGATGTTCGCGGCCCGCTGGGCGTCCATCGAGTCCTCGATGGTGCAGCAGCCGCGGCTGCCGGTGCGCAGGGTTCCGGGCATGCGGCTCAGGGCGAGGTGCACGCCGACGACCTCGTGCCCCGCCTCCACCGCGCGCGCCGCCGCCACCGCGGAGTCGACCCCGCCACTCATTGCTGCCAAAACCTTCACCGGGCAAGTGTAATCGGACGGCCCGGTTTGGCCAATGCGGCTCGGGCACGTCGAGCCCGGGAGGTCAGCGGGTGGGCACGCGGTCGTTCATGCCGGCGCGGCTGGCCTGGGCGTGCGCTGCCGGCAGCGCGGCGAGGAAGGCGTCGACGTCGGCCCCTGTCGAATCGCGGCCGAGGGTGATCCGCAGGGCGCTGCGGGCCTCCGCCTCGCTGCGGCCCATGGCACGCAGCACGTGCGAGGGCTCCGGGATGCCGGCCTGGCACGCCGATCCGGTCGATACGGAGATTCCGGCGGCGTCGAGCAGGAAGAGCAGCGACTCCCCCTCGCAGCCGGGGAAGGTGAAGTGGGCGTTGCCGGGCAGGCGCTGCTCATCCGGCCCGTCGGGTGCCGCACCGTTGAGCACCGCGGTGGGCACGACGGCGAGCACCCCCGCGATCAGCCGGTCGCGGAGCGCCCTCAGGTGCACGTTGCGGGCGGGCAGGTCGCCGAGGGCGGATGCCGCGGCCGCGAACGCGACCGCCGCTGCGACGTCCTGGGTACCGCTCCGCACCTGGCGTTGCTGGCCGCCGCCGTGGATCAGCGGGACGATACTGGCCCGGCGCGACAGCACGAGTGCTCCGATGCCGACCGGCCCGCCGATCTTGTGGGCGGAGAGGCTGAGGGCGACGATGCCGCCCGCGGAACCTCCGGCGCCGCCGGAGGCACCGGTGCGGCCCGCGCCGCTGAGCGCGTGGAAGTCGATCGGCACCTGGCCGTACGCGGACACGGCGTCGATATGCACCGGGATCCCGTGGACGGCGGCGATCTCGCCGATCTCGGCGACGGGCTGCAGGGTACCGACTTCGTTGTTCGCGGCAAGCAGGCTGAGCAGTGCGACATCCTCTGCGCCGGTCCCGAGGGCATCCGCCACCCGGGCCGGGTCGACCCGGCCTGCCCCGTCGAGCGGAAGCCACCCGGGTTCTGCCCCGTCGTGGTTTTCGAGCCACTCGACGGTGTCCATGGTCGCGTGGTGCTCGCCGCCGGGGACGAGGATGCGCCTGCGCGGGGCGCGCGCCCAGAACAGGCCCTTGAGGGCGAGGTTGATCGCCTCGGTGCCTCCCCCGGTGAACACGACCTCGATCGGATCGCAGCCCACACTCCGTGCCACGGTCTCGCGGGCTTCCTCGAGCATCCGCTTGGCATTCTGGCCCTGGCTGTGGATGGAGGCCGGGTTTCCGACGACGCTCATGGCGTCGACGTATGCCTCGATGGCCGCTGGCAGCATCGGCGTCGTCGCGGCGTGGTCGAGATAAATCGACAAAATACCCTCTTCCGCTCGGTTTTCGGCTGGCTGAGCGTGCGCCGGTGGTCACGGCCAGTCTCCGTACTCATTACTCTAGAACGCATGACTCACGCCGATCCCCTGCACAACCTCGGCGTGCGGCTTTCAGCCGGGGTCGGCGAACTCCGTGTCTGGTCGCAGAACGCCGAGGCCATGGACCTCTGCATCTTCGACGCCACGGACCCGAACTGGATCGTCAAGACCGTGCCGATGACCCGCGACGCGGACAATGTCTGGTCCGGTCGCAGTCGCACCCTGTCCGCGGGCCGCCACTACGGCATCCGCGTCTCGGGGCCTGCCGCATCCACGAATTCGTTCCACCCCGAGAAGACCATGGTCGAGCCCTATTCTCGAGGCCTCGTCAGGGTCGGCCCTGAGCAGTGGCAGTCCTCCGTCGTCGACGACGCCTTCGACTGGGCCGGTTCGGTGAAGCCGAAGATCGCGCTCGACCACACCGTCGTCTATGAGGCGCACGTGCGGGGCATCAGCAAGCTCAACCCGGCCATTCCCGCCGACCTCCGCGGCACCTACGCAGGCCTGGCGCACGAATCGACGATCACCTATCTCAAGGAACTCGGCGTCACCTCGGTCGAGCTCCTCCCCGTGCAGGCGTTCGTTTCCGAACAGCGCCTGCTCAAGCAGGGTCTCACCAACTACTGGGGTTACAACACCTTCAACTTCTTCACCCCGCACGCCGACTATGCGACCATGGCGTCCCAGTCGGCAGGTCCGGAAGCCGTGCTGCGCGAGTTCAAGGGAATGGTCAAGCTCCTGCACGAGGCCGGCCTCGAGGTGATCCTCGACGTCGTCTACAACCACACCGCCGAGGAGGGTCCCGGCGGCCCCGCGAGCAGCCTCCGCGGCATCGACAACGCTACCTACTACCGCCAGAACGATGCGGGCGGCTACATCGACGTGACCGGCTGCGGCAACACCCTCAACGTCTCCAACGAGGTGCCGCGCCGACTCGTGCTCGACTCTCTCAAGTACTGGGCGAACGACGTGCAGATCGACGGCTTCCGTTTCGACCTCGCCGCGACGCTGAGCCGCGGGGACAACGTGGAGTTCCAGCGCGACCATCCCCTGATCAAATCCATCCAGTCCGATCCGGAACTCGCCGGCGTCAAGCTCGTCGCCGAGCCGTGGGACGTGGGCATGGGCGGCTGGCAGACCGGCAATTTCCCGGACGGCTGGACGGAGTGGAACGACCGTTACCGTGACCGGATGCGCTCGTTCTGGCTCACCGACATCGCGGCGGCCAGGGACGGCCACTCCGGGAGCGGCATCGGCCGCTTCGCGACCCGGCTGGCCGGCTCCGCGAACACCTTCTCCCTCGAACGCGGCCCGCTCGCGTCGCTGAACTTCATCACGGCGCACGACGGCTTCACAATGGCCGACCTGACCGCGTACAACGTCAAGCACAACGTCGGAAACGGCGAGTCCAACCGCGACGGCACCGACAGCAACAACTCCTTCAACCACGGGGCCGAGGGACCCACGCGCGACCGCGGCATCCTCGCGACCCGGCGCAAGGCGATGCGCAACCTCCTCGGCACGCTTCTGCTCTCCGCGGGCGTCCCGATGCTGACGGCCGGCGACGAATTCGGTCGCAGCCAGCGCGGCAACAACAACGCGTATTGCCACGACAGCGAGCTGACCTGGCTGAACTGGGACCTCGACGACTGGCAGATCGACCTGCACCGTGTCACGAAGAAGCTGCTCCAGCTGCGTCGTGACAACCCGGCCCTCCGCCCGGTGTGGTTCGGCCGCTCCGGCGAAACCACCCTGAGCGCGAGCGAGATGGACTGGTACAACATCGAGGGCAAGTCGATGTCGGAGGACAACTGGCACTCCCCGAAGGAGCGCACCCTGCAATACCTCGCGGCGTCGACGCCCGAGTTCGAGGAGTTCAACCGGATCCTCCTCATCGTGCAGGGCCGCGAGCGCGACGTGACGGTGACGCTGCCAGAGCACGCCGGCGTCTCCTCGTATTCGCTGCTCTGGGATTCGAGTCACGACGACCTGAGCGACGCGGTCATCGAGCACATCCCCGGCACCCGGCTGCTCGTGCCGGGTGCGTCGATGCAGTTGTTCCGGGCGAGCTAGTCCGGCTCGGTCGCAGAGGAGTCGCAGTGGTGAAGAAGCACGACGGCGCCGGTGGGACGCCCGCGACCGTCGCGCTCACGCACGCGGGCATCCGGTTCACGCCGCACGCCTACGACCACGACCCGTCGGCGACGGGGTACGGCCTCGAGGCCGCTGCAAAACTCGGGCTCGACCCGGCCAGGGTGTTCAAGACCCTGCTGGCGGATGCCGATGGCACGCTCGTCGTCGCCGTCGTGCCGGTCGCCGGCCAGCTCGACCTCAAAGCCCTGGCGCACGCGGCCGGGACCAAGAAGGCCGTGATGGCCGACCCGAAACTCGCCGAGCGGAAGACCGGCTATGTGCTCGGCGGCATCAGCCCGGTCGGGCAGAAGACCCGCCTGGTGACCGTCGTCGACGAGACCGCCCTGCTGTACGACACCGTGTTCGTGTCCGGCGGCCGCCGCGGGTTCGACATCGAGCTGGCGCCGGCGGACCTCCTCGCCGCCACCGACGCCCTCACCGCCCCTATCGCGCGCTAGCCGGCTACGGCGATCAGGCCCATCTCTGCCGAGCTCACCAGCAGGTCGTTCTTCGGGACGACGCGCACCGTGTACCCGAACGCGCCGCCGCGGTCGAGCGCGACCGTCCCAGTGAAGAGGGTCGCACCGCCCTGCTCTGGCGAGTCGGAACCGTCCGCGGCATCCGGGTCGACGACCGCCTCGAGCGCGAGGGTGTGCACGCCGCTCAGCTCGTCGTTGGCCAGGCTCTTCCCGTAGACGACCTCGACGGTGACATCCGCGGGGTCGAGCCCGTTGAGCTGCACATGGGCACGCAGGTGCAGTTCGTCGCCGACCTTGGGAACGGCGGCGACCCCGCCGGACTCGACGTGGGCGACGGAGACGCCCGGCCACTTGGCGACGATGCGCCCCTTCCACACGGCGAGTTCGCGCGCAGCACGGTAGTTGTTCGCGGACAGGCGTGCCTCGGCGGCCCCGGCCGGGCGGTAGAGCTTCTGCACGTACTGGCGCACCATCCGGCCGGCGTTGAGTTCCGGGGAGAGGGTGGCGAGGGTGTGCCGGATCGAGGCGACCCAGCGTTCGGGAACACCGTCGCCGTTGCGGTCGTAGAAGCGGGGAGCGACATGGTGTTCGATGAGCTCGTAGAGCGCGTCGGCTTCGATCCGGTCCCGCTCGGCGGAGTCGCCTGCGGCATCAGCCGACGGGATCGCCCAGCCGTTCTTTCCGTCGTAGTACTCAGGCCACCAGCCGTCGAGGATCGAGAGGTTCAGCGCTCCGTTGAGTGCCGCCTTCATTCCCGAGGTGCCACAGGCCTCCAGGGGACGCAGCGGATTGTTGAGCCAGACATCCGTGCCGGGGTACATCAGCTGCGCCATGCCGATGTTGTAGTCGGGCAGGAACGCGATGCGGGTGCGCAGCTCCGGGTCGGCCGCGAACTGCACGACCTTCTGGATGAGGCGCTTGCCCTCTTCGTCCGCGGGGTGCGACTTGCCGGCGATCACGATCTGGATCGGGTGCTCCGGGTGCAGCAGCAGGGCACGGAGCCGCTCGGGGTCGTGCAGCATCAGGGTCAGCCGCTTGTACGTCGGGACGCGGCGGGCGAACCCGATCGTGAGCACCGTCGGATCGAAGACCTGGCCG
Organism: Cryobacterium sp. MDB2-A-1; assembly: GCF_004402675.1. Classification (NCBI taxonomy): domain Bacteria; kingdom Bacillati; phylum Actinomycetota; class Actinomycetes; order Micrococcales; family Microbacteriaceae; genus Cryobacterium; species Cryobacterium sp. MDB2-A-1. Next base: position 275,519 of record NZ_SOFK01000028.1, on the reverse strand, counting down.
ATCCATGCCGGCACGATCCCGCCCGGGTTCTGCACGAGCCAGGCCGCGGCGATGCGCCGGCGGGCGTCCTCGACGAACTGCAGGCGCATCGTGCCGCGCACGGCCCAGAGGTCGTCGTCGGTGATCGCGGGCGAGGCCCAGTCGGCCTCAGAGGTATCGCTCGTGCCGAGGCGGTCCTCGGCGAGGTGAAGCAGCGAGGGGTCCGTCCAGGTCGGGGCGTGCACGCCGTTGGTGATCGAATCGATCGGCACGTCCTCGGCGTCGAAGCCCGGCCAGAGTCCCTTGAACATCCGTCGGCTGACCTCGCCGTGCAGCTTGGAGACGCCGTTGGCGCGCTGGCCGAGCCGCAGGCCCATCAGCGCCATGTTGAAGACGTCGGGAGACCCGCCCGGATAGTTCTCCGCGCCGAGGGCGAGGAGCTCGTCGACGCCGACACCGGGGAGGAGGTCGGTCTCGAAGTACCGCTGCACGAGGCTGCGCTCGAACCGGTCGATTCCCGCGGCGACGGGTGTGTGGGTCGTGAACACCGTTCCCGCCCGCGCGACCTGCAGGGCCTCGGCGAAGCTCAGTCCGTCACCGATCAGGCTCGAGATGCGTTCGAGGCCGAGGAACCCGGCATGGCCCTCGTTGGTGTGGAATACCTCGGGTTCCGGCCGGTTGTTGAGGGCGCTCCAGACCTTCACGGCGCGGGCGCCGCCGATGCCGAGGAGCAATTCCTGCAGCAGCCGGTGCTCGCCGCCGCCGCCGTAGAGCCGGTCCGTGACGAGGCGCAGGTCGTCCGCGTTCTCGGGAATGTCCGTATCGAGCATGAGCAGGCGGATGCGGCCGACGTTCGCCTGCCAGACGCGGGCGTGCAGGGTGCGGTTGTCGGGGAGGGCGAGCGAGACCTGCACGGCGGAGCCGTCGGCACGGCGCAGCACGGACAGGGGCAGTCCGTCGGGATCGAGCAGGGGGTAGCTCTCGATCTGCCAGCCGTCCGGGGAGATCGCCTGGCTGAAGTAGCCTGCCCGGTAGAACAGGCCGACGCCGATGAGAGGGACGCCCAGGTCCGAGGCGCTCTTCAGGTGGTCACCCGCGAGGATCCCGAGGCCGCCGGAGTACTGCGGGAGCGCGGCGGCGATGCCGAACTCCGGGGAGAAGTAGGCGATCGACGCGGGCTTGTCACCCTCGAGGCCCTGGTACCAGCGCGGTTCCTGCAGATAGGAGCGCAGCCCGTCCCTGATCGAGTTGACCCAGGAGACGTATTCGTGGTCTGCGGCGAGCGCCACGAGCCGGGCCGGATCGACGGCGCCGAGCAAGGCAACGGGATCAGTACCGATCTCGCGCCACAACTCTGGTGAGATGTGTTCGAAGAGTTGGCGGGTCGGCTCGTGCCAGGACCAGCGCAGGTTACCGGCAAGCTCATCGAGGGCTGCTAGAGCCTCGGGCACGACGGTGCGGACTGTAAATTTACGGATCGCCTTCACGCGTCCCAGCCTAGAGGCGCTGGCAGGTCTCTGTCCCGTTCCTCCCCCGGAAACCGCACAATTCGCGCTACGGTCATCTTGTGGCAAAGACAGCTAAACGTGCAAATGTTGTTCCCGAATCCGTGGCAGGCGCCGACGCCGGCACGGACCTGGCTCCCCCTGCGGGTCAAGGCAAGCGAGGCAAGGAGGAGCCGACGCGCATCTCACGCATTCCGATCCTCGACCTCGCACCCCAGCTGGCCGACAATCTGTGGCCGGCGAAGGCCTTCGTCGGCGAGGCCGTCCCCTTCGGGGCCACGGCATTCCGTGAGGGTCACGACCTGATCGGGGTCACCCTGCTCCTGACGGATCCCGAGGGGAACCGGTCCGAGCATCCGATGCACCCGGGGGCCCCGGGCACCGACAGGTGGACAGCCCTCGTCACACTTGGAAGGCAGGGCATCTGGCAGTACCGGGTGCGCGCTTGGGCCGATGGGTGGGCCACGTGGCGCCACACCGCCGAGATCAAGGTCCCCGCCGGGATCGACATCGAGCTGACGTTCCTCGAGGGTTCCGTGCTCCTCGCTGCGGCCGGAACGGACAAGCGCCGTCCGGCCGCCGAGCGTCGCGTTTTCGCGCACGCCGCAGCGAACCTCACCAACCCGGGCATCTCGGTCGACGATCGCCTCGCCCTGCTGGACACCCCCTCGCTCAACGCTTTCATCACCGCACGCCCACTCGCAGGACTGTCGTCGACATCGGCACAGCGCGCCGTGCGCGTGGAGCGCACCCGGGCCGGCGTCGGCTCCTGGTACGAGTTCTTCCCCCGCTCAGAGGGCGCCGTGCAGCGCGCGGACCACTCCTGGCAGAGTGGAACGTTCCGCACCGCAGAGGACCGCCTCCCCGGCGTCGCCGCGATGGGCTTCGATGTGCTCTACCTCCCACCGATCCACCCGATCGGCCGTTCGTACCGCAAGGGCCCGAACAACACCCTCAACGCCGGACCGAACGACCCCGGCTCGCCCTGGGCGATCGGATCGGAGGACGGCGGCCACGACGCCATCCACCCGGACCTCGGCACCGTCGACGACTTCCGGCACTTCCTCGCCGCAGCAGCGGAGAACGACCTCGAGGTCGCCCTCGACCTCGCACTGCAGGCCTCGCCGGACCACCCCTGGGTGACCGAGCACCCTGAGTGGTTCACCACCCTCCCGGACGGCAGCATCGCCTACGCCGAGAACCCGCCGAAGAAGTACCAGGACATCTACCCGATCAATTTCGACAACGATCCAGCCGGCATCCGTGCCGAGGTGCTGCGGATCGTGCGCTACTGGATGGGTCTCGGCGTGCGGATCTTCCGCGTCGACAACCCGCACACCAAGCCCCTCGATTTCTGGGAGTGGCTGATCAACCGGGTCACCGAAGAGAACCCCGACGTGATCTTCCTCGCCGAGGCGTTCACGCGCCCTGCGCTCATGCAGGCGCTCGGCAAGGTCGGATTCCAGCAGTCGTACAGCTATTTCACCTGGCGCAACACGAAGACCGAGCTCGAGGAGTTCTTCCACGGCCTCGCGACGACGACGGCGGACTTCTACCGCCCGAACCTCTTCGTGAACACCCCGGACATCCTCTCCGAGTTCCTCCAGGTCGGCGGACACGCCGCCTTCAAGATCCGGGCGGCCCTCGCCGCGACAGCCGCCCCGACCTGGGGCATGTACGCCGGTTTCGAGCTCTTCGAGAGCGTGCCGCGCCCCGGCGCCGAGGAGAACATCGACAACGAGAAGTACGAGTACCGCCCGCGCGATTTTGCGGCCGCGGAAGCGGCAGGCGAGTCCCTCGCGCCGTACGTCTCGTTGCTCAATGCCATCCGCCGCGCCCATCCCGCACTCGGCCAGCTGCGGAACCTCGACCTGCACACGAGTGACGACGGCGCGGTGCTCGTGTACAGCAAGTACCTCGATGCGGCACACACCGGCACAGGGACAAGTGACGCGATCATCGTCGTCGTGAATGTCGACCCGCATTCGGTGCGCGAGACCATGGTGCGCCTCGACGTGACCCGTTTCGGGCTCGAGCCCGGCACGGTCTTCGAGGTCGAGGAACTGATCACCGGTGCCATCTGGACCTGGACAGCAGACAACTTCGTGCGACTGGATGCCGCTGCCGAACCGGTACACATCCTGCACGTCAGAGGAGCAGCACGATGACGCCAAAGACCCCACGCCCCGCCACCGTGCCGGTGGTTCCCCCGGGCATCCTGCAGGCGATCGCCGAAGCCCGCTACTACAACCCCCACGAGATCCTCGGGCAGCACCTGATCGGCGGGACGACGATCGCGGACCCGCTCACCGTCATCCGTGCGCTGCGCCCGCTCGCGAGCGAGGTCTTCGCGATCCTCGAGTCCGGCGCCCACATCGAGCTCGTGCACATCGGCTACGGAGTCTGGCAGGGCGTGAGCACCGTCGGCCTCCAGGCATACGAGCTCGAGGCCCGGTATCCGGACGCCCCCACCTGGATCGTCGACGACCCGTACCGCTTCCTGCCGACTCTCGGCGAACTCGACCTGCACCTCATCGGCGAGGGCAGGCACGAGCGACTCTGGGACGTACTCGGAGCCCACTATCATTCCGGCACAACCGTCGCTCCTCTCCCGACCGACGAAACGGCCGGTCTGGTCGCAGGCACGTCCTTCTCGGTGTGGGCTCCGCACGCGCAGGCCGTGCGAGTGATCGGTGATTTCAATTCCTGGAGCGGCATCCTGCATGCCATGCGCAACATGGGCAGCACGGGCGTCTGGGAGCTCTTCGTCCCCGGCCTGCACCCAGGGTCGAACTACAAGTTCGAACTTCTCGCCCAGTCCGGCGAGTGGGTGCGCAAGGCCGACCCGATGGCCAGGTACACCGAGGTGCCCCCGATGACCGCGTCGGTCATCGGCGAGACGCACTACGAGTGGGCGGATGCGGAATGGCTCGCCGAGCGGGCCAGGACCCAGGCCCACAAACGGCCGATGAGTATCTACGAGATGCACGTCGGGTCGTGGCGGCCCGGGCTCGGCTACCGGGACCTCGCCGACCAGCTGATCGACTACCTGCACGAGCTCGCCTATACGCATGTCGAGTTCATGCCGCTCGCCGAGCATCCGTTCGGCGGGTCGTGGGGCTACCAGGTCACCGGCTACTACGCCCCGACCAGCAGGTTCGGCCACCCGGACGACCTGCGCTACCTGATCGACCGGCTGCACCAGTCGGGCATCGGCGTGATCATGGACTGGGTGCCCGGGCACTTCCCCAAGGATGACTTCGCCCTCGCCCGTTTCGACGGCCAGGCGCTCTACGAGCACGCGGATCCCCGCCGCGGTGAGCAGATGGACTGGGGAACCTACGTCTTCGACTTCGGCCAGACCCAGGTGCGGAACTTCCTCGTCGCGAACGCGCTCTACTGGCTCGAGGAGTTCCACATCGACGGTCTCCGCGTGGACGCGGTCGCGTCGATGCTGTACCTCGACTACTCCCGCGAGGACGGCCAGTGGGAGCCGAACATCTACGGCGGAAACGAGAACCTCGAGGCGATCAGCCTCCTGCAGGAGGTCACCGCGACGGCGTACAAGCGCAACCCCGGCACGGTCATGATCGCCGAGGAATCCACCAACTGGGGCGGCGTCACGGCTCCGACCAGTCGCGGCGGACTGGGTTTCGGCTTCAAATGGAACATGGGCTGGATGCACGACTCGCTCGAGTACACGAGCATCGACCCGATGTACCGCTCGTACCACCACAACGAGATCACCTTCTCCTTCGTCTACGCGTTCAGCGAGAACTTCCTCCTGCCGATCAGCCACGACGAGGTCGTGCACGGCAAGGGCTCCCTCGTCGCCCGGATGCCGGGAGACGACTGGCAGAAGCTCGCGAACGTGCGGGTGTACCTGTCCTTCATGTGGGCTCACCCGGGCAAGCAGCTCCTGTTCATGGGCCAGGAATTCGGCCAGCTCCAGGAATGGAGCGAATCCCGTGGCCTCGACTGGTGGCTGCTCGACCAGTCCCCCCATCGCGGACTGTTCACCCTCGTCGGCGAGCTGAACCGGGTCTACCGGGGCAACGCGGCGCTCTGGGAACGCGACACCGACCCTGCCGGGTTCGAGTTGCTCGACGGAGGGGCCGCCGCGCAGAACGTCGTCTCGTTCCTCCGCTGGGACGACTCGGGCACGCCGATCGCGTGTGTGTTCAACTTCGCCGGCCAGCCGCACACTGGTTACCGGGTGGGGCTGCCGTTCGCGGGCGTGTGGGACGAGATCCTGAACACGGACGCGCAGAATTTCGGTGGTTCCGGGATGGGGAACCTCGGCCAGGTCACGGCGACAGAGGAACCGTGGACAGGGCGACCGGCATCCGCCCTCGTCACGCTGCCGGCCCTCGCCGGCGTCTGGCTGCGCCTGCGCCGCTAGACGCCGCTGCTTGCTGAACTTCGCGAGAGTACGAAAATGGCCCCCTCCCCGGTCGGGAGGGGGCCATTTTCGTACTCTCGCGGGGCTACGCCGGCTAGTAGAGCAGCATTGTCAGGCGCTTGCGCGTGGGGGCGACCCTGGGGTCGTCCTGGCCGATGACCTCGAACAGGTCGAGGATGCGTTCGCGGATGCGGTTCTTGCCCGCGGCGTCCTGGGCGGGAAAGAGCGTGAGGAGCCGGTCGAAGGCATCCTCGACGTGCCCGCCGGAAAGATCGAGGTCGGCGACGAGGAGCTGCGCCTCGAGGTCATCCGGCGCGGCCGCTGCCGCTGCACGGATCTCCGCGAGCGTCTTGCCCTGGAGCCGGGCGAGCAGCCCCACCTGGGCGAGCCCGGCGACGGAGAGGTTGTCCCTGGGATCCCTGGCGAGTGCCGTCTTGTAGATCGCGATCGCGGCGGCGTAGTCGCCCCGTTCGATCGCCTCGTAGGCCTCGACGTGGTGCGGCGGGAGTTCGGGCTCCGGAGGGGCGACCGGGGTCGCCGCATCCGCTCCCTCCGGAGCGACCGCCGTCCCGACGACGCCGTGCTCCGCCGCGAGCTCGAGCACCCGCTGGAGGACCGCACGGACCTGATCCTCCGCGATCACGCCGTTGAAGAGCGCGACGGGCTGGCCGCCGATGACCGCGGCGACGGTCGGGATCGACTGGGCCTGGAAGGCCTGGGTCAGCTGCGGGTTCGTGTCCACGTCGACCGTGGCGAGCACGAACCGACCGCCGTACTCGAGGATCAGCCTGGTGAGGACGAGGGTCAGTTCAGCGCTCTGCTCGCTGCGCGCCGACCACAGATCGACGATGACCGGAACGTTCGCCGACAGGTCGAGGATCTCGCCGAAGTTCGCGTCCGTTCCCTGGAACACGAGACTCGGAACCGAAACCGCCCCGGCCTGACCCGCCTGTCCGGCAGCTCCGGTTGAGCCGGCTCCCCCGGCCGCCGGTGCCGGCGGCCGGTTCAGGAGGGAGGACAGATCGACCGCACCGCGCATGCTGGCGGCGGACGGGGGGACAATGCTCATGGAAGCTCCGTAGACGAGATCAGTCCCTGGGCAAAGCCAAGGAGGACAATTTTATCGCTCGAACCGGCGGCGGGAACGTGGAACAGAAGCTGGTCGGCGTAGGTGTTCTTGAAGCCCTTCGCGGTGGCGGTGAGGCCGGAGAGCGCCTTGCTGGCGACCGCGCCCTCGCCGGGGCTGACCGTCGCAGCGGCGTCGACGGGTTTGACGGTTTCCGTCTCCTCGAGGCTGACCGCGACGATGCTCCCCGAGTCGTTCGTCGCGAGGGCGATCGTGGGCCCTGTGCTCGCCTTGGCACCGAATTCGATCGACGCCGTCGTCGGCAGCTTGGCTTTCTTGTCCGCCTTGTTCGCGTCGATCTGGGTGCGGAAGCTGTCCCCTGTCGCATCGAACAGGGCGAACGACGGGCTCGCCTCGCCATTGCTGAGGATGTCCGCGTATGCGGCCGCGACCTGATCGGGCGGCAGGAGCATCAGTTTCGAGTCGGGGGCGATGATGGGTGCGCCGATCGTGGCGGGGGCCAGGTCAGGGATCTTCGCTGAGGGCTCGAGCTGCACCGCATATTCGACGAGGTAGCTCGCCCGTGCCGACTCCTGGCGGAGCACGACGACGGTCGGCGCGACATCCGGGGTGTCCTTGTTCTGGACGACGGTCATCACGACCCGGGGCCAGGTCGCAGACTGCTGCGGAAGCGAGAGCGTGAGCGGTCCGGCAGGGAGCGCGGCCAGTGCGGGGAAGTCGGGAGCGATGGCTCGCACCTTGTAGTTGGCGAGGCGCTGGTCGAAGGCGGGACCGGTGAATCGGGTCGCGAGGATGTCTGCGCTCAGGTTCTTGTCACCGTCCGCTGCGACCGCGGAGATCTTGGTCATGATCCGCTCGAGCTGCGGCACCGTCACGGCGGCCGGAGGCACGTCCTTGATCACGACGGCCGCCCCGCTCGCGTCAGGCGTCGGGCTGAGGGAGGCAGCATCGGTCGGGGTGCTGCCCGGCCAGAATTCCGCAGAGCATCCCGTGAGGACGAGTCCGGACACGAGGAACATCGGAACAACGGCGATCAGGGACCGCCCGATCGACCGTCGCCCGGTGATCTCGCTCGCCTTGATGGACTTGGGGCGGGGCGCGCGCGGAAGTCGCGGCATCCGTGGACCCTTGGGCAGGTTGCGGCGAGGGCCGTGCGACCTGCGCAGGTGGAGGAGTGCCCACAGGTACAGGATGAGCCCGACAAGGGCGAGGATGGCGCCCCCCATGATCAGCGGACCGGCCCAGGGGGTCGAGTTGTCCACGGGCCAGGTGATGCTCACCTTCGACGGCGCGGGGTTGGTGCCGTCAGAGGCGACGATCATCGAAATGCCTTCCGGCAGGTTCACGGTCGCCGTGAGTTCCTTCGTGCCGGTGAATTCCTCCAGCCAGAGGTCCGAACCGGCCGGGTTCGTCACGGTCGCTGCGGCGACCGGCGCCGTGCCTGCGGGAACATCGGTGTCTGCGGGGACGGTGTCGCTTCCGAGGCCGGGCCCGTTCTTATCGGTCGAATGGATGCTGACGTACTCGTGTCCGGCCAGCCACGCCTTCACATCCGCCGTGCGGCCATATGCCGCGAACAGGGTGTCGGATCCGGAGAGGGTGACGGTCTGGGCGCCCGGGTGCTCCGTCAGGGCACTGGAATCGATCACGGCGTACGGAGCGTCGGCGGCGATGGTCGCGCTCAGGCTACTCGTCGCGGGTTCGAGGAAAACCGTCCGCTGGGCAATGCCGAGCACGATCATCACACCCGCTAGGACGAGCGCCACGATGGCAAAAAGGAAACGCACTGATACCCTCCTGTGTCGCCAGCCGCTCCGCACACACGGGTGCTTGAACCCGGAGCGGGTCCGGGAAGCAGCGGACAGGACATTCCACGATACTGTCTCGTCCTGAAAGCTGCCTAATAGACCCCTGTAGACGGGACGCGCGGCCGCCGCGTCAACCCACTAAAATTGTCGTGGCCCCCTTGGCCGGACTAAATGCGGGGTCAGAGTTCCAATACAAGGAGATAGCGTGGCGATCGACGAAGCTGATTTCACCCAGGTTTTCCGTGGTTATGACAAAGAAGAGGTCGACAGGGCAATCCAGGGCCTGCGTCGTGACCTGATCCAGGCGAACAGCCAGGGTACGGAAGCCAACAAGGAAATCAAGCGCCTCACCGCGCACATCGACGATCTGAACGCTGAGATCGAAGAGGTCGGCAGCCCCACCTTCTCCGGACTCGGCACGAAGCTCGAGAACACCCTTCGGGTCGCTGAGGAACAGTCCACCCGCGTGATCGCCCAGGCCGACATCGATGCCGAGCGCCTGCGAGCCTCCGCCGCGAGCGAGGTCGACACCCTGCGCCGCGAAGCAACCGAACGGGCAGAACGCGCCCTCTCCGACGCGAACGTCAAGGCCAGCCGCCTCCTCGACGATGCCCGCGCCGAAGCCGACGACCTGCTCGCACGTGCCCACGACGACTACACCACGGTAACCGGCGACGCCGTGCAGGAGGCAGCCGCAATCCGCGGTGCCGTCGCCACAGAGGCCGCGGAGCTCCGGGCCACGGTCAAGCGCGAGGTCGCCGCCATCCGCTCAGAGGCGGAACGTGAAGCAGCCGAGGTGCGCGTCGTCGCACAACGTGAGGCGACGGATGCCCGTGAAATCGCCGCCGGACTGACGCGCGAAACCGAACTCACCAGGGCCGAGGTCGCCCTCGAGCTCGACCAGCAGCGCGCGGATCTGGCCAGGGAGACCGAACAGGCCAGGATCGACCTCACCGCGGAGACCGAGCAGGCCCGCTTCAACAGCGCCAGGGAGGCAGAGCAGGCCGCCATCGACCTCGCCCACGAGACCGAGCAGACGCACACGGCTCTCGCTGCGGAGGTCGAACAGGCCCGCACGGACCTCGCCCGCGAGATCGACCAGGCCCGCATCGACCTCGGCATCGAACGTGAGCAGGCCGAGACCGAACTCGCACTCGACCTCGCCCGCGAGCGCGCAGCCCTCGCCCAGGAGCTCGAGAAGGCTCGCGCCGCCCAGGCCGCGAGGGCCGAGCAGGCCGCCGCCGACCTCGCCAGGGAGAACGAGCAGGTACGCGCGGACTTCACCGCGGACGGCGAGCAGCTCAGGATCGACCTGGACAACCAGCTCACGGCCGAGCGCAAGCGCGGAGAGCACGAACAGGCCCGCCTTCGCCGCGACATCGACCAGACTCGCGCGGACCTCGACGTCGAGCTCAAGGCCCGCCGCGACGAGGCGGAGCAGGGTCACCTGGCCCGGCACCAGGAGGCCGTCGCCCAAACCCAGAAGTTCCTCGACGACGCCTTGAAGCAGCTCGCGGAGACCAACCAGCGCACCCTCGAGTTGCGGGCACTCAACGAGCAGCTGGACTCCGGCGCCCGCGCAGAGGCGAAGACGGCCCGCCTGGCCGCGGAAGCCCATGCCGAGCAGATCGTTCAGGACGCGGAAGCCCGCGCCACCGCGCTCGTCACCGAGGCCGAGAAGCGGACACGCGCACTCGTCGCTGACGCGGAGGAGCGCCTCTCCCAGATTAGGATTGAGCGCGACTCGGTCGCCGGCTACTTCGAGAGCCTGCGAGGCCTCCTCACGCAGGCGGAAAAGGTCACAGCACTGGACGATTGAACGCCACCGCCATCCCGAGGAGATCCGAGTGAAAATCCAGAACGCATTCCGCCTGGGGCTGATCGGAACCCTCGGGGTCGGGGTGGGAATCCTGATCCTCAGCTCGATTGTCAGCCTGTCGACGATCATCACCTACATCGGTGCCGCCCTGTTCATCGCGCTCGGACTGGACCCCTCGGTGTCCTGGCTCGAGAAGAAGGGCTTTCCGCGCTGGGCGGCGATCCTCGCCGTGCTGATCGCGGTCATCGGCGTGCTCACCGGGGTCATCTTCGCCATCGTCCCGATCATCGTCGACCAGATCACGAAACTGTCGCAGGCCATTCCCGAGCTCGTCAGGTCCGTCAACTCGTCGACGTTCCTGTCGGACATCCAGAAACAGTTTCCAGCCCTCCCCGTCTCCGGGATCGTGAAGTCGATCACCGACTACGTGAGCACCAACGTGACGACGATCACCACCGCGATCATCCAGTCCGGGCTCGCCGTGGTCAGCGGATTGTTCGGTGCCCTGATCATCGTGATCCTGTCGCTCTACTTCACTGCGTCGCTGCACAGCCTGAAGACCGCGACCTACCAGCTCGTACCTGCCTCGAAGCGTGCGCGGTTCGCCGACCTCAGCGAGCAGATCACGACGTCCGTCGGTCGCTTCGTCGTGGGGCAGGCCGCGCTCGCCTCATGCAACGGCGTACTGAGCTTCACGTTCCTGTCGATCATCGGCGCCCCCTTCCCCGCCCTGCTCGCCGTGATCGCCTTCCTGGGGTCGCTGATCCCGCTCGTCGGAACGATCAGCGGTTCGGTCATCATCGTGCTCGCGTGCCTGATCCCCGGGATCGGCAGTTCGACCCTCACGGCACTGGTCGCGGCGATCTACTACATCGTGTACATGCAGGTCGAGGCCTATGTCCTCAGCCCCAACATCATGCGACGCGCCGTGTCGGTACCCGGTGCCGTCGTCGTCGTCGCGGCCCTCGCGGGCGGGTCACTCCTCGGCATCCTCGGCGCGCTCATCGCGATTCCGGTCGCCGCGGCGGTGATCATGATCATCAAGCAGGTCGTGATTCCCCGCCAGAACGAGCTCTGACCCGGGCTCGCAGCTCGATCAGCCGAGCCACTCGGTCGGAAGGGGTGCGGCCGCCGGGTTCACGACGGCGACGATCTCGTTGAGGATGCGCTTGGTCTGGGTCTCCCCCACCCACAGGTGCTTGCCTCCGTCGACCGCGATGAACAGGGTCTCCGGGACACTCGTGAATCGTTCCCTGGCGGCCTCCGGTCGCAGGTAGTCGTCGTGCTCGGGGATGATCGCCACGAGCCGGCGCGAGTTGCCCGCCCAGGCCGCCAGTTCCGCATCCGTCGCACGGTGCAGCGGCGGGGACAAGAGGATCGCCCCCAGGATGGGATGTTCGAGGCCGTACTTGATCGCGAGTTCGGTGCCGAAGGACCAGCCGACCAGCCAGGGGTTGGGGAGCTTCCGCTCGGCGACGAACGCCATTGCCGCCGCGACGTCGAGCCGCTCGGCGTTGCCGTGGTCGAAACTTCCGCCGCTCGTACCCCGTGGTGAGGTCGTCCCCCGGGTGTTGAACCGCAGCACGGCGAGGTCGGCGAGGGCAGGCAGGCGCCCTGCCGCCTTGCGCAGGATGTGTGAGTCCATGAATCCGCCGTGAGTCGGCAGCGGATGCAGCGTCACGAGTGTCGCGACCGGCTCGCGGTCGAGCGGAAGGGCCAGTTCCCCCACGAGGGTGAGGCCGTCACTCGTGTGCAACTCGATGTGCTCGCGGCGGGCGGGCAGTTCGATGCCGCCCCGGATCTCGGCCACGGTGGAACTCACGGTGTCTCCCTCGTGCCGGTGTCGCCCGGCATCATCTGATTCTCCAGCAGTGGCTGTGCCAGTGCCGGCGTCCCGCCAGGTCGGCGGCCTCCCCCATGAGCCCGTCCGCGCGCCACGCGACCAGGTGAGGAGTCTTCGGTGCGATCTCGAGATTGCATCCGGGACAGACGTAACTCTTCGTCGCCCGGCTCGCCGTCACCGGCTGAACCGTCCAGAGGCCGTCGCGCCGTTCCTCGGTTCGACGCCAGCCTGCCCGCATGCGGTCGAGGCTGTCGTCCTCGCCGGCATCGTCCGGACCGCGCCTGCGACCCCTCGGATGATTGCTGCGTGGCATTGGGTCAGTCTACGTCGGGTCGGCGGGCGCGGCGAAGCGCGCCGTGCGACAGCAGGACCCCTAGTACCAGCCGGAGTCGACGGAGTGCGCCCAGGCGCCGCAGGGAGTGCCGTAACGGCCCGTGATGTAGCCGAGGCCCCATTCGATCTGGGTGCCCGCGTTCGTGGCCCAGTCGGCGCCTGCAGACGCCATCTTGGAACCGGGCAGTGCCTGCGGAATACCGTATGCACCGCTGGGGTTTTCGGCGTTGACGCGCCAGCCGGATTCCTTGTTCCAGAGGGCGACGAGGCAGCTGTACTGGTCCTCCCCCCAGCCGCGCGCGGCGACGGCCCCGGCAGCGTATGCCTGAGCAGAGCCGGGGTTCGCCACCGCGGCGGTCGGCGCCGAAGCGCTCGAACTCGACTTGCTCGACGACTTGGCCGCGACCACGACGGGGACCGGGGCCGGCTTGGGCTTTTCGGTGACCGTGTATGACTCGCGCACGATCGTGTTGGAATATGAGCCGTTCACCTGGACGACCTGCGTGGCCTGGCCTGCGAAGCGGCCGCCGGCCGACTGGTAGTACGGCGATGCCGTCGCGCCGGAGTACGGATCGACGACGGTCACGAGCACGAAGGCCGCGGCTGCGGTGAAGGCGAAGAGGAACAGGACACGGGCACGAGGTCGGGGTTTCTCGGCCCTCCGAATTGTCGGAGTGGTGGTATTCCCGGACTCAATTACGCTTAGGTGTCTTCCCACGATTTCTCGAGCCTAACCCAGATTTCGGATAACAGCCAGATAACGGTCCGAGATTCACCGAACCGCGAGCATCACGTCGACGACGCTGTCGAGCACGACATCGACCTGGATTTCCCGATACCCGCCGCGTTGCGGTCGGAAAACGGACGAACGCACATCGTCCGCCGTGATCGGAAAGCCGTCTTCGAAGTACTTGGTGAGCTTGTTCGCGAACCGGTCGACATCCGCCCGGTTGTACCCGACGCTCAGGAAGCTGACCCGGCTGAAACGATGCCCCGCCGGCCGTCCGAGTCGGTTCACGAGTTCCTGAGCACGGTCGCGGGCACTCTCGAGCCAGGCCTGCTTGCCGTGGGCTCCCGCCTCGCGTTCGCGGTCGCGCACGGCGAATGCGTCCTCGAGGCGTTCGAGGGCAGCGTCGACGTGTGCGGACGAGTAGCCGCCCTTCTGCATCGAGAACGCGGTGTGGCGGATGCTTTCGGCCGTCAATGGTTCGGAGTCGTCGGTCGCGTCGTACGCACGACGCGCGCTCGCCAGGAACTCGTCGACCTGGGTGACGTTGTAGCCGAGCGTCTTCTTGCCGGCCCGGGGGAATGTGGTGCTCACTGGATCATTCTGCCCCACGGGGAGGCCGCTGTCGAAAGCGTGCCCCCACCGGGGGTGCTTTCCGCTGGTCAGCGGAAGATGAGATACAGCGCGTACGTTGCCGCCGCCGAGGGAAGAATCGAGTCCATCCGGTCGAGGAAGCCACCGTGGCCGGGAAGCCAGGAGCTCATGTCCTTGATACCGAGGTCGCGCTTGATCAGCGACTCCGCGAGGTCGCCGAAGGTGGCGCTCAGCAGGATGACGAGTCCGAAGACCAGGCCGAACCACCAGGGTTCCCCGATCATGAACAGGGACAGCACCACACCGACGATCAGACACGCCAGGCCGGCACCCGCGAAGCCTTCCCAGGTCTTCTTGGGGCTGATCGTCGGCACCATGCGGTGCTTGCCGAAGGACAGCCCGCTCGCATACGCCGCGGTGTCGTTCGAGATCACCAGAAGCAGGAAGGCGAGGGTCCACCATTGCCCGTCCGGCTGCGCGACGAGCAGCACGGCGAAGCTGCCGAGGAACACCACGTAGGTCTGGATGAAGAAACCGGCTCCGATATCACCGAACACCGAGCGGGCAGTCCCCCGGTGGGCGGGGCTGAGCAGCAGGAACACCCGCCAGAGGCCGATGAAGAGGATGCCGGAGAGGGTGACGAGGAACTGGCCGCTCGCTCCCCAGTAGAAGGCCGCAGGGACGACGGAGACCGCTGCGATGACGACCGCGATGCGCGGCACGTTGCGTCCGGACTGCCTGAGGGCCTGCGCGAGTTCGAAGGCCGTGAACCCGACGAATGCGGCGGCGCAGACCATGAAGAGCTCTTTGATGAAGATCAGGCTCACGAGCATGAACAGGCCGAGCGCGAGGCCGATCAGGGTCGCCAGGATCAGGTTCCGACCCGTTCGGGCCGCGATCCGTTCGTTGGTCGCGTCCAGCTGCGCGCGCGTCGCCTGCACCTGGCGTTCGATGTCCGCGCGGGTGGACTGCATCTGCCGTTCGAGGTCGTTGCGGGCAGCGTGGACCTGGGCCCGGAACTCAGAGCTACCGGCCCCATGGGGTCGTTTGGGAGGAACCGGTGCAGTGTCGCCGGTTTCGTCGCGTGGCTCGTGCGTCATGACGCTGGCTCCGCCCTTAAATCTCGAGGAGTTCGGCCTCTTTGTGCTTGAGCGCGGTGTCGATCGCGTCGACGTGGGTCTTCGTGATCTGCTCGAGCTCCTTCTCTGCCCGGGCAACGTCGTCGTCACCGACTTCGCTCTTCAGCGCATCGAGTTCGTCCTTCGCCTTGCGTCGCAGGTTGCGCACGGAGATCTTAGCGTCTTCCGCCTTGGTCCGTACGATCTTGACGTATTCCTTGCGGCGGTCGGCCGTGAGTTCCGGAAGGGTCGCCCGGATGACGTTGCCGTCGTTGCCGAGGTTGGCGTCCAGGTTCGGGGTGTCCCGGATGGCCTGCTCGATGTCGCGCAGGGCACCCTTGTCATAGGGTCCGATCAGGAGCGTGCGTGCCTCGGGGTTCTGCAGGGACGCGAGCTGCTCGAGCGGTGTCTGGGTTCCGTAGTAGTTCACCAGGATCTTTGCGAACATCTGGGGGTTCGCCCGTCCGGTGCGCACGGTCCCGAAATCGTCTTTGGCGGCTTCGAGGGCCTTGTGCATTCGTACGCTTGCATCGGACAGAACATCCGCGATCACGGTAACTCCTTCGTTGAGGCTTCGACCTGGTGATTTCGACCTGGTGACTTCGACCTGAGGCCGTTTCGACCGCAGGTGACATCGACAAGTTTAGTTGGAGACGAGGGTTCCCAGATCGGCTCCGAGGATGGCGGCCGTCACATTGCCCTGCGGCGCCATTCCGAAGACCTGCATCGGCATCCCGTTGTCCATGCAGAGGCTGAAGGCGGTCGAGTCGACGACCTTCAGGCCGCGCTGCAGGGCGTCCTGGTAGGTGAGGTGGCGGATCATTTCCGCGTCCGGGTCGGTGCGCGGGTCGGCCGAGTAAACGCCGTCGACGCCGTTCTTGGCGACGAGGACGATGTCGGCACCGATTTCAAGCGCGCGCTGAGCCGCGACCGTGTCGGTTGAGAAGTACGGCAGTCCAGCCCCGGCCCCGAAGATGACGACGCGTCCCTTTTCGAGGTGACGTTCGGCGCGGCGCGGAATGTACGGCTCGGCGACCTGGGTCATGGCGATCGCGGACTGGACCCGGGTCTCGGCGCCGGCCTGCTCGAGAAAGTCCTGGAGGGCGAGGGCGTTCATCACGGTGCCGAGCATGCCCATGTAGTCAGCCCTGCCCCGGTCCATTCCGCGCTGGGACAGTTCAGCACCACGGAAGAAGTTCCCGCCGCCGACGACGACGGCGACCTCCACGGTCTGTGCGGCCTCCGCGATTTCCCGGGCAAGTGAGCTGATCACATCCGGGTTCACGCCGAGGCTTCCTGCGCCGAACGCTTCGCCGGAGAGTTTGAGAAGGACTCTGCGCTTCTTACCCGAATCTGACATGCCCTGGGGGTCCTTCCGTTGTGCGTGATCTAAAACTACTGCGTGCCGACTCAGGGCGGACACAGCAATGGAGACCGGCCTGCTCGCGCAAGCCGGTCTCCATCATTGGTACTGCGAGCCTATTGCCTAGGCGCCGACCTTGAAGCGGGCGAATCCGGAAACCGTGAGACCGGCATCCTTCAGCACCTGCGCGACGGACTGCTTGTTGTCCTTCGCGTAGTCCTGCTCGAGCAGGGCGACCTGCTTGAAGTAGGCGTGGATGCGGCCTTCGACGATCTTGGGCAGTGCCGCTTCCGGCTTGCCCTCGTTCTTCGAGATCTCGGTGACGATGCGGCGCTCGGCCTCGACGAGGTCAGCGGGGACGTTCTCGCGGTCCAGGTACTCCGGGTTCGCGAAGGAGATGTGCTGGGCGACGCTGCGTGCGGTGTCAGCATCCTCTCCCGAGTAGCCCAGGACGACGCCGACCTGCGGGGGCAGGTCCTTGCTGGTCTTGTGCAGGTAGATCGCGAACTTCTCACCCGTGACGGATGCGACGCGACGCAGCTCGAACTTCTCACCGATGATCGCGGCTTCGCCATCGATCAGTTCGGCGACGGTCTGGCTGCCGGCGGGGGCGGCCAGGCCTTCGGCGACCGAAGTGGCACCGGCAGCGGCGACCGCGTCCAGGACCTTCTCGGCGAGGGCGCCGAACTTGACACCCTTGGCGACGAAGTCGGTCTCGCAGGCGAGCTCGATCAACGTTGCGGTCGTGCCGATCTCCTTGGCGGCGACGAGGCCCTCAGAGGTGGAACGGTCAGCGCGCTTGGCGTTGCCCTTCGCACCCTTGAGACGCAGGATCTCAACGGCCTTCTCCATGTCGCCGTCGGCTTCGACGAGGGCGTTCTTGGTGTCGACCATGCCCGTACCGAGGCGTTCACGGAGGGCTTTGACGTCTTGCAGGCTGATGCTGGCCATACCGGGTTCCTTACTTGGTTTCTTCGGCGGGAGCTTCGACGGCAGCAACGGCTGCCACGTCGGCTGCTTCTTCGACGACCTGCTCGGCGGCGACGGTGGCGTCGGCGACCTCAACGGTCTCGGCGGAGGACTGCTCGGGGGTGGCGTCGGTTGCGGCGACATCCTCGGTCTTCAGCAGTTCTGCTTCCCAGGCGGCGAGGGGCTCGATTTCGGCCTCCGGCTTGGCGTGGCGCTGGATCAGGCCCTCGGCTGCTGCGTCCGCGATGATGCGGGTCAGCAGGCCGACGGAACGGATGGCGTCGTCGTTGCCCGGGATCGGGTACTGCACGTCGTCGGGGTCGCAGTTGGTGTCGAGGATCGCGATGACGGGGATGCCGAGCTTGCGGGCTTCGTCGATGGCGAGGTGCTCCTTGTTGGTGTCGACAACCCAGAGCGCGGACGGCGTCTTCGTGAGGTTGCGGATACCGCCGAGGCTCTTGTGCAGCTTGACGAGCTCGCGCTTCTTGATGAGCATTTCCTTCTTCGTGAACCCGCTCTTGGCGGTGTCCTCGAAGTCGAGCTCTTCGAGCTCTTTCATGCGGGCCAGACGCTTGGAGACGGTCTGGAAGTTGGTGAGGAGGCCACCGAGCCAGCGCTGGTTGACGTACGGCTGGCCAACACGGATGGCCTGCTCGGAGATCGATTCCTGCGCCTGCTTCTTGGTGCCGACGAAGAGGATCGTGCCGCCGTGGGCGACGGTCTCCTTGACGAAGTCATAGGCCTTGTCGACGAAGCCGAGGGACTGCTGCAGGTCGATGATGTAGATGCCCGAGCGCTCCGTGAAGATGAATCGCTTCATCTTCGGGTTCCAACGGCGGGTCTGGTGTCCAAAGTGCACGCCGCTGTCGAGCAGCTGGCGGATGGTGACGACGGCCATGAGCCGTACTCCTTGTCCGGCGCGCCGCATACGCGGCAAAACGCCAATCGGTTCGTGTCCTGATCGGTCGATCACGACTCCTGGTGCCCGGCGCACCGCCGCCTGGCTTCCGAGGAAGTAAGGACCGAATGGAGGTGTTGGCCGAATGGGCACGCGTAGTCAGCGCACGAAGCGCTGCTGCCATAACTTTAGCACCCGGCGAACCCGGTTCCAGCCAGGTCCGGGGGAACGGATGTCCCCCGCCACCCGTCCTCAACAGCCGGCGTCCCCGTCGACCCCTGCACCACCCTGCGCGAGCGGGCTCATCGCACCCGCCCGACCTCCAGTCTGTGGGCATGTCGATTCACAGCCGCACCGTCAGCGCCCTGGTCGCCGCCATTCTGGTCTGCTTCGCCGTGGCACCCGCGGCGACCGGCCAGGGTGCGCCACGCGCGCAACCGCAACCGACGCCCGAGCGAGGTCCGACGACCGGATCGGAGGCGTGGGAGTGGCCGCTCGCGATTCCGCATGCCGTGGAGCGGGGGTTCCGGGCGCCTCTCACCGAGTACGCCGACGGGCACAGGGGAATCGACCTGGCCGCTCACCCGGGCGAGCCGGTCTATGCCGTTGCCGACGGCACGGTGACCTTCGCCCAGATCGTCGTCGACCGACCCGCGATTTCCCTCAGCCACGCCGGGGGCCTCGTCTCGAGCCTGGAACCGGTCACGGCTCTTGTCGCGTCAGGGGACCCCGTGCGCCGCGGCCAGCTCATCGGCCACGTGGCGACCGGTGGCCACTGCGGCGACGGCTGCCTGCACCTCGGCGCGCGGCTCTCCGGCCGGTACGTGTCGCCGATGCGGTACCTCGGCGGTGTCCCACACGCCGTGCTGCTGCCGACAGAGTCGGCCGCCCTGCTCACGGTGCGAGGGGACTCCCGGCGAAGCGCACGTGCAAACCTGCTCTGGCGAGCGATTCTCCGGGACGCGTGACCTGGTCAGGCCCGCGGGTGAGCGTTCTGGTAGCTCTGCCGCAAACGTTCCGCGGAGACGTGGGTGTAGATCTGGGTCGTGCCGAGGCTCGCGTGACCGAGCAGTTCCTGCACGGCGCGCAGGTCGGCCCCGCCGTCGAGCAGGTGGGTCGCCGCCGTGTGGCGCAGGGCGTGCGGCCCGGCGGGACCGTTGCCGGGGATCTCGGCGAGGAGCCCTGCGACCAGGCGGTATACGGCCCGCACTCCGATGCGGCGTCGGTGGGTCGCGAGGAACAGCGCAGCGGGGCGTCCTGCCGAGCTCGAGACGGAACCCACCGTGGTGCTCCCGGCGGGTTCCTCCGCTGCGGCGAGCAGCACCGGGCGGGCGCGCTCGAGGTAGGCGATGAGTGCACGCTGGGCGGGAACGCCGAAGGGAACGACTCGTTCCTTGGACCCCTTGCCGGTCACGCGCACGGTGAGCTGGGAGAGATCGACATCCGGGACGTCGAGACCGACGAGCTCGGACACGCGCAGCCCGGAAGCATAGAGCAGTTCGACGATGGCCTGGTCGCGCAACTCGTGCGGACCGCCGGCACTGGCTCGCAGCTCGAGGTGATCGAGAAGGGCCTGCATCTGCGCCCGGTTGATCACCCGGGGCAGGGTTCGACCCGGTTTGGGCGAGCGCAGGCGCACGGCCGGGTCGAGCGCACTCACGCCCGTGCGGGTCAACCAGGCTGTGAAGCTGCGGGCGGAGGCGGACCGACGCGCGATCGTCGCCTTGGAGAGACCCGCCTGGGTCGCCACCCATAGCCAGTCACGCAGCAGGTCCAGGGACAGCCCGTCGGCATCGGCGACCCCACGACCGTCGGCGAAGCCGAGGAGACCGCGGAGGTCCGTCCGGTAGGCCCGGACGGTGTTCGGCGAGAAGCCACGCTCCGCCGCCAGGTAGACGGCGAAGTCCTCGAGAAGGGCTGCGAGGGGCATCCGCCCGCCGCCCGCCGGCGCACTCACGCCTGGCGTGAGAAGGCCTCGGTCCGCTCGTCGGGGCTCATCGCCTCGATGCGGGCCAGGAACTCGGAGTCGAAACGCGTCGCCGGGTCGAAGTCGCCGAGCACGACGTGCGAATGCACGACGCTCTCCGGATAGACGTGCACGAGATTGATCGACTGGCCGCCGCGCACACCCGTGAGTTGCCGGGCAGGCGCACTCGGGTCGATGGTGTAACAGGTGGCCGCGGCCACCGAGACGGGGATGCCGGCGAAGAGCCCGGTCGTGGCGTAGTGCAGGTGCCCACCGAGGATGCCACGGATGTCACTTCCGGCGATGACCTCGGCCAGGCCGGCCTGGTCTCGGAGTTCGAGAAGGCTCATGAGGGAAACCATGGTCGGGATCGGCGGGTGATGCAGGGCGAGAAGCGTACCATGCGGGGCCGCTTCGCGCAGCACCTCGGCGAGCCAGGCCAGCTGCTCGGCGGAGATCGCGCCATGGTGGTAGCCGGGAACGCTCGTGTCGAGAGCGATCAGGCGGAGTCCGTCAAGGTCGTGCACCGCGTCGACGGGTGCGGCAGCGGATGCCCCGTTCCCGGTTTCGCGGAGCAGTTCGCTGCGGAAGGGCGCCCGTTTGTCGTGGTTGCCCATCACCCAGATGACGCGGGCCCCGAGCCGGTCGGCCGCGGACTCGACGAGGTCCCGGATGCGCCGGTAGGCATCCGTTTCGCCGGTGTCGGCGATATCACCGGTGAAGACGAGGGCGTCGATCGGCTGCCCCGAACGTTCCAGCTGGGCGAGGGCCTCGTGCAGGGGCGTGTCGGTGTCGACGGTGCCATAGAGGGGTCTACCGGCACCGAGGAAGTGCGTGTCGCTGATGTGCGCGATCACGTGGCTCGCCGGCCCGTACTGGCCCAACTGAACCTGCCCCACTGGAACGCCACTCATGACTCACCCTTCGTCCGCTCCAGACTAGGGCCTGGCGCCGACACTCCCCCGGCGCCCCGGCAGCGTCGATCAGTCCTGCGGGTCTTCGCCGACGCTGCCGTCGGCACGTTCGCGCAACAGGTCGAGGTGACCGGCGTGCCGTGCGGTCTCCTCGACCAGGTGAATCAGGATCCAGCGCAGGCTGAAACTGCGGCGCACCGAGACGGCGTCGAGCGAGCCCGATGCCGCGATGATCGCGTCGCAGCGGCGCGCCTCCTCCGCATAGTCGGCGAGCAGCTCGGCCATGGTCACTTCGGGCGGCACGTGGAACTCCCCGTCAGGATCCGCGTCGGTCCAGTCGAAGCTCAGACCCTCCTCACCGGCGAAGACATCGCGCAGCCAGGATCGCTCCACGTTCATGAGATGTCGGACGATGCCGTGCGCGGTCATGCCGGTCGGAGTGGCGACGGGCCGGAGACCCGCGTCGGAGGCATCGCCGACCTTCCATGCAACGAGGTCCCGCTGACGCTGCAGGAACCCCGTTATCGTCGTGCGTTCATCGCCGAAGTGCGCGGCTTCGGTGACTCCGACGCGCACGCCGTTGATGCTGCCGGAGCCGTCGGAGGCCGGGTTCGCGTAATCAGGCATACCCCTTTGTATCCTGTTTCGCGAGAGTGCGCTTTCGGCCCTTTAACCCGCGTTCATGGGCCAAAAGCGCACTCTCGCGGACCAGCGGCGGGCGGCACCTGGCCGCGGGCCCGCGATGCGCGCAGGCACTGGTTGCCGGGGACGGCCCGGACTACCATGGCGCCATGTCAGCTCAGCCCGGCGCATACGACGAAGCACTTGGGCGAGCCAGGGAGCACGCTCTCGCGTGGCTTGGTTCGCTCGGTACCCGCCCGGTCGGTCCGCGCGCCGACGCCGACACCCTCTCCGGGATGTTCGCCGGTCCGCTGCCTGAGTCCCCCACCGCCGCGGCATCCGTGGTCGACGAGCTGGCCGCCCTCGCCGAACCCGGGCTGATGGCCATGCCGTCTGGTCGGTTCTTCGGCTGGGTGATCGGCGGCACCCTCCCGGCAGCGCTGGCGGCAGACTGGCTCGTCAGCGCCTGGGACCAGAATGCCGCCATGCGCTTCGCGACGCCGGCCACTGCCGCGGCCGAGGAGGCCGCCGGAGCGTGGGTGCTCGACCTGCTCGGGCTGCCGTCCGGTTCGGATGTCGGATTCACCACCGGGGCGACGATGGCCAATTTCGTCGGGCTCGCAGCCGGGCGCCAGTCAGTGCTCGAGCGGGTGGGCTGGAATCTCAGCAGGGACGGACTTTCCGGTTCGCCCCGCGTGCGGGTGTTCGTGGGCGAGGAGCGGCACGCGGTGATCGACCTCGCACTCCGGTACCTCGGCCTCGGCGAACCCGTCGCCGTAGCGGCCGATGAGCAGGGCCGACTTGATCCCCGTGCCCTCGCGGCTGCGATGCAGGACGGCGAGGGTCCGGCCATCGTCTGCCTGCAGGCGGGGAACCTGCACTCCGGTGCCTTCGATCCGATGACGACGGCAATCCGGGTGGCGCGGGAACACCACGCCTGGGTGCACGTGGACGGCGCGTTCGGCCTCTGGGCCGCGGCGAGCCCGAAGTACCGCGGGCTCGTGGCAGGCGTCGAGGGAGCCGACTCCTGGGCGACCGACGCGCACAAGACGCTCAATGTGCCCTATGACTGCGGGATCGCGATCGTCGAGAAACCGGCGACTGTCCGGTCCGTGTTCGGCGTGCACACGAGCTATCTACTGAAACCGGCGACGGACGGTCCGGGCGACCCCTTCGAGAAGGTGCCGGAGCTCTCCCGCCGGGCACGGGGCATCCCGGTGTGGGCGGCACTGCGCTCGCTCGGGCGATCCGGCACGATCGACCTCGTCGAGCGCCTGGCCGGTCACGCCCGCTCGCTTGCCGAGGGCCTCGCGCGCATTCCCGGCGCCGAGGTCGTCAACGACGTGGTCTTCACCCAGGTGTGCGTGAGCTTCGGAAGCGATGCCCGCACCCGGCGGGTGACGGAGCTGTTGCTCGGCCAGGGCACCACGTGGATGTCCGGTTCCGTCTGGCGCGGGCGCGAGGTGCTGCGCATCTCGGTCAGCAACTGGTCGACGGATGCCGCCGATGTCGCCGACTCCCTCGCGGCTGTGCGGCGGGCGTGCGAGGCCGCAGGCCACGACGGCGAGGAGACGCCTGGGGGCCTGTACCAGGGCTGACGGTTTCGCGGCAGGCCGAGCCTGGCTCAGGCGTTCCGCACCCAGCCGGTCTCTCGCTCGCGCGCGGCGCCTTCGAGCCCGAGGGCGCCGAGGGCGGCGCGCACGGACATGGTGGAGAGGCCCGCGCGGCGGGCGAGGTCGCCGATCCCACGCGGGGACCGCCCGCTCAGGGCGTCGAAGACCCGCACCTGTTCGCTTGTGCGCCCGGAACCCTCGAGCCCGAGTTCCGATTCGGGGAAGTCCAGTGTCACCTGGACCAGGTGCTCCGCGACGAGTTCCGCCATTTCGGCGGCCGTCGTCACGCAGACGGCGTCGTACTCGCGGATCAGCCGGTGACACCCGGCCGAGGCCGGTGACGTGACCGGGCCGGGTACGGCGCCGAGCGGCCGCCCGAGGGTGGCCGCGTGCCCGGCGGTGTTGAGCGATCCGGAGCGCCACCCGGCCTCCAGGACGATGGTGGCCAGGCTGGTCGCCGCAATCAGCCGGTTCCGTTGTAGGAACCGCCACTTGGTGGGCGCGGCCCCGCACGGGAGCTCGGAAATGACGGCCCCCTCCCCGGCGATCCGTTCGAGGAGGTCGACGTGCCCGCTCGGATATGGCCGGTCCACTCCCCCGGCGAGAAACGCCACGGTTCGACCACGGCTCGCGAGTGCCGCTTTGTGCGCCATCCCGTCGATCCCGTACGCCGCGCCGCTGACGATCGCGAATCCGCGGTCGACGAGGCCGGCAGAGGCTTCCATCGCGACATGCTCGCCGTATCGGGTAGCAGCCCGGGCGCCGACGAGGGCGATCGACTGGGCGAACGCGCCGAGGGCATGTGCAGGGCCGCGCCACCAGAGGGCGAGCGGGGCGTGTACCCCGAGGTCCTCAAGCCCGGCCGGCCAGTCGGGGTCACCGGGAATCGCCAGCCATGCCCCCGATCGGGCTGCCTGCCGCAGCGCAATCGTGACGACGATGGGATCGAGCCGCGGACGCCAGCGCTCCAGAGCGCGGTCGAGTCCGGCGGCAGCGATCACACCCTCCGCCACCCCGGCGGTCAGGAGTTCCCCGGCGATATGGTCGTGGGTCCAGGCCTCGATAATCATCCGCAGGGCGCGAACGGCGCCGAGCGCCGCGACAACGAGGCCCGCAGTTCCGTCGCCGGGTTCGCTGATGCACGACCACGCCGCTCGAGCGTGCAGCTCCGCCGCGAGTTCCCGGGTCAGGGTGGCCCCGGGTGCGCGCACGCCGGTCGCGAGGTCGATCATGGTGGTCTCATCGGGTTCGAATGGCATCGTGCGTCGTGTCCTTCCGTCGGTGGATGTCCGGCTTCAGCCGGTGCGCAGGTAGAGCGCCTGTCCGAGCTGCTCGACACCCGGCCGATCGGCGCCCTCGAGGTCGGCGATCGACCAGGCGACGCGGAGCACCCGGTCATAGCCGCGCATAGTGATGCCGCCGCGCTCCAGCGCTCGATCGAGCGCAGCGGTCGTCGCCCGGTCCAGCCGCAGGTGCCTGCTGCGGAGCCAGGACCCTGGGACCGCTGAATTGAGCGACCAGGGCGTGCCGGCGAGGCGCTCCCGTGCGGCGCGCCGGGCCCGGATCACACGTTCCCGCGCAGCCGAGGTCGTCAGGCGCGGTTCTTCGGCGGCGAGCTGCAGCTGGGCCGCCGTGATCCGGTTCACGTGAAGTTGGATGTCGATCCGGTCCAGGAGCGGCCCGGAGATGCGGGCGAGGTACCGCCGGCGCGCGCTCGGCGGGCACGAGCACTCGAGGCCGGCAACACCGTACTGCCCGCACGGGCACGGATTCGCGGCCATCACGAGCTGGAACCGCGCCGGGAAGTGGGCGACGGCGTTGGCGCGGTGGATGCTGATCATCCCGGATTCGAGCGGCTGCCGGAGGGCGTCGAGCACGGCCGATGCGAACTCGGGAGCCTCGTCGAGGAAGAGCACCCCGTGACAGGCGCGGGCGGCTGCACCCGGCCGGATCTGTCCACTGCCGCCGCCGACCATGGCCGCCGCCGTCGCGGTGTGGTGCGGTGATTCGAGCGGCGGCCGGGTCACGAGGGACCGGCCGAGTCCGCGCCCGGCGAGGGAGCGCAGCGAACTCGCCTCGAGGGAGGCGGCCGGGTCGAGGTCGGGCAGGAGTCCGGGCAGGCGGGCGGCGAGCATGGTCTTGCCGGAGCCTGGCGGGCCGAGCATGAAGAGATGGTGGCCGCCTGCTGCGGCGATCTGCAGGGCCAGGATGGCGTCCTCATTGCCGATGACGTCGGCAAGGTCCATCGAACCGGTTTCGACGACGTCGTTCCCGGCGGGTCCGGCTTCGGTGGGCCACTCGATGGATTCGACCGGCACGGGCGTCAGCTCCGCCCCGTGCCAGATCGCCGCCTCGCGGAGGGAGGCGACCCCGATCACGGTGATGCCGGGCACGAGTTCCGCCTCCGCGGCGTTTCCGGCCGGAACCATGACGGTTCGGTGGCCGAGACGCGACGCCGCGATCACCGCCGGCAGCATGCCCGGGACTGGTCGAAGGCGCCCGTCGAGGGCGAGCTCGCCGATGTGCACGACCGAGCCGACCGACCCGGCCGCGACCACCCCGTCCGCGGCGAGGCACGCGAGCGCGATCGCGAGGTCGAATCCCGAACCGTGCTTCGGGAGCGCCGCCGGCGACAGGTTGATCGTGAGCTTGTTATGGGTCAGTGGGCAGCCGGAGTTCTTGGCCGCGGCCCTGACCCGCTCCGTCGCTTCGGAGAGCGCGGCGTCCGGCAGGCCGATCAGCACCATGCCGGGGAGCTGACCCGAGATGTCGGCCTCGACTTCGACGAGCGCGCCCGTCAGCCCGAGCAGGGCGACGGCGTGGGTACGGGCGAGACCCATCAGGCTGCGCCCATCAGACGGCACGCACTAGAACACGCTCACTAGAACACTCCGGGCAGGTGCTCGATCACCGGAACGGCGCCGGGGGCGAGGACCACCGCGATCGCGTCGATCCTGATTCGCTCCGGCCAGGCATCCGCCTGCTCGCACCACGCCGCCGCAAGCCGGCGGAGCCGGGCGAGCTTGACGACGGTGATCGCCTCGAACGGATGCCCGAAGCCGATCCCCGAGCGCGTCTTCACCTCGACGAAGGCGACTTCGCCGTCCTGCTCGACAATCAGGTCGATTTCGCCCTGCTCGCACCGCCAGTTGCGGGCGAGGAGCGTATACCCGGCGTCGGTGAGGAACCGCGCCGCGTGCTCCTCACCGAGCCTGCCCAGATCATCTTTGCGTGCCACGAGTGCCTCCCACGGACAGGATGCCGGGGGTGGGCGAGCATCCGCGGGGGCCATCGTCGACCGGTGGACAGCGGGCAGACGTCGACGTCTGGTGAGGAGAGTCGGGAATTCGCCTTCGGAAAGTCCGTACACCGTCGAGGGGCGACTCCTAGATGCCGAGGCTCCTGAGTGCCTCGTCCATGCGATCGGCGAGCACCCGATACCCCTCATCGTTCGGGTGCAGGCCGTCGCCGGCCTTCCATTCCGGGTGGCCGTCGAGCCAGTGCGAGGCGCCGGGAATGTAGACGGCGTCGATCGCCGCAGCGCCCGCGCTCACCCACTCGATGATCTGTTGAACCGAGCCGGGTCGATCGTCGGTGTACCAGAACGGCTCGACCACGATGACGCGTGCGACCGGCAGCGCTTCACTGATCCAGGTGAAGTCGGCCGTGATGGCGGAGCGGATGCGGTCGGCGCGAGCGGGCATCGAGAAGTTGTCGTTGAGACCCATCGTCACGATCACGATGTCGGGGCGGGCGGCGATGACCTGGTCGACGAGGTCCTCTGACACGTCTGCCCGGTGGTTCACGAAACCGAGACCGTTCACGCTCGGGTTCACCTCGGTCCAGCCGTGCTCGATGGAAAGGAGCGTCGACCACCGGTGTTCGGGGCTCGAAGCCCCGGTCCCGAGCGTGTACGAGTCCCCGTAGAACGCCACGACGGGACCGGTACCCGGAGACCCCGCAGGAGTCACCGGAATCGGTTCGGCCGGTACCGCACGTCCAACCGAACCGATCACGGCGACGAGTCCAACGACGACGGCCACGGACCCCACCCAGAGGGCCATGACGGTTCGGGTCATTCGTCGGGGTGCACTCACACCAGTCATTCGGAGCGGGATCCGTTCTGGTTTGCCCGGCAATGCGGGAAAGGACCGGTCACGACACCAGCAGCGGCGTGCCGTTCCCCGCTGCCGCGAACGCGGCATCCGTCGCCCGGAGCACGCGCAGTACGTTCGCCCCGGCGAGGGCGGCGAGCTCGGTCAGGAGCGCCGGGTAGCCGTCGACGCCCTCGAGACCGACCGGGAATTCGTCTGTGCCGTCGAAGTCGCCGCCGAGCCCGATGTGCCGAATGCCCGCGACCCGGCGAGCGTGCTCGATGTGGGCGATGACCTCGTCGAGGGTCACCGTCGGCGCGGCGCTGTCCCTGGGCCCGTCGAACCAGGCGGCGAAGTCCGGGGAGAGGAACTGCGGCACGAAGGTGAGCATGAGCACGCCGTCGTTGTCGCGCAGGCGCTCGAGCACGTCGTCCGGTACGTTCCGCGGGTGGTCCGTGACGGCGGCGCACGAACTGTGGCTGAAGATCACCGGCGCCGTCGTCACGGAGAGCGCCGCGTGCGCGGTCGCCGGGGACACGTGGGACAGGTCGACGAGCATGCCGAGCCGGTTCATCTCCCGCACGTACTCGACGCCACGCGCGGACAGGCCGCCGTGCACGGGCTCGTCGGTGCCCGAGTCGGCCCAGGTCGTGTTGTGCACATGGGTGAGGGTGAGGTACCGCACGCCGAGCCGCGCGAACATCCGCAGCACGGCCGGGGAGTCGTTGAGGCTGTGCGCGCCCTCCGCGCCGAGGAGGGACGCGATCCGGCCGTGGGACTTGGCCGACTCGACGTCGGCGGCGCTGCGGGCGATCTGGAAGTCGTCCGGGTAGCGGGCGGCGAGGCGGTAGACCCAGTCGATCTGCTCGAGGGTGCCCTGAACGGCGTCGGCACCGAGGGATTCGTCGCTCACATAGACCGACCAGAACTGTGCGCCCACCCGGCCGGCCCGGAGGCGCTCGATGTCGGTGTCGGTCGTCAGTCCCCGTTCGAGTCCCTCGACCGAGTACGCGCGGTTCTCCCGGCATTCCCAGGCCCAGTCGTTGTGGCCGTCGACGAGGGGTGCGAGTTCGAGGGCGTGGTCGACGACCGCGCCAACAGGGTTCGTTGGGGCGGTCGTGGCGGCATGGTTCTCGGCAGCGGATGCGGGGGGCATGGTCCAACGCTAGTGCCGGGGTTCCCCGCGCGGAACCCGGGTTCCCGTGTGCACCGGCACCGGCACCGGCACCGGCACCGGCACCGATGCAGGTTACTAGGCTGGACCCATGGGACTACGCGACAGGTTGGTCGACCTCGGCATGAAGACGATGAGCCTGATGCACCGGGCCGTGCTCAAGGCATCCGGTGGACGTTTGCTCGCCTCGTTCGGGCCGATCCCGGTGGTCGAACTGCACACGATCGGCCGCTCGACGGGCAAGCGCCGCACGACCATGCTCACGGCCCCGATCCACGACCGGAACCGCTTCGTGCTGATCGCCTCGAAGGGCGGCAGCGACCGGAACCCGCAGTGGTACCTCAACCTCGTTGCGAACCCCGACGTCGAACTCACCGTGCACGGCACGACGAAAAAGCTGAGGGCACGCACGGCAGAAGCAGCGGAGAAGGCGGAACTCTGGCCGCAGATCGTCGCCGCATACAAGGGGTACGAGGGCTACCAGCAGAAGACCAGCCGGGACATCCCCGTCGTGGTCTGCGAGCCCCGTTAGAACGACCAGCCGGCTACTCGTCGAGCGCGAGTTCCTTGGGCAGTTCGAATTCCTTCGAGGCGAGTTCCTCGACGTTGACGTCCTTGAACGTCAGCACGCGCACGGACTTCACGAAACGGTCCGACCGGTACACGTCCCAGACCCAGACGTCCTTCATGTTCAGTTCGAAGTAGAAGTCGTGCTCGGTGTCCCGGCGCACGAGTTCGACCTCATTGGCCAGGTAGAAGCGCCGTTCCGTCTCGACGACGTACTGGAACTGCCCGACGACATCCCGATATTCGCGGTACAGGGCCAACTCGACCTCGCGGTCGTAGTCTTCGAACTCTTCTTCTTCCATGGTGAGACAATCCTACGCTGAGATGGTCAGCCACGATTTGCGATGGAGCCCTGTCGGTCCGAGGCGCCCGATCGCAGCCATGTGCTCCGCACTGCCGTAGCCCTTGTTGCCCGCCCACCCGTAGCCGGGCGTGACCGCATCCGCTGCGATCATCAGCCGGTCGCGGTGCACCTTCGCGATCACGGATGCCGCGGACACGGACGCACAGTCCTGGTCGGCCTTGATCCGGGTCAGCACGGAGAGGGGCGTCGCGAGGGCCTTGTTGAGGTAGTCGTCGTTGCCGTCGAGCAGCACGACGCTCCCCCGGACGTCCACGCCGGCGGCGAACAGTTCGGCGAGGGCCCGTTTGCCCGCGAGCCCGAGTGCGGCGATGATGCCGATCTCGTCCACCTCCTTCGCGGAGGCGAGTCCGACCGCGGAGTGCAGCACCCAGGCGACCGCGAGCGGTGCGAGGGCCTCACGGCGCCGCTCGCTGAGCATCTTCGAGTCGCGGAGACCGACCGGCATCGTGCCGTGCGTGCCGTCGATCGCGGCGACGCCGACCCCGACCGGTCCGGCGAGGGCACCACGTCCGACCTCGTCGCAGCCGATCACGCAGCTCGCGCCTTCGGCGAGCAGGCCGAGCTCGACCTCGAGGGTCGGATCGCAGACGGCCATCTACTTCGTCTCCGGGGAAACCCCTCGGAAGACTTCCGGGTAGTCGTCGAGCCAGGTCCAGCGGGACAGCGGCCAGCTGATCACGAGGGCGCGGCCGACGACGTTGTCGATCGGCACGAAGCCCTTGCCAGGGGTGTCCCCGTTGTACCGGGAGTCCTTGGAGTTGTACCGGTTGTCGCCCATCACCCAGAGCGAGTTCTCCGGTACGACGACGTCGAAGTTGTCCTTGGACACGGCGCTCGCCCCGGCAGGGAGGTTCACATACGGCTCGGAGAGGGGCACGTCGTTGACGCTCAGCTGGCCGAGGGCGTTGCAGCAGCTGACGTGGTCGCCGGGCAGTCCGATGACGCGCTTGATCAGGTGGTCGTTGCTGTCCGGCGCGGAGAGGCCGACGACGGAAAGGAGCCAGTCAAGGCCGGCGGCGACGGGGTTCTGCTGCACGGCAGCCTGCGGGAGGAGCCACCCGCCGGGATCGCGGAACACGACGACGTCACCGCGCTGGATGGGCATGAGCTTCGGTTCCAGCTCGTTCACGATGATGCGGTCGTTGACCAGGAGGGTGTTCTCCATCGACCCCGAGGGGATGTAGAACGACCGGACGAGGAAGGTCTTGATCAGGAACGAGATGAGCAGCGCCACCACAAAAATGATCAAGAGGTCGCGAAAGAAGATCGCAACGCCGCGCTTGCCGCGCTGTGGTGCTTCTGATGCCAGGCGATCCGATCGCGTGGGCAGAGAATTGTCTGTCATTAAACCGCCTGAGCTCCTGACCCAGTGTACGGGTCAGGAGCTCAGGGTGAAACGCAGCCGGGGCTGGGAATCGGGTGTGACGAGTCTTAGTCGCGCTTTTCCTTGATCTTGGCCTTCTTGCCACGCAGGTTGCGCAGGTAGTACAGCTTCGCGCGACGCACGTCTCCGCGGGTGACGACCTCAATGTGGTCGATAACCGGGGAGTGCACCGGGAAGGTACGCTCGACGCCGACCTGGAAGCTGACCTTGCGAACGCAGAACGTTTCGCGGACGCCTTCGCCGGAACGGCCGATGACGACACCCTGGAAGACCTGCACGCGCGAGCGTGCGCCTTCAACGATGTTGACGTGAACCTTGACGGTATCGCCGGCACGGAACGCCGGGATGTCCTTCCGGAGTGATGGGGCATCCACCTGGTCGAGAATATGCATATTTGTTCGCTCTCTGTATCCGCCACAGGACGAAGACGGCTGAGGTCGCCCGCGCACACACGTGCTGGGCGACGACTGATGAGGTTAAGACCGTGCCGAACGGTGCAGCTCCCCTGTGGCAGAGGCATGCTACGGCACAATCGCTGATTATGTCACGATCCGCGCCTCCGGCAAAACCGGGCCGGCTAGGTGTCTTTCGGCTTCTCCCGCACGACGATGACCGACGGGTCCGGGGTGGGTTCGAAGCCGATGGGCGACGAATGCTCTCCCGCGGCCGGTTCGGTCGGGGCGCCACCTCTGGCGGTCTCGTCGATCAGCACGATCATCGCCTGCATCCGGCTCCTGGCACTCGCGAAGAGCTCCCAGATGGCGAACCAGAAGGCTGCGAGCCCGACGAGCACGACCAGGAACGGCAGCCAGCTCGCACCCGCCGTGAAGCCGGAGGCCACGATCAGGGCGTGCCACAGGGTGAGCACGCCGACGTCACGCCAGGACACCGCCCGCTCCAGTCGCACCTCGGTGCGGGCGAAGAAGAGCAGGGCGACGGCCAGCAGGCCGAGGCCGAGCACGATGCCGCCGAAGAAGCTGCCGAGCACGGCCCATCCGCTCGACTTGAAGAGGGACGCGCCGATCAGGAGCCACGCCGGAAGCACGAGCACGGCAAGGAATTGCCAGCGATAGAAGACCCTGCGTAGGAACACGAAGCCAGACTACTCGCGGACGCCTTCGGCTGGCTCTGCGTTCGCTGGAGGCAGAAGGTCGGGCCGGACCCGCATGGTGCGCTCGAGCTGCTGGTCGTGGCGCCACGTCGCGATGGCACCGTGGTTGCCGCTCAGGAGCACCGGGGGCACGTCGAGACCGCGCCAGCTGGACGGCTTGGTGTAGCTCGGGTATTCGAGGAGTCCGTCCTCGTGGGACTCCTCGACGAGGCTCTCCGGGTTGCCGACCATGCCGGGGATGAGCCGGCCGACGGCCTCGATCATGGCCATCACCGCGACCTCTCCCCCGTTGAGCACATAGTCGCCGAGGCTGACCAGCCTGACGCGCCCGCGGGAGGCGAAGTGGTCGAAGACGCGTTGGTCGATGCCTTCGTATCGCCCGCAGCCGAAGACGAGGTGCGGTTCCGCGGCCAGTTCGCGGGCCATCTTCTGGGTGAAGAGGTCGCCGGCCGGGGACGGGAAGATCAGGAGCGGCCCTGCGTCGTTCGCCGTGGCATCCGCTGCCGCGTCGCCGCCAGCTTCAGTGGGCGCGCCGGTGGTCTCGTCGAGGATCGCGTCGAGAGCCTCGCCCCAGGGTTCCGGCTTCATCACCATGCCGGCGCCGCCGCCGTACGGGGTGTCGTCGACGGTGTTGTGCCGGTCGTGGGTGTGGTCGCGCAGGTTGTGCACGAGCACCTCGATGAGTCCGGACTGCCTGGCCTTGCCGAGCAGGGAGACGTCGAGGACAGAGAAGAACTCCGGGAAGATGGTGAGGATATCGATGCGCACGAAGAAAGCCTAGGCGTGGACGGGAACGGACTCGTCCGCGGTTTCGGCGTCGGTCGCGGTCGTAGCGCTCGCTTCCAGGTGGGCGGCACGGTTGACCCGGGTGCGGTGCGAGAAGTACACCGGCAGGGCGGTGAAAAGGATCGCACCGAGCAGGTTGCCGACGAGAACGGGGATCTGGTTCCAGAGCAGCCACTGGCCGATGCTGATCGGGGCGCCGAGCATCATGCCGGCGGGGATGACGAACATGTTCACGATCGCGTGCTCGAGTCCGAGGCTGAAGAAGATCGTGACCGGAAGCCACATCGCGAGGATCTTTCCTGCGGTGGACTTCGACGTGTAGAACATGATCGTGCCGATCGCGACCATCCAGTTACAGAGCATCGCCTTGATGATCGCGACGACGATTCCGCCAGGGCCGACCGCTTCATACGGCAGAACCTTGTGCTCGGCTAGATGCACGATGGCCTGGACCATCGGGTCTGTGGTCACGGTGCCCATGTAGGTGATCGAGACGACGTAGAGGAAGCCGAAGAGCACGGCGCCGAACAGGTGGGCGGCGATGACGACACCGAAATTGGTGAGGCCCTTTTTAATGGTCGTTCGTCCCTCGAGGATCGCGAGCGGGATCAGCGCGAAGCTTCCCGTGACGAGCTCGAGTCCGAGCAGCAGGATAATGGCGAATCCGACCGGGAACAGCACGGCGCCCACGATGGGAAGCCCGGTCTGGGCGGCCGCGGTCAGGGACACCGCCGTTGCCGCGCCCAGGATCGCCCCGGACAGGGTTCCGCGGATGATCATCTGCTTAATGGTCAGGTTCGATTTAACGACACCCGAATGAATGATGTCATCGATGAGTTTGTCGGGCTGGACGTACGACACAGGCGGTTCTCCTTGCAAGGGCTGCCGCGTCGTGGGGAGTGGAGGAGCCAGCGGGCGCGGCGCGCCTTCCCCCGGGTTGATCCCGGTCGCGCCTATGCGCCGTTCTGGTCTGGTGTGTGCTCGGCGTCCGGCTCGGCACCGGCGTCGGGTTCGTGCGGTGCGCCATCCGCTTCGAGCGGGGCTTCGGGCTCGTCGTCCGGCTCCTCGGGGAGCTCTTCGAGCAGTCCGGGCGGAGGGGTGATCGTGACGATACCCGTCGCGATGTCGACGGAGGGAACGATTGCCTTCACGAAGGGCACCATGACGTCACCGGTCGCGGTCTTGACGATCAGGAGATCCTGGGCCGGAAGGTGTTCGAGACGGCCGATGGTACCGATCTGCACCCCGTCACGCACGACCTTGAGGCCGACGAGCTGGTGGTCGTACCAGGCGTCTTCTTCGTCGGATTCTTCGTCGTCGTCCTGGTCGATCCACAGGATGGCCTTGGCGAGTGCCTCAGCCGCTTCCCGGTCGGGGACATCCTTGAAGAAGCCGACGGCGTGCTGGTTGTACCAGCGGAGCTCGACGAGCTCGATCTTCTTACCGTGCCACGGGGACCCGGTTGGAACCTGAAGCGTGAACACGGCGCCCGGGACGAAACGTCGCCCCGGGTCATCCGTGAACAGTTCGAGCTTGATGGCGCCCTTGAGGCCATGGGCCTTGGTCAGGCGACCAACCCGCAGCTGGGCTCGGGGCGACTGGGCTCTGGGTACCAGAGTGTCGTTCACGAGGCTCACCGCCGGCTCAGAAATCGGTGTCGACGACGTCGACCCGCACGCGCTTGCCATCGGCCAGGGCAGCCACAAGGGTGCGCAGGGCCTTTGCGGTCCGTCCGGAACGACCGATGACGCGGCCGAGGTCCTCGGGGTTCACGCGAACCTCGAGCACCTCGCCACGCGGTGAGTTCTGGGCAGCAACGTGCACATCGTCCGGGTGGTCAACGATTCCCTTGACGAGGTGCTCAAGCGCGGGTGCGAGCAAAATTACGCCTTGTCCTCTTCTGTTGCGTCAGCGGCTTCGGCGACGGGCGCCTCTTCCTTGACAACGGGCTTCTCAGCCTTGGGCTTGAGAACCGGCTTCTTCTTCTCGTCGGCGACGAAAGCGACCTTGGCCTCTTTGATCTTGACGGTGCTGACGGCGTTCTTGTCACCCTTGAACTTGCCCCAGTCGCCGGTCAGCTTGAGGAGAGCCTCAACCTGCTCGGTGGGCAGGGCGCCAACGCCGAGCCAGTACAGTGCACGCTCGGACTTGATCTCGATGACCGAGGGCTCCTGCGTGGGGTGGTAGATGCCGATTTCTTCAATGACGCGACCGTCGCGCTTGGTGCGCGAGTCGGCCACAACGATGCGGTAGTACGGCGCACGAATCTTGCCCATGCGCTTCAGACGGATTTTGACAGCCACAATTCTCCTGTGTATTTGATTTTTGGCGAACTGAGGGCCGTGAGCGTGGGGGCACACTCGGCACAAGCTCAAGATGGTTTTTTCCTGCGTCAGAGTAGAGGGTCGGGCGCAGGAGAACTCGACTAATCATTCTGTCAGATGTCGGCCCCAATGTGATAATCGACCGGGCACCGGGTGTCCGCCGAAAGCGGATTCCGCGTTCGTGCGGGAGGCCGCCTGCAATCGGTGTCAGGATTGTGACCAGCACCCAGCCGGGTGCCACGCGACCAAAGGACCGCACGTGGGAATCGAATTCGCCCGATCAGCGCGATCGACGATCGGCATCGAATGGGAGATCGCGCTCGTCGACCGGTCGACCGGTGACCTCGTCTGCATCGCCGACGAGGTGCTCGATGCCCTGCGCGGCCCCGACGGGTCGCCGCACCCGCACATCACCGGAGAGCTGCTGCTCAACACCGTCGAGCTCGTCTCCGGTGTTCACACGACCGTGGCGGGCGCCGTTGCGGATGTCTACGGCCAGGTCGACGAGGTCAGGGCGATCACGGACCCACGGGGCGTCGACCTCATCTGCAGCGGCTCGCATCCGTTCGGCCAGTGGTTCGACCAGGAGGTCACGGACAAGGAGCGGTACCACAAGCTCATCGACCGCACCCAGTGGTGGGGCCGGAACATGATGATCTGGGGCATCCACGTGCACGTCGGCATCGAGGACCGCGACAAGGTCATCCCGATCCTGAACGGCCTGCTCGGCTATCTCCCGCACCTGCAGGCGCTCTCGGCGTCCAGTCCGTTCTGGGCGGGCGTCGAGACCGGTTATGCGTCGAATCGCGCGCAGATGTTCCAGCAGCTGCCGACGGCGGGGCTGCCCTGGATCCTCGAGGACTGGGCGAGCTGGGAACGGTATGTCGAGGACATGACCCGAACCGGGATCATCGACGACATGACCGAGGTGCGCTGGGACATCCGCCCCTCTGCCCGCTGGGGCACCATCGAGATTCGCGCCTGCGACGGCGTGTCGACGGCCACCGAACTCGGGGCGATCGCCGCGCTCATCCAGTGCCTCGTCGAGTGGATGTCCACCGAGCTCGACGCAGGACGCCCGGTCCCGAGCATGCAGCCGTGGTTCGTGCGCGAGAACAAGTGGCGTGCGTCGCGATATGGGCTCGATGCGGAGATCATCCTCGACTCGAGCGGCGCCGAACGACTCGTGACCGACGACGTGCGCCGGCTGATCGGCGTGCTCTCCCCCACCGCGGAACGCCTCGGTTGCCTCACCGAACTGCTGCAGCTGAACGGCATCCTGGATGCCGGCGCGAGCTACCAGCGCCAGCTGCGCGTCGCCGCGGCGAACGGCGGCAGCCTGCCCGCCGTCGTGGCCGCGCTCAGCGCGGAACTCCGCGGCGGCACCTTGCCCGTTTAGGCGGCGTTCTTGGCGTCGCGCCAGGCCAGCCAGTCGGTCAGTGGGGCGAGGTCATACGCCGGGCCGGAGAGCCCGATCGTGAACAGGCGGGCCCCGAGCGCATAGAGCTCGTCTGCCTCGTCGACCGTGCGGCCGCGCAGTTCCGTGGACACCTCGATCTCGGCCGGATCGCGCCCGACCGTCGCGCACCAGTCTGCGAGGACGCCGAGCTTGTGCTCGAGTACCTCGGGGCTCGAGAAGGAGTGCCAGATGTCGGCGTGCTTGGCGACGATGCGCAGCGTCTTCTTCTCCCCACCTCCGCCGATCAGCACCGGGATCTTCCGGGTGGGCGGCGGGTTGAGCTTGTCCCAGCGCGCCTCGATGCGTGGGAGGTTCTCCGCGAGGGCGTCGAGCCGGGTGCCGACGGTGCCGAACTCGTAGCCGTACTCGTCGTAGTCGCGCTCGAACCAGCCGGAGCCGGTGCCGAAGATGAAGCGGCCGCCGCTGATGTGGTCGATCGTGCGGGCCATGTCGGCCTGCAGGTCGGGGTTGCGGTAGCCGTTGCAGTTGACGAGGGCGCCGATCTCGATCCGGGAGGTCTGCTCAGCCCACGCGGCGAGGATCGTCCAGGATTCGAAGTGAAGCCCGTCCGGGTCACCGGAAAGCGGGAAGAAGTGGTCCCAGTTGAAGGCGACGTCGGTGCCGAGTGCTTCGACCTCTGCGACGGTGTCGCGGATCTTCGTGTACTCGGCATGCTGGGGCGCCACCTGCGCGCCGATGCGGACGGGACCGGGCTTCGTGAGTGTCATGCGCCCAGCCTAAACGCCCGAGGCATACCTGTCCGGTCGAGAGTTACCCGCTGAGCGGTCACTCTCGACCGGAAAGGTACAGGGAGCGGTACGGTTAGCGGCCGAGCATCTTCTGCAGGGCGGCCATCTCCTCGTCGGTGGGACCGCCGGGCTTGCCGGCGACTGCCGGCTTGCGGCCGCCGAGGCCGAAACCGGTGCCGCCGCCGGTCGGTGCCTCAGCGCCGGCGCCCGCCGGCTTCTCACCGGACGCGATCGCGAGGTTCTCCGCGGCACGCTTGGCCGGGTTGCCCGACTTCGAGCCCTTCTTCTTCGCCTGCTGGGGCTTGCCGCGCCCACCGCCGAGGCCGGGCATCGGCCCCATGCCGGGGATGTTCGGCATTCCACCTCGGGCGACGGTCTTCATCATCTTCGCGGCCTGCTCGAAGCGCTGCACGAGCTGGTTCACCTCGGTCACGCTCGAGCCGGAGCCCCGCGCGATGCGCAGCCTGCGTGATCCGTTCAGGAGTTTCGGGGTGGTGCGCTCGGCCTTGGTCATCGACTGGATGATGGCCTCTGTGCGCACGATCTCGCGCTCGTCGAAATTCTCGAGCTGCTGCTTCATGGCCCCGGCGCCCGGGAGCATGCTCATCATCTTCTTGATCGAGCCCATGTTGCGCAGCTGCTGCATCTGGCCGAGGAAGTCGTCGAGGGTGAAGGTGTCGGTCTGGAACTTCTCGGCGAGCTTGCGCGCCTCGTCCTCGTCGAAGGCGCCCTGGGCCTGTTCGATCAGGGTGAGGATGTCACCGAGGTCGAGGATCCGGCTCGCCATCCGGTCGGGGTGGAAGGGCTCGAAGTCGTCGAGGCTCTCACCCGTCGACGCGAACATGATCGGGCGTCCCGTCATCGAGGCGACCGAGAGGGCTGCTCCACCGCGGGCGTCACCATCGAGCTTGGTCAGCACGACGCCGGTGAAGTCGACGCCGTCCTGGAACGCCTTCGCGGTCGCGACGGCGTCCTGGCCGATCATCGCGTCGATCACGAAGAGGACCTCGTCGGGGTCGATGGCCCGGCGGATGTCTGCGGCCTGCTTCATCATCTCGGCGTCGACGCCGAGGCGGCCGGCCGTGTCGACGATGACCACGTCGTGGAGCTTCTGCTGGGCGAACTTCACGCCGTCGCGGGCGACCGTGACGGGATTGCCGACGCCATTGCCCGGTTCTGGTGCGTACACGGGCACGCCGGCCTGCTGCCCCACGACCTGGAGCTGGGTGACGGCATTCGGACGCTGGAGGTCGGCGGCGACGAGGATCGGGGTGTGCCCGTCCTTGGCGAGCCACTTCGCCAGCTTGCCGGCGAGGGTCGTCTTGCCCGCGCCCTGAAGGCCGGCGAGCATGATGATGGTCGGCGGCTTCTTCGCGAACTCGAGGCGGCGCTGCTGGCCGCCGAGGATGCGGATGAGTTCCTCGTTGACGATCTGCACGACCTGCTGGGCCGGGTTGAGCGCCTTGCTGACCTCGTCGCCCAGGGCGCGCTCGCGCACCTGCGCGGTGAAGTCCTTGACGACGTCGAGGGCGACGTCGGCGTCGAGGAGGGCGCGACGGATCTCGCGCACGGTGCCGTCGACATCCGCCGCACTGAGCTTGCCCTTGGTGCGGAGATTCTTGAACGTCTCGGCCAGGCGATCTGAGAGGTTTCCAAAAGTAGCCATTGTGGTTCTACTTTAACCGGTGTTGCCCGGTCTCGAATCCTCAGCTGTCCAGCGAGATCACGATCGTGTCGCCGTGCACGTCGAGCGTCACGACGATCAGGGCGTCGGTCTCGGTAGGGCTGATCGAATAGTCGAGCACCGCGAAGTGCTCGTCGTTCTTGATGTGATGCGGGTGGAAGCCGATCCGCTGCAGCTGGATGGAGCGGAGGAAGTCGATCTGCTTGTCGCCGGAGTCCCAGATGAGGGCGTCGTCGATGACCTCCTCATCGAGTTCCTCGAGGCACTGGTTGATGTAGAGCGCGGTGACGGACCCCTCGGCGCTGAGTTCGGCGACGAGCGATTCGCGGGCCTGCGAGTCGAGGTCTTCGAGGGAATTGATCATGAACGCCGCGATGTCGAGCGCCTCGACGGAAACCGAGGACTCATCGGGCGAGCTGAGGTCGATCTCGATGTCCTGGTCGCCCAATTCCGCCGAATCCGACCAGTAGATCTCGCCTTCGTCGTCGCTGCCGAGGATTCCGAAGAAATCGTGTTCGATGGTCATGGTCGTCCTATCCGACGAGTTTTTGCGCGAAGACGTGCGGGGTGAATCCGGTGAGGTCGTTGATGCCCTCGCCCTGGCCGACGAGCTTGATCGGAATACCGGTCTTCTCCTGCACCGCGAGCACGAATCCGCCCTTGGCGGACCCGTCGAGCTTCGTGAGCACAAGCCCGGTGACCCCGGCGTGCTCGATGAACGCCTCGGCCTGGGCCAGCCCGTTCTGGCCGGTGGTCGCATCGAGCACGAGCAGCACCTCGGCGATCGGCGTCTGCTTCTCGATGACGCGACGGATCTTGGTCAGCTCGTCCATCAGGCCGCCCTTGGTCTGCAGGCGGCCGGCTGTGTCGATGATCACGATCTCGGTGCCGGTCGCGATCGCGCGCTCCACGGTCTGAAAGGCGACGGATGCCGGGTCCTGGCCCTGGGCCTGCGGCTTCACGATCTCGGCGCCCGCGCGTTCGGCCCAGGTGGCGAGCTGCTCGACAGCGGCGGCCCGGAACGTGTCCGCAGCCCCGATCAGCACGCTGCGGTCATAGACGCGCAGGAACTTGGCGAACTTGCCGATCGTGGTGGTCTTCCCGACGCCGTTCACGCCGACGACGAGCACGACGGCGGGGCGCGCGCTGAGGTTGAGGGTCGAGTCGAGCCGGGAGAGGCGTTCCTCGAGGCCTTCGCGCAGCATCCGCTGCAGGTCGGCCGGGTCTGTCGTGTGGTACCTGGCGACCTTGGCGCGCAGGTCAGCGACGATGTCCTCGGTGATCTGGGGGCCGAAGTCGGCCTGGATGAGTGCGTCCTCGAGGTCGTCCCAGGTGTCGGCGTCGATCGTCTTCTTCGCGAACATGCCGCGCAATGCGCCGGAGAGTGACCACGGGGTGCGTTCTGCCATGTCTCTACCCTAAGCGCGGGACCCTGCCTCCGGGCGCGAGCGTGCCATCGACACCGGGTCGGCCGCGGTTTCAGTCGCGGGGTTGGCTGCGAGGCGGGATAGGCCGAGACTCGGCCGTGTACGCGTTTCCGACTCGTTGTGGAGGAATGATGACACCTGAATCTCCGTCCGACCGCGCGC
This sequence comes from Cryobacterium sp. MDB2-A-1, assembly GCF_004402675.1. NCBI lineage: Bacteria > Bacillati > Actinomycetota > Actinomycetes > Micrococcales > Microbacteriaceae > Cryobacterium > Cryobacterium sp. MDB2-A-1. The sequence continues at coordinate 234,675 of NZ_SOFK01000028.1, read as the reverse complement.
TCACCGACCTCGCGGAGGCCATGGACGGCAGGCTCGTCCGCGCATACGACGATGACTGGGACAGTGCCCGCGCCCCCTGGAACCTCGCGATCGACCAACGGCCGGTCGCCGTCGCGTACCCGGCCGGGCCGGAGGACCTGCGGCGGATCCTCGCCGCCGCCCGCGCCGACGGGCACCGGGTGGTGGTGCAGCCGCGCGGACACGGCCCGAGCGGCGACCTCGCCGGATGCATCCTCGTCCGCACGAGCGCGTTCGACGAGATCGTGATCGATCAGAAACGACGCGTGGCCAGGGTCGGCTCCGGCGTGTCCTGGGGTGCCCTGCTGAGCCGCCTCGATGGTTCCGGGCTCGTGGCGCTCGCCGGGTCCAATCCCGATGTGAGCGTCGCAGGTCACGTCCTCGGGGGCGGTCACTCCTGGTTCAGCCGCTGGCGCGGGATCGCGGCCCGCAGCATCCGTGCGGTCGAACTCGTCGATGCAGGCGGTGAGCCGCGCCGGGTCACCGCGGACAGCGATCCGGAACTGCTGTGGGCGCTGCGCGGCGGCGGCGGGCTGTTCGGCATCGTCACCACGCTCGAGATCGACCTGTATTCGGCTCCCGACCTCTTCGGCGGAACGATCGTCTTCCCCGCATCCGCCGCAGGGACCGTCTTCGGTAGCGTTGCGGCGATCATGGCGGATGCCCCGCCCGAGTTGAGTATCTTCTTCGGCCTGACCAATCTGCCCGACATCGAACAGGTGCCCGCGCCGCTCCGCGGCCAGACGATCGCGAGCGCCGAGGTGGTCTTCGTCGGAACCGCTGAGGACGCCGCGCCCCTCCTCGCACCGCTGCTCGCAAGCGCACCGGTGCTCGCCGACGAGACCCGGCCGTTCACGATCGGGCACCTCGCCGAGGTCGCGGCCGAACCGACCGAACCGGCCGCCACAATCGAGTGGACGGCCGCGATCACGTCCTTCGCCGGTGGAGACGAAGCGGGCCTCGGCGCCCTCGCGCGGGCCTTCCAGGAGGCCACTCCTGCGGGCCTGACCGTTCTCGGCCTGCGTGCCCTCGGCGGTGCCATCGCCGAGCAGGGGGCGGATGCGGCGGCGGTCGCCGGCCGTCTCGACGCACGTTTCCTGGCCTTCGCCGGTTCGTTCCTCACGGAACAGCGGCCCGCCGACCCGGAGGCCGTGTTCGGTCCGCTCCGCCGGGCGCTCGAGGGGAGCACCCTCGGCCTGACCCTCCCGACCTTCCTCACCGCCGGCCAGGATCTGACCTTCAGTTTCCCTCCTGAATCGCTCGAGCGCCTCGCGAACGTCAAGCGCAGGCTCGATCCCGGCGGGATCTTCGTCGGCAACCGGCCCCTCGGGCCCGGGGCCGCCGCGACCACGGACACGGACTGACGAGCACGACCGGGCGGGACAGGGAAGCAGCGAACCGAACCGGGCAACCGGTCGCCACGCGAACGGCCTGCGCGTGCAGAATAGAGGGGTGACGGCCTCAACCACTCCCGCCCTCGTCGGCATCGCCCATGGCACCTCGTCCGCGGCCGGGCAGGCGGCCGTCGCCGGGCTCATGGCTGCCGTGACCCTGGCGGAACCCGAGCTCCTCACCGCCCTCGGCTATGTCGACGTCCAGCAGCCTGACGCACCCTCGACGCTGGCGACGCTCCCGGCCGGCGTGCCGGCCGTCGTGGTCCCGTTACTCCTGTCCGCCGGATACCACGTCTACGTCGATCTCACCGATGCCGTGACCGGCGAAACCGAGGCCTCCGCGCGTTCGGTCATCCTGACCGAGGCGCTCGGACCCGACGACCGCCTCATCAAGCTCCTCCGCGAACGACTCGACGAGGTCGCACTCCACGCCGACGACTCGCTCGTGCTCGCGGTCGCGGGCTCGAGCGACGCCCGCGCAGTCGCCGCGTGCCGCGTCGTCGCCGAGCGGCTGTCCCTCGCCGCCGGACGCCATGTCGCCCTCGGTTTCCTGTCCGCCGCGCGCCCACGCCTCGCGTGCGCCATCACGATCGAGCGGATCCTGCGGCCCGGCCGTCGGGTCGTGGTGAGCAGTTATCTGCTGGCCCCTGGCTTCTTCCAACGGCTGGTCGAGAAGGCAGGAGCGGATGCCGTCACGGCGCCCCTGCTCCTCCCCACCGAGCCGGCGAGCCCGCTTCTCGTCGCCGTCGTCACCGACCGCTATCGCACCGCACTCACCGCCGCCTCCGCCTCCGCCTCCGCCGACTGACCGTCTGCACCTCAGGGCACGACTCCCCGTCCCCAACAAATAACACAACAGTTATTGCGCAATAGTTGTTGTGGAGATAGCGTGGCGGCATGTCTCCTGAAACCGGTGGTACCGCACACCTCACGAGCGCAGCATCCATGCGCGTCCTGGCTCACCCGACCCGGCTGCGTCTGCTCGGCCTCCTGCGCGAGCTCGGCCCCCAGACCGCCGCCCTGCTCGGCGACATCGTCGACGAGGCCCCGGGCACTGTGAGCTACCACCTGGCCAAACTCGCGTCCATCGGTTTGATCCAGGAGGCCGCGGACGTTGGCACCGATCGCCGCGAACGCTGGTGGCGGTCGAGCCACGCGCTCACATCCTGGGAGCCGGCGGACCTGCTCGGCGACCCCGCGGCACTGGCAGCATCGACCGCTCTCCAGCGCGCGATCGTGCAGATCTACGCCGCCAACTTCACGCACTACCTCGACAACGTGCCCGCTCTTCCCGTGGACTGGGTGCGTGCAGCCCCCAGTTCCGACCGAGGGCTGCGCCTCACGGTCGCCGAGCTCGCGGAGCTGCGGAAGGATCTCGAGGTCATCACCGAGAAGTTCCTGGCACTCAGCGCCGCCCACACCGAAGCGGACGGCTCCGAGCGGGTCAGCCTGGTGTACCAGGCCTACCGAACCCCGTGACGAAGACCGTCGCGACCACCCGCGCGCTGCGGTCTCTCACCGCACTGCTCGCGGCGCACGTCGTGTCTCAGACCGGGAACGTCGTCACTCTCTTTGCGGTTCCGTTCTATGTGCTCGCGACGGGCGGAACGGGGATCGAGGTCGGCACCGCGGCATTCTTCGCGACGGCGCCGGTCATCATCGGCGGCCCCCTCGGCGGGGTCGTCGTCGACCGGATCGGCTACCGGCGCGCCAGCATCCTCGCCGACCTGATCAGCGGGGTGACCGTTCTCGCCATCCCCGTCCTCGCGCTCACGATCGGACTCCCGTTCTGGGGCCTGCTCGCCCTGGTCTTCCTGAGCGGCCTCCTCGACACCCCCGGCCAGACCGCGCGGCGGGTCATGCTGCCCGCGTTCTCTGCCGAGGCGCACGTCCGTCTCGAACGCTCCGTCGGGTTCCTCGACGGAGCCGAACGCCTCGCCCGCCTCCTCGGCGCCCCGCTCGGCGGCATCCTGATCGCCGGCATCGGCCCCCTGAACGCCCTCTTCGTCAACGCGGGCACCTTCGCGCTCTCGGCGATCATCACCTGGCTGTTCGTCGCGCGTCCCCTCACCGGCGAGCGGATGCCCGCCGCGGCCGAGCTCCCGGCAAACGATGGCTACTGGTCGGCACTCGCTGGGGGTTTCCGGTTCGTCACGCGCGATCCGCTCCTGCGTGCGGTCGTGCTCCTGGTTCTCGTCACCAACGTGTTCGACGCCGCCCGCGGCTCCTCCCTGCTTCCGCTCTACGCCCACGATTCGCTGGGCGGCGCCGCGGCATTCGGGGTACTCGTGGCCGTGATGGGCGGAGGCGCGCTGCTCGGTACCGTCGTCTTCGGGTTCTTCGCGCACCGGCTGCCGCGACGGGTCACGTTCTCGGTTTGCTTCGCCCTCGCCGGAGGTCCGTCTCTCATCGCGTTCGCGGCCGGACTCCCCTTCCCGTGGCTGATCGCGGCGACAGCCCTCTCCGGCGTCGCCGCGGGTGCCGTCAACCCGATTCTCGGCACGGTCGAGTTGGAACGAGTACCAGAGGGCATGCGCGCACGGGTGTTCGGGCTGATCAACGCCGGGGCCTGGGCCGGCGTACCTGCAGGGGCCCTGCTCGGCGGAATCGGCGCCGACACCGTCGGTCTGCAGGCCTCCTTCTTCATCATCGGCGTGCTCTATGTGGTCGTCACCCTCCTGCCGCTCGGCATCCCGGTCTTCCGGGAGATGGAACCGCGCCCGTTTTCGCAGCCCGCGCCCGCCGCTTAGGGTGCGGCCTGCGGAAACAGACGCGGCGGTCGGCGGCACGGAACAGTGGCGGCGCCGGCGAGACGCGGCTAACGGCGCACGCGATAGGTGAGGATCGCGAACTGGCCCTGGGCCGTCGCACTCACGAGCTCGAGGCGGTCGGACTCCACCCTCCTGGGCAGCAGCGGTGCCGCACCGGGCAGGGCGACCGGCGCCACCGAGAGCATGATCGTGTCGAGGGCGTCGGCATCGAGGAACTGGCCGGCGAGGTCGCCCCCACCGACCACCCACACGTCTTTCTCCCCCGCAGCGGCGAGAATCGCCGGCAGTGCCGCAGCGACGTTCCCGCGCACAAAACGCACGTCTGCCCCGTCCGGCGTTGGCAGGTCGCGCGAGGTGAAGACGAACGTGGGCCGGTCGCCGTAGAACTCCCGCCACTTGTGCGGATTGGCGAGCAGCTCCTCCTCACGCAGCACCCACTCGTATGTCGTGGAGCCCTCCACGACAACGCCGATGCCGGCGAGAAAGAGGTCCTGGTCTTCGAGTCCCGCCGTGTCGACGGCGAAGAGCCAGCTCAGCGAATTCGACTCGTCCGCGATGAAGCCGGTGAACGAGGTCGCCGTGTTGTAGATCACCTGGGTCATGGGGCGAGACTATGCCCACCCTCCGACAGCGGACAGGGACCAGAACAGGACAGGGGCCGTTACGGCAACGACCGACACTATAGGAGCGGATGCCGCCAGACGCATCCGTGTGACGCTCTGCTACGGTGCGTGACTGGTCGTTACGACGCACACGAGTGATTCCACTTCATTCTCGATAGATTCTTTCAACGCACCCCGGCTCACGCTGCTCTATGGCTCGCGCTGTGCCGGCGCCGAAGGAGGATCCCGTGTCACCGAACCAGACCGAAGCGGCCACGCCGGCCAGGCCCCACCGCCAGGCCGGCCGTCCCAACGGCCAGTGGAAGGTGGACGGAACCGCCCCCCTCAACGGCAACGAAGCCTGGAAGCAGGAGGACGGCGGCCTGAGCGTCCGCGAGCGGGTCGAGAACATCTACTCGAAGCAGGGTTTCGATTCGATCGAGGGGACCGACCTGCACGGCCGGATGCGCTGGTGGGGCCTCTACACGCAGCGGAAGCCCGGTATCGACGGCGGCAAGACCGCGACCCTCGAGCCGCACGAGCTCGAAGACAAGTACTTCATGTTGCGGGTGCGCATCGACGGCGGCCAGCTCACGACCACCCAGCTCCGGGTCATCGGCGAGATCTCCCATGAATTCGGCCGCGACTCCGCCGACCTCACCGACCGGCAGAACATCCAGCTGCACTGGATCCGGATCGAGGACGTCCCCGAGATCTGGACCCGCCTCGAAGCGGTCGGGCTGCAGACCACGGAGGCCTGCGGCGACGTACCCCGCGTCATCCTCGGCTCCCCCGTCGCCGGCATCGCCGCGGACGAACTGATCGACCCGAGCGGGCTGATCACCGACATCACCGCACGCTACATCGGCGACGAGAGCCTCGCGAACCTGCCGCGGAAGTTCAAGACGGCCATCACCGGAAGTCCCAGCCAGGACGTCGTGCACGAGATCAACGACATCTCCTACGTCGCGGTCGAGCACCCCGAACTCGGCGTCGGCTTCGATCTCTGGGTCGGCGGCGGCCTTTCCACCGCCCCACGCCTCGCCGAACGGCTCGGCGTCTTCATCACTCCCGACCGGGTCGCCGAGGTCTGGCACGGCGTCGCGAGCCTGTTCCGCGATTACGGCTACCGGCGCCTGCGCAACAAAGCCCGCCTCAAGTTCCTGCTCGCCGACTGGGGACCCGAGAAGTTCCGGCAGATCCTCGAAGACGAGTTCCTCGATTCATCGCTGCCCGACGGCCCGGCCGCCCCGCCGCCCACCCGCGCAGGCGACCACGTCGGCGTGCACAAGCAGACCGACGGCCGCTACTACATCGGTGTCACCCCGTTCGTCGGCCGCGTCTCCGGCCCGACCCTGCTCAGCCTCGCCGACCTGCTCGAGGCGAACGGCTCGACCCGGTTGCGCACGACCCCGCACCAGAAGCTCGTGCTCCTCGACATCCCGGAGGAGAACGTCGAATCCCTGATCGTGGCCCTCGACGAGATCGGCCTCGCCGCGCGCCCGAGCCTGTTCCGCCGGTCGACGATCGCCTGCACGGGCATCGAGTATTGCAAGCTCGCGATCGTCGAGACCAAGAAGTCTGCGACGGATGCCGTGCTCGAGCTCGAGAAGCGGCTCGCGTCCATCGACGTCCCCCAGCCGATCAGCCTGCACGTCAACGGCTGCCCGAACTCCTGCGCCCGTATCCAGACGGCGGACATCGGGCTCAAGGGCCAGCTCCTCCCCGACGGGAACGGCGGTCAGGTCCCCGGCTTCCAGGTGCACCTCGGCGGCGGCCTCGCCTCGCAGGACCGCGAAGAGGCCGGTCTCGGCCGAACCGTCCGCGGCCTCAAGGTGACCGCTGACGACATCGCCGACTACGTCGAACGCATTGTGCTCCGCTTCCTCGCCGACCGCGGCGAGACAGAGACCTTTGCCGTCTGGGCGCACCGAGCCGACGAGGAGGCCCTGCAATGAGCGACACCACAACCGGAACCGGACCCACGACCGTCACCACGACGGCCGTCGCTCCCCGGCGGAGCGCCGAGGAACTCAAGGCGCTCGCCGCCCGCGGAGCCGCTGAGCTCGGCGAGGCCGGCTACGCCGAGGTCGTCGCCTGGGTCGCGGCGAACTTCCCCGTCGCCCACGTCGCCGTCGCGTGCTCGATGGCCGACGCCGTCCTCCCGCACGTCGTCGCCGCGCAGCTGCCCGGCGTGGACGTGCTCTTCCTCGACACCGGGTACCACTTCGCCGAGACCTACGAGACCCGCGACACCGTCGCCCGGCTTCTCCCGGTGCGGATCGTCGACGTGCTCCCCGCGAAGACCGTCCCGGAACAGGACGCCGAGCACGGCGCGGAACTCTTCAGCCGCGACCCGAACCTCTGCTGCGCGATGCGCAAGGTCGAACCCCTGCAGCGCTCGCTCACGGGCTACGAACTCTGGTTCACCGGCGTGCGACGCGACGAGGCACCGACCCGGGCGAACACCCCGCTCGTGACCTGGGACGAGCGCAACGGCCTCGTCAAGGTCAACCCGCTCGCGGCGTGGAGCTTCGACGACATCCTCGACTACGCCGGCTACCACCAGGTTCCGGTGAACCCGCTGCTCGAGCAGGGGTACCCCTCCATCGGCTGCGCGCCGTGCACGAAGCCCGTCGCCGCTGGCGACGATCCCCGATCCGGACGCTGGGCGAACCTGGCCAAGACAGAATGCGGGCTCCACGAGTGAACGCCGTCACGACAGCCACGACCACCACGACCGCCATGACATCCGCGCCGCCCGTGCAGGCGGCCGGGAGCCACCGGCTTTCCCAGCTCGACGTGCTCGAGAGCGAGGCGATCCACATCATCCGTGAGGTCGTCGCAGAATTCGAACGTCCCGTCCTGCTGTTCTCCGGCGGCAAGGACTCCGTCGTCGTGCTGCACCTCGCCGCGAAGGCCTTCTGGCCCGGCAAGGTGCCGTTCGGGCTGTTGCACGTGGACACCGGCCACAACTTCCCAGAGGTCCTCGCGTTCCGGGACGCGACGGTCGCGCGCCTCGGCCTCCGCCTCACCGTCGCGAAGGTCCAGGACTACATCGACGACGGCCGCCTGCAGGAGCGCGCCGACGGCACCCGCAACCCGCTTCAGACGCTCCCGCTCCTCGACGGGATCGCCGCAGGCCGCCACGACGCGGTCTTCGGCGGCGCCCGCCGCGACGAGGACAAGGCCCGCGCGAAGGAGCGCATCCTCTCGCTCCGCGACGAATTCGGCCAGTGGGATCCCCGCAACCAGCGCCCCGAACTCTGGAACCTCTACAACGGCCGTCACACGGTCGGCCAGCACGTGCGCGCGTTCCCGATCAGCAACTGGACGGAGTACAACGTCTGGCGCTACATCGAACGCGAGGGCATCGAACTGCCGCCGCTGTACTACGCCCACGAGCGCGAGGTCTTCCGCCGCGACGGCATGTGGCGGGCGATCGGCCCCGTCTCAGAGCCGCGCCCGGGCGAAGCAGTCGAGACCCGCACCGTCCGCTACCGCACGGTCGGCGACATGAGCTGCACCGGCGCCGTCGAATCGGACGCCGCATCCGTCGCCGCCGTCGTGCGCGAGGTCGCCCTCTCCACCATCACCGAACGCGGCGCGACGCGCGCCGACGACCGCATCTCCGAAGCGGCCATGGAAGACCGCAAGAAGGACGGGTACTTCTGATGACTCAGGCACTCCTCAGCCCGGCGGATGCCGGCACCCACGACGGCGCAGACGCCCCGGGAACCCTGTTCCGGTTCGCGACCGCCGGCTCCGTCGACGACGGCAAGTCGACCCTCGTCGGGCGTCTCCTGCACGACTCGAAGGCGATCCTCGCCGACCAGCTCGAGTCCGTCACCCGAACGTCCACGGAGCGCGGCTTCGGCGGCGACGACGGCGGCATCGACTTCGCGCTGCTCACCGACGGCCTCCGCGCCGAACGCGAGCAGGGCATCACGATCGACGTCGCGTACCGCTACTTCGCGACAGCGCGCCGCTCCTTCATCCTCGCCGACTGCCCCGGGCACGTGCAGTACACCCGCAACATGGTCACCGGCGCTACGACGGCCGACGCCGTGATCATGCTCATCGACGCGCGCAAGGGCGTGCTCGAGCAGACCAGGCGGCACCTCTCCGTGGTGTCCCTGCTGCGCGTGCCGCATGTGATCATCGCGGTCAACAAGATCGACCTCCTCGACTACGACGAGTCCGCGTTCGCAGCGGTCGCAGCATCGGTGCGCGCCGTCACGGCCGATCTCGGCCTCGGTGCCGTGCACGTGCTGCCCGTCTCTGCGCTCGTCGGAGACAACGTCGTCGACCGTTCGCCACGGACCCCCTGGTACGACGGGCCGAGCCTGCTCGAACTGCTCGAGAGCCTCCCGGTCGTCGACGAGGTCGAGACCGCGATCGAGGCGTTCCGGCTGCCCGTTCAGCTCGTGCTCCGGCCCCAGGGCGCCGTCGCCGTCGCACCGGAGGATGCCGACTCCTTCCGCGACTACCGGGCGTACGCCGGGCAGGTCGCTTCGGGCACCGTCCGGGTCGGCGACAGCGTGAGCGTCGCCCCGGGCGGGGCGACGACCGTCGTGACCGGCATCGACTTCGCCGGCATCGAACTCACCGAGGCGTTCGCACCGATGTCTATCGCCGTGCGCCTCTCCGACGACCTCGACATCGCCCGCGGTGCGGTCATCGGCGCAGCGGGCACCCTGCCCGAATCGACCAGGGAACTCACCGCCGCGTTGTTCTGGCTGGACCCGCGGGCACTCAGGCCGGGCGACCGCACCCTGGTCAAGTTCGGCACGAACACCGTCCAGGCCCTCGTAGCCGCCGTCACCGGGCGCCTCAACCTCGACACGCTCGAACTCGAACCGGCCGGCAGCCTCGAGGTCAACGACATCGGCGAGGTCGGCCTGCGCCTCGCGGCTCCGCTGCCGATCGAGACCTTCACCGAGAACCGCCGTTCCGGCGCGTTCCTCGTGATCAACGCGCAGGACGGTGCCACCCTCGCCGCAGGGATCGTCACCGGCTCTGGAGCACGGTGAGCGCCGTGTCCGTGACAGAGCGCGACCGCACCGACGGTTCAGGGAACCGGCCGCAGGGCATCAGCGTCAGCACAAACACCGCGCCTGCCGCGGTCGTCGCAGCGGACGTCGAGACCGCGATCCGGGTCGAGGGACTGTCCAAGCGGTTCGGCAAGGCCGGACCCGTGGTGCTCGACAACATCAACCTCACGATCAAGCCTGGCGAATTCGTCTGCCTGCTCGGCGCATCCGGATGCGGCAAGTCGACCCTGCTCAACATCATCGCCGGCCTCGAACACCCGTCGGAGGGCACCGTCACGGTCGCGAGCGGGAAGAGCGCCGTCATGTTCCAGGAGTCGGCCCTGTTCCCCTGGCTGACCGCGAGCCGCAACGTGGAACTCGCCCTCAAGCTGCGCGGGGTCCCGCGCGGCCGGCGTCGCGGCGAGGCACTCGAGCTCCTCGACCTGGTCAACCTCGCGGATGCCGCGAACAAGCGCCCGCACGAGCTCTCCGGGGGCATGCGGCAGCGTGTCGCCCTCGCCAGGTCACTCGCGCAGGACCGCAAGGTCCTGCTGATGGACGAGCCCTTCGCCGCCCTCGACGCGATCACCCGCGATCTGCTCCACGAGGAACTCGAACGGGTCTGGCATGAAACCGGCCGCACGATCGTGTTCGTCACGCACAACGTGCGCGAGGCCGCACGGCTCGGGCAGCGGGTGCTGCTGATGTCGAGCCGTCCCGGCCGGATCAGGAACGAGTGGCGCATCGAGGACAACGGTCCGCGCCGGATCGAATCCCCGGAGGTTTCCCGCCTCTCCATCGAGATCACCAACCACCTCCGAGAGGAGATCCGCCGTAATGCCGCCTGAGACCCGTTCCGAGACCATCACCCCCGGCTCCCTGGAGCCCGACGCCGCGTCCGGCTCCTCGGTGAGCACCCGGGCGGACTTCCGTACGCTCGAAGCCGGGCTCGACGCCCTGCAGACGTCCCCCCTCGTCGAGAAGGGCCCGTGGCGCCGGTTCGCCGACGGCGTCCTGCCGCCGGTCGTGCTCCTGCTCGCCCTCATCGCGGCGTGGCAGTTCTATATCGTGATCGCCAAGCCGCGCCCCGACCTCACTCCCGGTCCGCTCGACGTGCTCACCTCGATCACCGACCTCTGGTCGACCGGTCACCTGCAGACGGCTGTGGTCACGAGCCTCTCCCGCGGCGGGATCGGGTTCCTGATCGCCGTCGCGATCGGAACCCCGCTCGGCCTTCTCCTTGCGGAGTGGCGGCTGCTCCGCCGCGCGCTCGGACCGCTGCTCTCCGGGCTGCAGGTGCTTCCTTCCGTCGCCTGGGTGCCCGCTGCGATCCTCTGGTTTGGCCTGAGCGATGCGACCGTGTACTTCGTCGTGCTGATGGGCGCCGTCCCCTCGATCGCCAACGGGCTAGTCGCCGGCGTCGACCAGATCCCGCCGCAGCTGCGCCGCGTGGGCACCGTGCTCGGCGCGAACCGCTTCGAGATGGCCACCCTCGTCGTGCTGCCCGCCGCGATGCCCGGCTACCTCGCGGGCCTCAAGCAGGGCTGGGCCTTCTCCTGGCGGTCCCTGATGGCAGCGGAGATCATCGCCGTCGGCGGCTCGATCGGTTTCGGCCTCGGTTCGATGCTGCAGCAGAGCCGCGAGCTCGCCGACCTGCCCGGGGTGCTCGCGACGATCCTGGTGATCCTGTTCGTCGGCATCCTCGTCGAGCTCGTGCTCTTCGCCCCGGCAGAACGCCGGTTGCTCCGCCGCCGCGGCCTCTACCTGACGGCCGGCCGGTGAGCCCCGACACCGTGCGCCCCGGCACCGTGCACCTGGTCGGTGGCGGACCCGGCGATCCCGGCCTGATCACCGTGCTCGGCCGCCGGCTGCTCGACGAAGCGGATGTCGTCATCGCCGACCGGCTCGGCCCGCGCTCCCTGCTCGGCGAGCTCGATCCCGGCGTTCTCGTGATCGACGTCGGCAAGCTGCCCGGCCACCACCCTGTGCCCCAGGACGAGATCAACGCACTCCTCGTCGAGCACGCCCGTGCCGGCCGCCGGGTCGTGCGCCTCAAGGGCGGCGACCCGTACGTGCTCGGTCGCGGCGGCGAGGAAGCAGCGTACTGCCGCAGCAACGGTATCCCCGTCGAGGTCATCCCCGGCGTCACGAGCGCCATCTCGGTGCCTGCTGCGGCCGGCATCCCGGTCACCCATCGCGGGGTGGCGAACGGGTTCACCGTCGTGACGGGCCACGAGCTGCTTCCGTCCCTGCCAGGGGGCAGCGACCACACCGTCCTGCTCCTGATGGGCATCTCCGGCCTCGCCGCCTCCGCGGCGATGCTCGCGGACGGACCCCGCGGCGGAGACTGCCCGGTCGCCATCATCGAGGACGGCTACGGCTCGAACCAGCGGGTCACCTTCGGAAGTCTCGCAACCATCGCCGGACTCGCCGCCGAACGCGGCGTCCGCTCCCCCGCCGTCGTCGTGGTGGGGGACGTCGTCACCCTGAGCCCGCTCCACCCCCGGTACAGCAACCAGCTCGCGTCCGACGAACCCCGTTCCGGCCGGCTCATCCCAGAACCATCCCGAAAGGCTTTTTCATGACCCCCCATACTCTCCGCGTCGCCATCATCGGCGCCGGTCCCGCGGGAATCTACGCCGGCAACATCCTCGGCAAGGCCGTGCGCGACGCCGGCGGCACGATCGGCATCGACCTCTTCGACACCCTCCCCGCTCCATACGGCCTGATTCGATACGGCGTCGCCCCCGACCACCCGCGGATCAAGGGCATCGTCACAAGCCTGCACGAGATGCTCGATGCCGGCACCATCCGGTTCCTCGGCAACGTCGGCTACGGGACCGATCTGGGCCTGGACGACCTGCGGGCCCACTACCACGCAGTCATCTTCGCGACCGGGGCGATCCGCGACGCGAAGCTGCCGATCCCCGGCACCGAGCTGCCCGGCTGCTTCGGGGCCGCCGACTTCGTCTCCTGGTTCGACGGACACCCGGACGCCCCGCGCGACTGGCCGCTCGACGCCCACCAGGTCGCCGTGATCGGCAACGGCAACGTCGCCCTCGACGTCGCCAGGATGCTCGCAAAGCATGCGGACGACCTGCTGCCCACCGACATCCCCGAGAACGTCTATTCCGGCCTGGCCGCCTCGGCAGTCACCGACGTGCACATCTTCGGTCGACGCGGGCCTGCCCAGGTGAAGTTCACCCCGATCGAGCTCCGGGAGCTCGGCGCGGTGCCGGACGTCGACGTGATCGTCTACGAGGAGGACTTCCCGAGGGACGAGGCCTCCGAGCAGTTCCTCGCCGCGTCCAACAACCAGGTCAAGGTGATGAGCCGCACCCTGAACGGATGGCTCACGAAAGAACCGAGCGGGGCCTCGCGCCGCCTGCACCTGCATTTCCTGCATTCTCCCCTCGAGGTCTACGGCACCGAGAGTGTCGAAGGCATGCGCTTCGAGCGCACCGCGCCCGATCCCGCCAACCCCGGCGGTGTCACCGGGACAGGTGAGATCCTCGACTACCCGCTCCAGGCGGTCTACCGCGCCGTCGGTTACCGCGGCAGCCCCCTCGCCGAGGTGCCTTTCGACGAGACGCGCGGCGTGATCCCGAACGACGGCGGTCGGGTCCTCGACCCGGCCGCGCGGCCCATTCCCGGCCTGTACGCCACCGGCTGGATCAAGCGTGGCCCCGTCGGCCTGATCGGCCACACCAAGAGCGACGCGCTCGAGACCGTCACGCGGCTCGTCGAAGACCTCGGCAACGGCCTCCTGCCGGAGCCGGTCGAAGACGACGCGGACGCGATCCTGGCCGTGCTCTCCGCCCGCGGCATCCGCTTCACCGAATGGGACGGCTGGCTCGTGCTCGATGCCCACGAACGTGCCCTCGGAGCCGCGGACGGCTCGGCGGCCGATCGTGAGCGGGTCAAGGTCGTTCCGCGGGACGAGCAGGTCGACATCAGCCGGTCCGTGGAACTCGTCGCCTCGTGACGTACGTCATCGCGCTGCCGTGCGTGGATGTCAAGGACCGCGCCTGCGTCGACGAGTGCCCGGTCGACTGCATCTATGAAGGCGAACGGTCCCTGTACATTCACCCCGACGAATGTGTCGACTGCGGTGCCTGCGAGCCGGTCTGCCCGGTCGAGGCGGTCTACTACGAAGACGACCTTCCCGAGCAGTGGAGCGAGTATTACCGCGCGAACGTGGACTTCTTCGAGGAGATCGGGTCGCCGGGAGGCGCGGCCAAGACCGGTGTGCTGACGTTCGACCACCCGCTGATCGCGGCGCTGCCCCCGCAGGCCTGACCGGGCGCCACCGACCGGGCGCCACCGACCGGGCTACAGTGGTGGCATGTTCGGTGGCGGGTTCGGTGGGAGCGAGTTCAACGCGCTCTCGGCACGGACCGCGGCGTGCGTCGCCGCCTGCGACGCGCTCATCGCCGCGAGCGAGGACTGCGCTGACGCCTGCCTGGCCCAGTCCGGCGACGGCGATGTCACCGCGTGCTTCCTCGCCGACCTCGACTGCATCGAAATCTGCACCACGACGAGCCGGGTGCTGTCCTGGCACACCCGGACAGACGGGACGACCGCCGCCTCCATGCTCGACACCTGCATGGAGGCGTGCCGCTCCTCGTCCATCGCCTGCGAGCGGATGCTGCAGCACCGGCCGGACTGGACGAGCTGCGCCCCCGAGTGCCGCAGGGTCACCGACGCCTGTGCGGAGGTACTCGCCCTGCTGTGACCCGGCCGTGACGCGGGGGCCACTGTCCCGGCCTGTCCGCGGTTCAGGACGCCCGTTCCTCCTCGCGCACGATCCGCTGGCCGACGACCGCCGATACCCCGTCCTGGCGCATCGAGACACCGTAGAGGGCGTCGGCGATTTCCATCGTGCGTTTCTGATGCGTGATGATGATGAGCTGGCTGGCCTCGCGGAGGCCCTGGAAGATCGTGAGCAGCCGGCCGAGGTTGGCGTCGTCGAGGGCAGCCTCGACCTCGTCCATGATGTAGAACGGGCTCGGGCGGGCCTTGAAGATCGCGATCAGCAGCGCGACTGCGGCGAGGGAACGCTCCCCGCCGGACAGCAGTGAGAGCCGCTCGATCTTCTTTCCTGCCGGCTTGACGCTGATCTCGATGCCGGTCGTGAGCAGGTCGTCGGGATCGGTCAGGCGGATGCTGCCAGACCCGCCGGGGAACAGGACGGGGAAGACCTCGGCGAAGGCCAGGCGGGTGTCCTCGAAGGCGCTTCCGAAGATGGCGCCCATCGTGACGTCGAGGTCGTCGATGATCGTCAGCAGGTCGGCCCGGGTGTTGGTCAGGTCGGTGAGCTGCTCGGTGAGGAATTTGTGCCGCTGCTCGAGCGCGGCGAATTCCTCGAGGGCGAGCGGGTTGATCCTGCCGAGTTGGGCGAACCGGCGCTCGGCGGAGGCGTGGCGGCGCTGCTGCTGCTCGCGGTCGTAGGCCACCGGCTCGCCATCCGGGTCGTCATCGGGCGGCACCGGCTGGTCCGGACCGTATTCCGCAACGAGGATATCTTCGACGAGGCCCAGTTCGCTGCCGGCGCGTTCGAGGAGGCCGGAGAGGTGCAGCTTCTTCTCGTAGATCTGCAGTTCGAGGCCGTGCACGCTCTCGGTCACGGCCTGCAGTCGGCTGCGGAGGGCACCGTCCTCGCGGCGCAGGGCCGCGAGTTCCTCATTCTGGCTCAGGCGCTCGGCCTCGGCGGTGGCGAGGCGGAGGCGTGCCTCGCTGACGGAGACGTCGACCGCGGCGAGCACGGCGGGGAGCGCTTCGGCGACGCGGGTCGCGGCATCCACCTGGCGACGGCGGATGACCGCACGCCGGGCGGCGGCCTCGGCTGCGGCCTGGTCGCGCTCGAACTGCCTCGCGAGGCCTGCGGCGCGGGCCTCACCCGAGCGCACGCGCTCGCGCGCGGTCTCGACGCGGAGCCGCGCCTCGACCTCGTGTTCGCGCGCAGCTTCGAGTTCGGCGTGGAGCGCGTCACGAACCGAAACGTCGAGGATCGGGCGGGGGCGGGACAGCAGGGTGACGAGACCGGCCTTGGTGCGCTCGGCCTCTGCTTCCGCACCGGCGACGGCCTGTTCGGCGACAAGGACGCCGGCGGAGATGCGCTCGAGCTCCGCCGTTGCGGCCTCGAGCCGCACCGTTGCCCGGTTCGTCTTCTCTGCCTGGGCCGCGAGGCGGGCGTCGAAGGCGCGAAGCGCGGCGAGCGCCGCGACGGACTGGTCCTTGCCGAGGCGGAGCAGGCTGCGCTGCTCAGCGAGGTCGCCGCTGACCTGCTCGATGCGGGATCGGACTTCGCCGAGACGGTCTGCCGCGGTCTCGCGGTCCGCGACGAGTTCGAGCTTGCTGCGCCGGGCCCCGGATCCGCCGCGGAGCACGAACTCGCTCAGCACGTCGCCGGCCCGGGTGATGATCGTCAGCGGAATGCTCGCCGCGCGGGGGCCGGTGGCAGCCGTCCCCGGGGTGGAATGGCCGGACGTGAGCAGGTCTGCCGCGGCCAGGGCGGAGTCGAGGTCTTCGGCGATGACGGTGTTCTCGAGGAGTCCGAGGACACCGGCAGGGGCATCGAGGACCGAGGCGGCCCAGACCAGGCCTGCCCGTTCGGCGAGGCTCGGGCGTGCGTGCGCGCCCGACGCGCGCAAATCGGGGGTTCCGCCGGCAGCATCAGCTGGGGCGCCGTCAGCGTCGGGAGTCGCTGGCGTGGCGAGGATGAGCTCGACCCGGCCGAGGTCGTCCGCCCTGACCCGGTCGAGTGCGGCGAAGCCGGCTGCGCTGTCATCCGCGAGCACGGCATCGGCGAGGGAGCCGAGCGCGGCGGCGATCGCCGCCTCGTAACCGGGATGCACCCGCACGTGTTCTGCGACGAGCCCGCGGATGCCGTCCAGCCGGGCGCCGAGGAGGGCTGAGGATCCGTCCTTCTGGTCGAGGGCCAGGGACAGGGCGCTCGCGCGCGCGGCGAGGGCGTCACGTTCGCGTTCGAGGAGGTGGAGTTCTTCGCGGAGGCGTTCGACTTCGCCCTCCGCGGCGGACACGACGGCCTGGGCCGCCTCGTAGTCTTCGGACAGCCGGGTGTTCCCGTCGGCCGCGCCGGTGTCGCCCGGATCGCCGTTCACCGCGCCGGTCCCTGCGTTCTCCGCGTTCGCCTGCTCGGTCTCCGCTTCCAGGGTGGCGAGGAGGGCCTCTGCTTCCTGCACGCGTCCGGCCGCGGCATTCCGGGTGTTCTGTTGGCGGAGCACGTCGCTGCGGACAGAGGCGAGGCGGGAGGCGGCGGTTTCGGCCTGGCCGCGCAGCTTGGACGCTTCGAGGTCGTGGCGGGAGATGAGCGCGGTCTGTGCGGCGATGTCCTCGTCGACGGCGTCGAGATCGCGGCGCGCGGTCGACGTGGCCGCCCGCGCGGCGGCCCAGGCGGACTCGGCGACGGCGATGCGTTCGGTGAGCCGCACGATCTCCGCCGCGGCGTCCGTGAGCATCGCCGGGGTCACACTCGGGCCGGCGTCGACCGATTCGGACTGGGAACCGAGAAGGGCGAGGCGCTGGTTCGCGAGCGTGTACAGCCCGCGGAGGCGTTCCTGCACGGATTCGAGGCCGAAGCTCGTGCGCCGGGCGGCGTCGACGGCGTCGCCGATCTGGGCCTCCTCGAGGCGGTGCAGGCGCAACTGCTTCTGGTCGAGCTGTTCCTGGAGCACGATGCGTTCGGAGTGCCGTTCGCTCTCGCTGCGGCCGTGGGCGTCGAGGGTCCTGCGCAGGCCGACGACGTCGTCGGCGAGCAGGCGGGCGCGGGCATCACGCACGACGGCGGCGATGGTCTGGGCCTCGCGGGCGATCTCGGCCTGGCGCCCGAGCGGCTTGAGCTGGCGGCGGATCTCCCCGGCGAGGTCGCTCAGCCGGGTCAGGTTGGCCTGCATCGCGTCGAGCTTGCGCAGGGTCTTCTCCTTGCGGCGGCGGTGCTTGAGGATTCCGGCGGCCTCCTCGATGAAACCGCGCCGGTCCTCTGGGCTTGCGCGCAGGACCGCGTCAAGCTGGCCCTGGCCGACGATCACGTGCATCTCCCGCCCGAGGCCGGAGTCGCTCAGGAGCTCCTGCACGTCGAGCAGCCGGCAGCCCTGGCCGTTGATCGCGTACTCGCTTCCGCCGTTGCGGAACAGGGTGCGCGAGATGGTGACCTCGGTGTAGTCGATCGGCAACGCGCCATCCGTGTTGTCGATCGTGAGCGTCACCTCGGCGCGGCCGAGCGGGCCCTTCGTCGAGGTGCCCGCGAAGATGACGTCTTCCATCTTGCCGCCGCGGAGCGTCTTGACGCCCTGCTCCCCCATCACCCAGGCGAGAGCGTCGACGACGTTGGACTTGCCGGAGCCGTTCGGGCCGACGACGCAGGTGACGCCGGGCTCGAAAGCGAAGGTCGTGGGCTGCGCGAACGATTTGAACCCCTTGAGGGTGAGGCTCTTCAAGTACACCGTTGCGCCCTTCCCGTGAGTAGATATCGGCTCTCCCACGGTACCGGACGCAGCCTCCCGGGCCCGAGAGGCGCGGCGCTGCCCGCGGGGGTTTCGGCAGTGCCGACCGGACGCTACTCTGCCTGCATGGACGACCTCGTGCCCAGGATCGAGGAGCTCTCGATCCCGGAGGAGCCGGGTGCAGAGGGCTGGGACGACTTCGTCGCCGCCGCCGAGGTGCACAACACGGTCGAAGCGGATGCCTACGGGACCCACGAGCTGTCCGTGACGGCGGAGGAGGCACTCCCGGAGTGGCTCGACCAGGATTGGGAGCCGAGGAGGCTGTTCGTGGTGCGGGCCGCGGACGGTTCAGCTCCTGCCGGCGGGAGCGACGAGGCTGCGGCTGACGCCCCGGCGGACGACCCCGCCGCGGCCGACGTGATCCACGTCGTCGCGCGCGGTGTGTGTGAGTTTCAGGGCCCCGGCTCGGAGACTGCGTGGCTTCGCGCCGATGTCCTGCCGGGATACCGCAACCGCGGCATCGGTACCGCCCTGTTCGCGTTGCTCGAGTCGGTCGCCGAGGCCGACGGGTGCGTGAATCAGATCGTCTACGCGGCCTCGCCGGACTCACCGGGCGAACGCCTGGTCGCCCCGACCGGTTTCGGCTCACTGCCGTTGCGGAACCCCGAGGTGCGCTTCCTGCTCCGGCGCGGCTACCGTCTCGAGCAGGTCGAGCGAGGCAACCGCCTCGCACTTCCCTACGACCGCGAGCGGCTGGACCGGCTGCTGCGCGCGGCAGAGAAGCGCGCGGGAAAGGAATACGAGATCATTCAGTGGGACGGCTTCACGCCGATCCGGTGGCAGCCGGACATGGCGATGCTCTACGAAAGAATGAGCACGGATGCTCCCACCGCCGGCCTCGAGGAACCCGCAGAGTCCTGGCCCCTCCATCGGTTCCTCGACAGGCAGGCCCGGCTCGCGGACGGACCACGGACCGTCTACACCACAGCCGTCGTGCACCGCCCGTCCCGCGCACTGGTCGGGTTCACCGAACTCTCCGTTCCCGCTGAGACCGACAGGCCGGTCAACCAGGAGGACACCCTCGTGGTGCGGGAACATCGCGGGCACCGGCTCGGCCTGCTGCTCAAGGCCTGGAACCTGGAGAGCATCCTCCGGAACGAGCCAGGACATCCGTCGGTGATCACCTTCAACGCGGAGGAGAACCGGCACATGCTCGACATCAACGAGGAGCTCGGCTTCCTGCCGATCGGCTACGAGGGCGCCTGGCGGCGGCGCACGCCCCTTACGGACGCGTGAACCCTGGTTGACTCGGTCAGTGGAGGCGCTGGCAGACCGGGCAGAGGTGCGAGGACCTGTTCATGAACTGCTCGCGCACGAGGAGGGTTCCGCACCGCGGGCACGCGGTGCCCTGCCTGCCGTAGACGGCGAGGCTGTGCGAGAAGTAACCGGACTGGCCGTTGACGTTCACATACTGCGCATCGAAGCTCGTGCCGCCCTCGGCGAGGGCGCGCATCAGCACCGTGCGCACGGCGTCGAGCAACCGGATGCCTTCGGTGCGTGACAGGGACGACGCCGGCTGCTCGTAGTGCAGTCCGGCCGCGAACAGGGCTTCGTCGGCGTAGATGTTCCCGATGCCGCTGACCCAGGTCTGGTCGAGCAGCACCCGCTTGATCCCTGAGCCGCGCCGGGCCAGGGCGGCGAGGGCGGCATCCGTTCCGAAGTCGGGGTCGATGAGGTCGCGGGCGATGTGGGCGACCTGGTCGGGGATCAGCCCGCTCCACGCACCCGTGCCCGCCCCGGCATACCCTCCTGGCAGTCCGTCGCCGGTGGGCTGCATCCGGTCTATCGCCATGCTGCCGAAGATCCGCTGGTCGGCGAAGTTGAGCCACAGTTCCCCGTGGTCGGGGTGTTCGAGGTGCAGGCGGATGCGCAACTGACGGTCTGCCTCCGAGCCCGGTTCCCGGAGCAGGACCTGGCCGCTCATGCCGAGGTGGATCACGAGGGCGCGTCCGGTGTCGATCGGCAGCCAGAGGAATTTGCCGCGGCGGACGGCGCCGAGCAGGCGATGCCCCTCGAGCTGCGGGGCGAACGGGCCGGTCAGGGGGTCGTGCCTGCGGAGGGAGCGTGGCTCGAAAACCTCAACGGCGGTGACGCGAGCACCGGTCACGGCGGGTTCGACGCCCGCGCGCACCACCTCGACCTCAGGAAGTTCTGGCAAGGAAGCGTCCAGACGATGGTGGCGGTGCCGTCGGATGCGCGGGAATGAGTCGAGCGGACAACGGCCAGGTCAGCGCGGGACGAGCCGGTTCCACGCCTCGAGGGCGGCGGCCATCTCGGCGTGCTTCTTGCTGGTGCCTTCTCCCGTTGCGACGACGATGCCGACGGTCACGGTCGCGATGAACACCTTGGAGTGGTCGGGGCCGCTCTCGGCGATCGCATAGACGGGTACGCCGGCGTCGAGCCGGGCCGCCGCTTCCTGCAGGCTCGTCTTCGGATCCATCGAGACTCCGAAGTGACCAGGGTCGTTGAGCATCGGCGCGATCAGCCGCAGCACGAAAGCCGTGGCGGCGTCCGGACCCGTGTCGAGGTAGACGGCACCGATGAGCGCCTCGACGGTGTCGGCGAGGATCGATGACTTGTCACGACCACCCGTGAGGATCTCGCCCCGCCCGAGCCGAACGTAGGCGCCGAGGCCGAGGCCCCTGGCGATTTCAGCGAGGGCGACACTCGAGACCAGGCTGGCCCGGCGCTTGGCCAGGTCGCCCTCGTCGAGCAGCGGATACGTGCGGTAGAGCATGACCGTGACGGCCTGGCCCAGGATCGAGTCGCCGAGGAATTCCAGGCGCTCGTTCGTGGGCACTCCGCCGTTCTCGTACGCGAAGGACCGATGGGTGAGCGCCAGCCGAAGCAGGCTCTCGTCGATCTGCACGCCGAGCGCGGACACGAGGGCCGAGGGGTCGGCTTCCGCGCCGGTCATCGGGTGACCGGCTGCGGCGTGCCCGGTCATACGGCGACCGCCCCGACGGTACCGCGACGCGACGAGCGGATGTTCCGGGTCAGAAGACGCGGCATCCGTCGGAGGAGCGGTACCTGGGGCGTGTACATCGCCGAATTAAATGTCGGCGACCTTGCGGCCCTTGTATTCCATGAACATCGCGGTTCCGGCGGTGTCGGTGACGACCTTGGCGCGGTGCGGGAGGCTGTAGACGACCTTGCCGTTTTCCATGGTCTTGACCAGGGTGGGGGCTTCGGCCTTCCAGCAGGAACGACGTGAGCGGGTGTTGGAGCGTGATTGCTTGCGCTTCGGGACTGCCATGACTACTTCTCTTCTCTTCTATCCGTTTCAGCGCGGATGTCTTCATCCGTGCCGATGCTTTCGGAAGCCTGGAAATTCACAAGCGCTGCCCACCGGGGATCGCGCATCTGTTCTGGTTCGAATTCAGGGGAAACGGCAAGCCGCTGCCCGGTCTCGGGGTCGAGACCCGGGCAATCCTGCCGGCAGACCGGCTGGAAAGGCAGTGACAGAACCACTGCATCCCTGATGAGCGGTTCAAGATCCACATGGTCCTCGACAACCGCACACTCATAAGCTTCATCAAGAGAGTACGCGAAAACCTCGTGAAACTCGACTCGGACAGGCAAGTCGATGTCAATCAGGCATCTTCCGCACTCGCCGGACGCGATTCCGGAGATCTGCGCGGACACCAGAAGGCTCTCGTGCAGGGTTTCGAGGCGGATGTTGACGTCGAGCGTCGACCCGGCCTTGACGGCAACGAGTCCCTCGCCGAGGTCGTCGGGAACGATGAGGTCGATGTGGCGCTCACGCATGGTGCCGGGGCGGTTGATGAGGTCACGCACGTCGACCTTGTACGGGGTCTTCTGAAACTTGGTCACGGGGGGAGATTCTACGCGTCCGTGACGGGTGCGCGCCCCCGTTCGCCGAGGAAGAGCCATAGGGACGCGGGAAGGAGGCGCGCACGCCAGCGCACAGCCGTGCTCGCACCCATGCTGATCCTCGTCGAGACCGTGTCGAGGTCGCCGAGGAGCGCCGGTTGCGGCGCCCCGGCGACCGGGCGGCCGTACCGGTGTCGCTCGGCCGCGGCCAGCAACCGGGCAAGTGCTGCACCGGCTGCCGCCCCACCGGTGCCCGTGAGGCCGGGCAGGGCGCCGATCCGCGCCGCGAATTCCCGGGGCGTCTCCGTGGCGCGCACGCTGACCCCGAAGTCGACGGCCGTGTCGACGAGCTCCCGCCAGGCATCGGCGCCCCCTGCCGTGCCCCTGGCGAGGTCCCTGCGCCGTCGTCTGCTCCGAAGCAGGCGGATGCCACCCGGAGCGGCGAGTACGACGACGAGCGCTCCGAGGATGAGCGCAACGCGTCCGGGCGTGCCTGCATCGTTCCCGGGCGTCTTCGCGGCTCCGCTTCCCGTCGACAGGGCCTGGCCGGGGTCGTCGAACGGGCGCGGCGCGGACGACGGCACACCGGCCACCGTGCCGCCGAGTGGGGTGGACTGACCGGCCGGCTGGGTGTAGCTCGGAACGGTCCCGCGCCCGGGGGTGGGTTCGAACGGCAACCAGCCGATGCCGGTGAAGTACAGCTCCGGCCACGAGTGCAGGTCATGGGCGTCGACGTTGAAACGGTCCCTGCCCTCGATGAAGTCCGAGGAGCGGGAACCGGGCAGATAGCCGATCGCGATGCGCGCCGGGATGCCGAGCGACCGGGCCATCACCGCCATCGCGGAGGCGAAATGCACGCAGTAACCGCGCTTGACCTCGAGGAAGGTACCGACAACGTCGACCCCGCCGCCGTCGTAGCCGTCCTCGACCGGTGCGGTGGTGTCGTAGGTGAATTCGCTCCCCCGCAGGTACTCCTGCAGGGCGACGGCAGCGTCATACGGGGTCGTCGTTCCCGATGTCACCGCGCGCGCGGTCTGTTCGATGATCAGGGGGCTGCTCCGGGGCAGGCGAAGGCTCGACTCGACGCTGACCGGGTACCGGCCCGTCGCCGCGCGAAGCTGCTCGGGAGTGGGCTCGAGGGCGAGCGAGGTGACGGTGTATTCCTGGCCCCGGGTGCTGCTGTTCGTGCTCGCAATCGTCCCGGTGGGCCCGTTCCAGTACCAGTCGCCGACGAGCCCGGATACCTTCGTGGCCGCGCCAGGGGTGGGCAGCCAGGCCGAGGCGACCCCGTCGATGACGACCTGGGTGGACTCCTCCGTCGTGGCGACCTGGGCGGAGAGCCCCGGCGGCCGGTCGATTGCGTCGACGGTGTTCCCGGTGTTGGTCGGCTCGAGGCGGGCGGTCCAGCTCGGCCCGACGAACCGGTCCAGGGTGAGCAGCTTGAGGTAGGGCGGCTGAGCGGCACTCGTCCGGTAGTGCAGCGCGGCGCCGGCCTGCGAACTCCGGAGATCCTGCCCGAGGTTGACCATGGCGCTCACGCCGTCGCCGAAGAGCAGCGGTCCGGTGGCCCGGCCGCCGACGCGCCCGTCGCCGGGCAGGTTGGGAACCGCGATGCTGAGCACGAGCGCTGTGATGATGCCGAGCCCGCCGATCAGGAAGGCCCCGGTGACGGACCAGCTCCGCCCGGCAGGCCCACGAGAGCCGGCGATCCCGATGCCCTCGCCCGTTCCCGCTGTGACCCCGCCGCGCCGGCCGAGGACGTCGATCCGCAGCAGCAGCAGGAATGCCGCGGCCGTGAGCACGAGGGTCAGTTTCTCCGCACCGTTGTCGAGGATGAGGCCGGGGACGCCGACAGGCACCAGTACGGGCAGCCCAGCGAGCGCCGGCGCCCGCAGGGTGATCGCGAGGGCGTCCATCAGCACGGCGATCACACCGGCCCCGATGCAGAGCAGGAACAGGATGCCGGTCACGGGATCGGCCGGGGTGCCCTGGGACTGCACCGAGGCGATCCCCGATTCGACGAGGGTACGGAACCGGTCGATCGTATCGCCGGTCGGCACGAGCCAGAGCAGCCCTGTTCCGCCGCCGAAGAGCAGGGTGACGCTCCCGACGATCACGCCGGCACCGGCGAGTGGGACGACCCAGGGCCTGGGGCCGAGCGAGCGGATGCCCGCGGAGACGACGAAGACGGCTCCCGCTTCGACCGCCATCAGACACCACCAGCCGGTGCCCTGCAGGAGAGGACCCAGCGCGGTCATCCCGACGAGCAGGAGCAGCGCGAGCGCACCGGTCACGGGCCAGCGGGAGCCGGAGGAGCGCTTCCCTGTTCTCCGGCCACCAGGCGTTTCCGGTGACGGCGACGGCCTGGCCGTCATCGTCTGCTCTGGCAGGATCCGTTCACGCAGGCTCATGCAGCGCCCCTCTCCCGCCGACGGAGTCGAGCCATGCCTCGGGCAGTGCGATAGCCGAACGCACCGGTATGCACCGCCAGCCGGCCTCCCTGAGCCGCTCAGAGGCATCCGTCGGCACAGGTTCGAGTACGAATGCAATCGCCGGCCGGGCACTTGCCGCGAGCGCGGCGAGAACGGCGAGGTCGAGGGCTGCCCCGGCGCCGAGTACAGCGAAGGTCGGAAGCGCCCCGCGGGGGACGCGTGAGCGCGGGGGCGCGAGGGGCCCATTGGGTTCGCCGGTGCCGGCGTCCCTGGCTTCAGCAGGGACCTGGAGGATGCCCGCGAGGTCCTCGAGCAGGTGCGAAATGCCGCCTGATCCGCGATAGGAGACCGGATCTCCCGACCCGGCCGTACCTCCCGCACCGTTCCCGGCCACGGGAGAGCCGCCGAGCCCGGTCGCGCCGAGCGGGGCGGCATCGGTTGCGGCCGTGGCACCGTTCGAGGCACGGCCGAGCCGGGCAGTTCCGAGTTGGGCAGGGCCGAGCTCGACGACATCGACCCGGTAACCGGCTGCGAGCAGGTGCGTGCAGACGGATGCCGCCACTTCCACCCCGAGCTCGAACGCACTCGCTCGCCGCGCCCGGTCGACCTCGCGAGCGCCCGATTCGGCGGGCGCGAGCGTGTCGAGCACGAACCGCACCCCTGAGTCGCTCCGGTGTTCCTCCTGCCGCACCATGATCTCGCCGTGGCGTGCGGTGGCCGGCCAATTCACCCGGCGCAGCGAATCCCCTGGCCGGTACTCGCGAGCGATCAGCTCGTCCGAATTCTGGTTGAGCAGTCGCTGCCGTTCGAGGGCTTCTCCCCCACCGAGCATGCTCGCGTGCCCCCGGCCGGGAAGGGGCGTCACCCGGGGAGTCACGACCAGTTCATGCCGGCCGCCGACCGCCCAGCGCGCCATCACCAGTCCGAACGGGTCGGACCGGGCGAGCACGACCGGCCCGTACTCGTACCGTCCCCGCGCGTGCGGTGCGAGCGGGAACTCGAGGCGCACGGTCCGGGCTGCCGCGTCAGGGCCCTCGCCGAAACCGTCCCAGCCGCCGCTGCGGCCCCACGCGCCGCCGAGCCCGGAGAGCGGCGGCAACGGGAGATCCCTGGGCATCGGTGTCGTTCCCATCGGGCCGGTCTCGCGCCAGCGCACCCCGGAAAGCGGCTGCACCCCGACGTTCTCGACGGTGAGCAGCTCAGTCGTCTGCCCGCCCGCGGAGACGAGGTTGGGGCGGAAGTCACGGCCGACGCGCACCCGGACGGGTCGGAGGGCCACCGACAGCCCGGCGACGATCGGCACCGAGACCAGCAGGAGGGCGATGAACAGCAGGTCCCGCCGGTTCTCCGAGAATGACACCACCGTCAGCACCGCTCCCCCGCTGAGGAAGGCGCCACCCCGGAGGGTGAGCCGGGGAAACCGAACCGGCCGCGAGGGAGGTCGCCGCGCAGACATGGCGGCTACGGGCGACCGGAGGCGCCGAGCGGCACCGGGGTCGCCGCGAGGATCCGGCGCACGATGTCCTCGAGCAGCGGGCTCGAGTCCTGATGCTGGTGCCCGAGCACCCGGCTGCTCGCCACCAGCCGGTGGCCGAGGACGGCGACGGCAAGCGCATCGATGTCGTCGGGGAGCACGAAGTCACGGCCCTGCAGAGCGGATTGCGCCTTGGCGGCACGGATGAGCTGCAGGGTTGCCCGCGGGCTCGCACCGAGGCGGAGGTCCTTGTCCGAACGGGTGGCCCGCACGATGTCGACGGCGTACTGCTTGACGGCGCTGGAGGCGAAGACACCGCGGGCCGCCGTCATCATGGCCCGCAACTGGGCGCCGGTGACGACGGCGTCGATTCCGGCGAGCGGGCTCGAGGTGTCTCGGGATTCGAGCATCGCGAGCTCGGAGGTCGTGTCGGGGTAGCCCATCGAGATCCGGGCCATGAAACGGTCCCGCTGGGCCTCGGGGAGGGCGTATGTGCCCTCCATCTCGATCGGATTCTGGGTCGCGACGACCGTGAACGGGAGCGGAAGGAGGTAGGTCGCTCCGTCGACGGTGACCTGGCGTTCCTCCATGCACTCGAGGAGGGCCGACTGGGTCTTCGGGCTCGCCCGGTTGATCTCGTCGCCGATCACGATGTTCGCGAAGATGGCCCCCGGCTTGAACTCGAACCTGCGGTCGACCTGGTTGAAGACGCTCACGCCCGTGACGTCGGAAGGGAGCAGGTCCGGTGTGAACTGGATGCGGCTGACCGAGCAGTCGACTGAGCGGGCGAGGGCCTTGGCCAGCATGGTCTTGCCGACGCCGGGCACGTCCTCGATGAGGAGGTGGCCCTCGGCGAGGAGCACGGTCAGGGCCGTGACGACGGCGGGGTGCTTGCCTGCGATGACCGTTTCGACGTTGCGGACGATGGCCCGGCCGGCCTCGGCCACGAGGTCGAGGTCGAGGTCTGCGTCGGGCGGGGGGTCCGCCCCCGGCGCGGCCGCCGGTACCGGTCGGATGCCCGGGGCGCGCTGCGTCGGGACGCCCGCGGGGACATCCGTTGTCGCGCCGGCGGGCGGGGCGGTCACACGGGTGCCTTTTGCAGGTACTGCGCGACGACGCGGGGCACGTATGGCGAGATGTCGCCGCCGAGCGCGGCGACCTGTCGCACGAGGGAGCTGGACACGTGGGCATTCGCAGGGTCAGGCAGCATGAAGATGGTCTCGACGCCCGCGAGGTTGCGGTTCACGATCGCCATCGGTGTCTCGTATGCGACGTCGACCTGGGAACGGATGCCCTTGATGAGCACGCTTGCCCCGACCTCGAGGCAGTAGTCGACGAGCAGTCCCATGCTCCAGGACGCGACGATGATGGTGTCCGGGAGGCCGGCGTCTGCGATCGCCCGCTGCAGAAGGGAGACGCGCTGGCTGATCGGCAGGAGGGCCGTCTTGTCGGGGTTGTGCACGACGAGCACGTGCACTTCATCGAAGAGGCCCGCCGCCCGTTCGATCACGTCGAGGTGACCCAGGGTGACGGGGTCGAATGAACCAGGGACAACGGCGATCCTGCGCATACGCAATACCCTAACGCGCGAGCACGTCTCGCGCCTCCCCGGGCGGCACACTCTCGGCATTCGCCCTGCTGGGAGGCCAAATTCGCCGGCCAGCGATCGCGCGCGAAAGGCCAGGCGGAGTCTCCCGCCTGGCCTTCGTGCGCGATCTAGCCGACCAGGGCCAGCGACTGGGCCATGACCGCGTCGGACACCGCGAGGTTTCCGCCGAGAATCACGATCCGGCCCGGCTTCAACCGGGCGAGCTCCGCCGCGATGACGGCGGGAATGCCGTTGGGCTGGACGAGGAGCACCGGTCCCTGGTTCACGCCGGCGGCACCTGCACCGGACAATGCATCCTGGTAAGTCTCGCCCGTGGCCAGATAGACCACCGGCACACCCGGTGTCGGGAACGTCCCAGCGGAGATCGCGGCCGACGTGCCATAGGCATCCTGACCCCACAACCGCGTCGTCGGCGCGATCCCGGAGAGGCTCGCGAAGACACCATCCGAGACAGCCAGATTGCCGCCGAGCACCACGATCCTGGCCGGCTTCAACCGGGCAAGCTCTGCCGCGATGACACCCGGGATCCCATTGGGCTGGACGAGCAGCACCGGACCCTTGTTCACCCCGGCAGCACCGGCACCGGACAATGCATCCTGGTACGTCTCACCCGTCGCAACGTACGCGACCGGCACACCCGGCGTCGGGAACGTCCCAGCGGAGATCGCGGCCGACGTGCCATAGGCATCCTGACCCCACAACCGCGTGGCCGTCGCCGCGGCGGGCGCAGCCACTGCGGCGCTCGCGACGCTCGTCGCGGAAACCGCGGGAAGGCCGGTGGCCGTGCCGGTGACCGTCACGGTGACGGTCTTCCCCTGGTCGGCGAGGACGGGTGTATACGTCACGGCTGTTGCACCGGGAACGGCGACCCCTCCAATCGACCACTGGTAGGTGAAAACGATCGGAACCGGGGTCCAGGCTCCGGGAACGGCGGTGAGGACCTGTCGGACCGCGGCAACACCTGTGATGGTCGGGACGGCCGGCGTCACGAGGGTCGCAGGGGCCCCGACGGTGTCGTACAGGGCGTAGTCGTCAGTCACGAGCGTGCCGTTGCTGATCAGGTTGAGTCCGAAGCTGATCCCGGTGACGCCGGCAGGCACGACCGGCGTCGTCCAGGCCACCTGGGTGTACGCGGTCGCCGCGTTATACAACGGGCCAGAGGTCTGGTAGATCCAGCCACCGTCCGCGTTGCGATAGTAGAGGTCGAATTGGGTGGGCACGGTCGATTTGTACCAGGCTCTCAGGGAATAGGTGTGACCGGGGGTCGCCGTCGGTGCACAGGTTCCGAGGTCCTGCATCAGGGCGAGTTTCGCATCGCCGCTGGTCAGGCCCGTCACCACGAGCTGTTCTGCTTTCGTACCGGTATGCGCTTCTGCGGCTGTGGTGAGCGTCGTGAATGTCGCGGTGCTCACTCCAAACCCGCCCTGCTGCCAGCACTCCGGCGGCAGCGTGGTTCCGGCCGGCGGCACCACCGTGCTCGCCGTCTCGAGGCTGGGGTTCAGCACGCCGTTCTCACCGGCGGCCGGAGCTGCCCGGAAGCTGTTCGTGGACGCCACCAGAGGCTTCCCCGTTCCGCCGAGGACCTCGTGAACGGTTTTGACGATCGTGTTGGTGGTTGAAAGGGGGGATGTGGGCGTGCGGACCTTGAGCCAGTCGACGAACTGCTGGAAGAGCGTTGGCGTGATGGTCAGGTTCAGCGGGTCGCACACCCCCGGTGCGGTGTCGCAGACGTGGTGGAAGGTCAGCTGGACCCAGCCTCCGCCGTGGGTCTCGGCATCCGTCACGGTCTTCTGCAGGGTGGCGAGGGTCCAGGTCGAGTCGACTTCCTCGGGAGCCCGGGTCTGGAACGCGTCGGCCGGCGGAATCGTCTCGGCGAACACACCGGTCGTGCCGCCGACGTCGCCGAGCATGCGTCCGCTGTTGAAGCCGCACGCACTCACGGCCGCCGCGACTGCGGGGCTCACGGTCGCGAACGGGTAGGCGAAGTCCGTCGTGGTCTTGAATCCCCAGTCGTCGAGGGTATTCCGGCCCTGGCAGATCTGCTTGGTGACCTCGGCGGCGGGCAGGGTCGTCAGGTCGGGGTGGCTCACGGTGTGGCCCCCGATCTCGTGCCCGCTTGCTGCCATCGCGGTCAGTTGCGGGACGGTCAGATAGTTGGATGCGCCGATCCAGCCGGTCGTGATGAAGAAGGTTCCCTTAAGTCCCGCCGCGTCGAGGATCGAAACGGCCGCACTCTGGTCGGCGTCGCCGTCGTCGAACGTGAGGCTCACGACGGTCACCGGGTCGGTGGTCGCGGCCTGGGACGGGAGGGCCGTCCCCAGAACGGAACCGAGGGACAGCAGCATCACGGACGCTGTTCCGAAGGCGCGCCACCTGGGCCGCCGCCGGAGGGGACTACGCAAGGTCACTCGCAGCGAGTCGCTTGTGTAAGCGGGTTCGGACTGGGACATGTCAACTTCCGTTCGGGCGTCGGGAATCGAATGGTGGGCGAGTGCGTGGGCCGGGTGTGTTCCAGCGCTGTGTGGTCGACGATTCCCGGTGGACGGCACCCGGGTCGATGAAGCTCTTCACCGAGCCCGGATAGACTCCCAAATCGTCCCCGATCGCGCTGGTGCGCAACCCGGGGGAAGGACCTGTTTGATTGTTGAGGCACCGTAGCACCGCGCTCGCGGGACGGGATAGGCCGGGAATCACCCCCACTTCGCGGGTCGCCGGGTGCCCGAAACGACCCAGACCGGTGGCGATGGCGTCGGCCAGGTCTCATTCGGCGGCGCGGAGTTCAGCCCTTGGTGAGCGAGGCCCGTTCCGCGTCGTCGAGTCGCCGGCGCACCGCATCGCGCAGGGCAGGCACGCTCGCGAACTCGGGGTCATCCGCCGCGAGCTCCTGTGCGTGGGTGCGCGCCTCGAGGATGAGTTCGCCGTCGGTCGCGACCCGGAGCAGCCGCAGCGAGGAACGCCCGCCGGACTGCGTGCTGCCGAGCACATCGCCTTCCCTGCGCAGCTCGAGGTCGATCTCGGCGAGCTCGAAACCGTCGAGGGTTGCGGCGACGGCCTCGACCCTCGACCGGGCGAGAGAGTCGACTTCCGCACGGGTGACGAGCAGGCAGAGCCCCGGCACCCCGCCGCGGCCGACCCTCCCGCGCAACTGGTGGAGCTGCGAGACGCCGAACCTGTCGGAGTCGAGCACCACCATCACCGAAGCGTTCGGCACGTCGACGCCGACCTCGATCACCGTGGTGGCCACGAGCACATCGATCTGGCCCGCGGCGAAGGCGAGCATGGTCTGGTCCTTCTGGTCCGCGGTCATCCGGCCGTGCAGCGGTTCGATCCTGGCCGCTGCGAGCTCCGGCCGGGAGCGCAACCTCTCGAGCACGACCTCGACGGATTCCGGGGGCACGGCCGGCGCGGCGTCGGCGGCGCCCTTCTCTGTCGCCGGCTGTTCGAATTCCTCGCCCTCCTCAAGTTCCTTCGGCGCGATCGCAGGGCACACGACGAAACCCTGCCGGCCGAGGGCGAGCTCCTCGGCCAGCCTGGTCCAGACGCGCGAGAAGGTCTGCGGCTTTTCGGCGAGCGCCACAACATAGGTCTGGATGCCCTGCCTGCCTGCCGGGAGCATCGCGATCGTCGACACGTCGAGGTCGCCGAAGACCGTCATGGCCACCGTGCGCGGGATCGGTGTCGCCGTCAGCACGAGGAGGTGTGGTGGCACAGCACCCTTGAGGCGGAGTGCCTCCCGCTGATCGACGCCGAAGCGGTGCTGTTCGTCGATGACCACGAGTCCGAGGTCGAAGAACGACACCGATTCGGCCAGGAGGGCGTGCGTGCCGATCACGATCCTGGCCTGGCCGGAGACCGCTCGCAGCAACGCCTTGCGTCGAAGGGCGACGGGCAGTTTGCCGGTCAGCAGCACGGGCACAAGTTCTGCGGCCAGGTCGGGGCCGAGGATCTGCACGATCGACCGCAGATGCTGGGCCGCGAGCACCTCCGTCGGCGCAAGCAGGGCGGCCTGCCCCCCGGTGTCGGCGACGGCGAGCATCGCCCGCAGCGCGACGAGCGTCTTGCCTGAACCGACCTCGCCCTGCAGGAGCCGGTTCATCGGTGCGGTGTCGGCGAGGTCCCTCGCGATCTCGGCGCCGACGGTCAGCTGGTCGCCGGTGAGGGTGAACGGAAGGCGGGCGTCGAAGCGTTCGAGGTACCCGCCGGGGACGGGCACCCGTGCGGTCGACTTCGTCGCCCTGGCGGCGTTTCGCTGCTGCACGAGCGCGCTCTGCAGCACGAATGCCTCGGTGAACCGAAGGGTGTCGCGGGCCCTGATCCAGTCGGCGTCGACGGCGGGTTGGTGGATGAGCTCGAGGGCCTTCCGGTGCGGCAGCAGGCCGCGTTCGGAGCGGAGCGCAGGCGGGAGCGGGTCCTCGACGGGGCCGAGGTGCTTGAGTATCTTTCCGACGATCGTCTGGAAGTCCCAGCTCGCGACCGCGGCGGTCGCCGGGTAGACCGGGACGGGCTCGACGAGCCAGGCCTCGCCTTCCGTGGGAATCTCGTGTTCCTGTTCCTCGTCGCTCCCGGCGACGAAGAGCTTGTAGTGCGGATGCGCCAGCTGCAGCTGGTTCTTGAACGAGGTGACCTTGCCGGTGAACATGCCGCGGGTGCCCGGTGCGAGCAGCTTCTCGCGCCAGGCCTGGTTGAAGAACGTGAGGGTGAGGATGCCGCGGCCGTCGGAGATCTTGACGGTCGTGATCGAGCCCTTGCGGGTCTTCATGTCGTGGGTGGAGATCGAACGCACCTCGGCGAAGATCGTGACCTGTTCGTCGAGCGGCAGTTCGCTGATCGCGCTGAGCTCTCCGCGCCTGGCGTAGCGGCGAGGGTAATGACTGAGCAGGTCGCCGACGGTGCGCATGTCGAACGCCTTGGCGAGCGATTTCGCTTCGGCGGCCGTTATCGTTCCGTGTGCCGTGAGCGGGGTATCCAGGGTCAGGGCGCCGGTGAGCTTCTCGCCGTCCGCCGCGGTCGCATCCGTCATCCTTCGATCGTAGGCGCGGCCGCCGACACTGCGGTCCGGCTAGGCTCGAACGGACATGACGCGCATCATCTCCGGGTTCGCCGGTTCCCTGCCCCTCGCTGTTCCCAAGTCGGGCACACGCCCCACGAGCGACCGGGTGCGCGAGGCGATCTTCTCCGCCCTCGACGCCCGTGACATCATCCGGGGCGCCCGGGTGCTCGACCTCTACGCGGGCTCCGGTTCCCTCGGGCTCGAGGCCGCGAGCAGGGGTGCCCGCATCGTGACCCTTGTCGAGAACAGCTACGGGGCCGCTCAGATGTGCCGGAAGAACACCGACGCGGTGCTCAAGGCCGCCCCGAAGAAGGACGCCCCGTCGATCCGCGTCTCCGCGCAGGCCGTGCAGTCATTCCTCGCGGCGACGGGCGACGGGTTCGAACTCGTCTTCCTCGACCCGCCGTATGAGCTCTCCGACGTCGAACTCGGGCACAACCTGCTCGCCCTGACCCCCCTGCTCGACCCGGACGCCCTCGTCGTCGTCGAGCGCAGCTCCCGCTCCCCCGAGCCGTCCTGGGGTCCTGGCCTCGCTTCCGAGCGCCGCAAGGACTACGGCGACACGACCGTCTGGTACGCCGCCCCGGTGCTCGCCGGCCCGTAGCCGCCGCAGGCGCGGTCAGCCGAGGGCGCCGTCCCAGCCGCGGTACGGGTCCCAGCCGCCCTGCTCGTGTGTGCGGCCGTCGACGAGGACCGTGCCCGCGGCATCCGTCGCCGTGCCGATCACACGGAAGCCCTCCGGCAGCACGGCGCCGGCAGGGAAGGTCGCGAGCAGGCCGTGGTCCTCGCCGCCGCCGAGCGCGAGCCCGACGCTGTCGCCGAGGGAGTCCGCCGCGAAGTCGATTCCGACCCCGCTCGCCTTGGCCAGGCGCCCGGCATCGATGAAGAGGCCGTCGGAGAGGTCCATCATTGCGGTCGCCCCCGCGAGGGACGCGGCAGGGCCGCGGTCGATCGGCGGTGTCGGGGCGAGCTGGGCGCCCACCTCGACCGGGTAGCGCTCCCGGACGGCCGCGGCGAGCGCGGCATCCGGAACACCGTTCGTGTCGACTCCGTGCCGGAAGAGCAGTGCGAGGCCGGCCCCTGCCTCACCGAGCCCCCCGGCGAGGGCCACGACGTCGCCTGCACGCGCTCCGGAGCGCAGAACCGGTTCCCGTCCCTCCAGGTCTCCGAAGGCCGTCACGGCCAGCGTGAGGGCGTCAGAGGCGGACAGGTCGCCGCCGACGACGCCACACCCCGGCGCGAGCGCAGCGCAGCAGTCCCGGAGCCCGTCGGCGATGCCCTCGATCACGGAGATGGGGGTCGACGGCGGGGCCGCGATCGCGACGACGAGCGCCGTCGGGCGCGCGCCCATGGCCGCGACGTCGGACAGGTTGGTGGCCGCGGCCTTCCAGCCGAGGTCGTGCGGGGTCGACCAGGCCATCCGGAAGTCCGGCCCCTGGATCATCATGTCGGTCGTGACGACGTATCGCCCGTCGGGGGCGCGGAGCACGGCGGCATCGTCGCCGGGGCCGAGCAGCTGAGTCGCAGCATCCGGCAGCCGCGGGAAGATGCGGGCGAGCACCTCGCCCTCGCTGAGCTCGGCGAGGGTCTCGGTCGCCGGTCCGGCGTTCATCGCAGCGGCACCGGTGTCTCGCACAGCCCGCGATTCCGACGCAGCCGCCGGGGATGCGTTCGCGGCAGGGGTTCTCGCAGCAGTGGTCATCTTCAAACGGTAGCCTGAATGGAATGTCTCTCCGCTCCCGTACCCGCCGCAGTCTCGCCACGTCGACGCTCGCCCTGGCCGGCGTCGTGCTCCTGAGCGGATGCACGGCGAGCGTCGCCCTCGAACCCGCGGCGGACGCAGTGAACCCCGGTTGTGCAGACGTCGTCGTTCACCTGCCGACGCTCGTCGCCGACCAGGCCGAACGCGAAACGAACGCCCAGGCGACGGGTGCGTGGGGCAGCCCGGCCGCCGTGCTGCTGCACTGCGGCGTCGCGGTGCCTGCCCCCACGACGCTGCCGTGCCTCAACGTCAACGGCATCGACTGGATCGAAGACGACTCCGCCGCTCCGCTCTACCGGTACACGACCTACGGCCGCACCCCGGCGAGTGAGGTCGTCATCGACTCTGGCAAGGTCAGCGGCTCGACGGTGCTCGTCGACCTGGCCGCCGTGATGGCGGTCATCCCCGCGACGGCCAAGTGCCTCGGGGCCGCCGACGTGACCCTGCCGACCGACGGCGGAACCCTCGCGCCCTGAACGACGCCTGCCGCCCCTGATCAGGCAGGAAGCGGGTCCCGCGCCGGGACGCCGCGGCGGGCGAGCGCGACTGAGATCAATTCGTCGATGAGCGCGGGATAGGTGTAGCCGCTCTGAAGCCAGCACGTCGGGAACATCGAGATCGGCGTGAAGCCGGGCATGGTATTGATCTCGTTGATGACCCAGCCGGTGTCAGTCAGGAAGAAGTCGACCCGCGCCAGCCCGGCGCCGTCGATGGCGTCGAACGCCCGGATCGCCATCCGCTGCATCTCGGCGAGCTCGGCCGGGGTCAGGGCCGCAGGGCACACCAGTTCGATGCCCGCTGCCCCCAGGTACTTGGCGTCGAAGTCGTAGAAGTCACGCCCGGTGACGAGTACTTCTCCGGCGACGGATGCCCGCGACGGCTCCCCCGGACGGCCCTGCAGCACGGCCACCTCGAGTTCGCGGCCCACGAGGCCCGCCTCGATCAGGACCTTGTCGTCCTCCGCGAGGGCGGTCTCCATGGCACGGACCAGCTCGGCGGGGTCTGTGACCCGGCTCACGCCGACGCTCGACCCGGCGCGGGCCGGCTTGACGAAGGCGGGCAGCCCGAGTTCGGCGAGGGCCGCGTAGGCCATTCCCGGCGCTTCGGCCCAGTCGGCCGCAGTGATCGTGCGCCACGGTGCGACCGGAAGGGAGGCCTGCTGAAAAACGGTCTTGGTGAAGTGCTTGTCCATCCCGAGCGCCGAGGCGAGCACGCCGGATCCGACGAACGGCAGGCCGAGGAGTTCGAGGAGACCCTGGATGGTGCCGTCCTCACCGTACGGGCCGTGCAGGATCGGGAAGACGAGGTCGACGCTGCCGAGCACGCGGGCTGCGGCGCCGGGGGCGTCGACGACACGGAGCGTGCGGTCGAGGGACGATTCCGGCCAGTGCACCCGGCTGCCGTTGTCGGTGACGACGGGAAGCTCCGCTGCCGAGGATCCGAGCGCGAAGTGCGCCGGGTCATCCGCTTCGAGCACGAACGCGCCGTCGCGGGTGATCCCGATCGGGATCACGTCGTAACGCGACCGGTCAATTGCCGCCAGGACTCCGCCGGCCGTGGCGCAGCTGATCGAGTGTTCGCTTGACCGACCCCCAAAGAGCAGCGCTACCGTGAGCTTGTCCGTCATCAATTGTCCTTTCGCCCTGCGGTTCCGCCGAATCCGTGGTGAGGTGAGGGGCGATGTCCCGCGGTTTCAGCGTACCGGCCAGCACCTGCCGCACCTGTTCGACGATGGGCATGTCGACACCCTTGGCCCTGGCGAGATCGAGGATCGGTCCGACGGAGGCGAGGCCTTCCGTGGTCTGCTGCATCTGCTTGACGACATCCGCGATGCTGTAGCCCTGGCCGAGGAGCCGCCCGGCCGTGTTGTTGCGGGAGAGCGGGGACTGGCAGGTGGCGATGAGGTCGCCGAGGCCGGCGAGGCCGGCGAGGGTCTCCGGCTGGGCGCCGTATGCGACGGCGAAGTCGGTCATCTCGACGAGGCCGCGGGTGATGATCGAGGCCTTGGTGTTCTCGCCGTAGCCGACACCGTCGACGATGCCGATCGCGACGGCGATGAGGTTCTTCAGCACGCCGCCGAATTCGGTGCCGATCACGTCGGTGTTGACGTAGGAGCGGAAGTAGCTGTTGGTCGCGAGGATCGCGACGGCCTGGGCGGTCTCGAGGCTCGTCGAGGACACCACGGCGGCCGTCGGCTGCTCCCTGGCGATTTCGAGGGCGAGGTTGGGTCCGGAGATCGCGGCGATGTGGTGCGGGTCGACGGGCAGCATCTCTTCGATGATCTGGCTCATCCGCTGGCCGGAGCCGCGTTCGACGCCCTTCATGAGCGACACCAGGATCGCGTCGGGCTCGAGGAACGGTTCCATCAGGACGAGGTTCTCCCGCAGCGACTGGCTCGGGACCGAGATGAAGACCTGCTCGGCTCCTGCGAGGGCCTGGTCGAGGTGCGGGGTCGCGCGGAGGCCGATCGGGAGGTTGATGCCGGGAAGGTAGTCGCTGTTCCTCCGGCCCTCCGTGATCTCGCGGGCCAGTTCCGGCCGGCGGGCCCAGAGCACGACGTCGGCGCCGCCGTCGCTCAGGATCTTGGCGAAGGTCGTCCCCCAGCTTCCCGCTCCGAGCACGGCGACGCGCGTACCGACAGGGACACCCTGCCGTTGTTTAGCCTTCAAAACGGCCGGTCTCCTTCTGGTCGTGCTCGGAGGGGTTCCAGCGTTTCGCCGGGGCCTTCTCGCCGCGGAGGTCCTCGAGGAGCCCGGTGATGGCATCCATCAGGATGGCCGTGGCCTCGTTCAGGGTCGCCGTGTCGAGGCTGCGTCCCTTGAACTCGTCGAAGGACAGCGGATCGCCGATTTTCACGTGGATGGTCTTGCGGGGAATCGGGCTGATCCGTTTCGAATACCGCGGCATCAGGTCCTGGGTGCCCCAGTGGGCGATCGGCACGATCGGGATGCCCTGCTCGAGTGCGATCCGCACGGCACCGGTCTTCCCGCGCATCGGCCAGAGCTCGGGGTCGCGGGTGAGCGAACCCTCGGGGTACACGATGACCATCTGGCCGCGCTCGACGAGCCGCCTGGCGGCCTTGACCGGTTCGTTGCCACGCGCGACCCCGCCCCGTTCGACGGGGATCTGGCCGGACTTGCGCAGCAGCCAGCCGAGTACGGGGATCTTGAAGACGGATGCCTTCGCCATGAACCGGGGAGCACGCCCGAGCTTCCACGCGAGTGCGCCGACGACGATCGGGTCGATTTCACTGAAGTGATTCGGCGACAGCACGAACGCCCCGGTCTGCGGGAACTTCCGGACGTCGGTCACCCGGTACCGCACCGCAAGGTTGACCGCAGGGAGCACGATCGTCGCGAGGATCCAGAACACCGACGGCTGTGTGGTTTCCTTGCGCACCCTCACCGGTTTCGCGGACGGATCGGGTTCGACGGACGGTTCGGATGACGGACTTGCTCCATTGACTGGCACAGGGCCATTATCCTTCGAGATCGAAGTCCGCCCCCAACAGCCGCAGCTTCGTGATGAAGTTTTCGTAGCCACGGCTGATGATTCCCACGTTGCTGACCGTCGAGGTGCCCTCGGCGGTGAGCGCCGCGATCAGGTGGCTGAAGCCGCCGCGCAGGTCGGGAACCTCGATGTCGGCGCCGTGCAGCTTCGTCGGCCCCGCGATGACGGCGGAGTGGTTGAAGTTGCGCTGTCCGAAGCGGCACGGGTGGCCGCCGAGGCATTCGCGGTGGATCTGGATCGTCGCGCCCATCTCGACGAGGGCGTCGACGAAGCCGAAGCGTTGTTCGTAGACGGTTTCGTGCACGATCGACACGCCGTGGGCGTGGGTGAGGGCGATCACGAGCGGCTGCTGCCAGTCGGTCATGAAGCCGGGGTGCACATCCGTTTCGATGACGACGGGCTTGAGGTCGCCGCCCGGGTGATAGAAGCGGATGCCGTCGTCGTGGATCTCGAAGGCGCCTCCGACCTTACGGAACACGTTGAGGAAGGTCAGCATCTCGGACTGGCGTGCGCCGCCGACGAAGATGTCACCGTCGGTCGCGAGCGCGGCTGCCGCCCAGCTCGCGGCCTCGTTCCGGTCGAAGAGCGCCCGGTGGTTGAAGCCCTCGAGTCGTTCGACGCCCTCGATGCGGATGACCCGGTCGGTGTCGACCGTGATGATCGCACCCATCTTCTGCAGGATGTTGATCAGGTCCATGATCTCGGGCTCGATCGCCGCGCCCTTGAGCTCGGTGATGCCCTCGGCGCGTACGGCGGTGAGCAGGACCTGCTCCGTCGCCCCGACGCTCGGGTACGGGAGGGAGACCTTGGCCCCGTGCAGGCCGTTCGGGGCCGACATGCGGATGCCGTTGGGCTGCTTGTCGACGACGGCGCCGAACTTGCGCAGCACCTCGAGGTGGTAGTCGATCGGCCGGTCGCCGATGCGGCAGCCGCCGAGGTCGGGGATGAACGCCTCGCCGAGGCGGTGCAGCAGCGGTCCGCAGAACAGGATCGGGATGCGGGAGGACCCCGCGTGCGCGTCGATCGCGGCGAAGTGCGCGCTCTCGACGTCGACGGGGTCGAGTAGGAGTTCTCCGGGCTCTGGCCCGTCGGTCACCTTGACGCCGTGCACCGCGAGCAGCTCGCGCACGATGCGCACGTCGCTGATGTTGGGCACGTTCTTCAGGATGCTCGGGCTCTCGCCGAGCAGGGAGGCGACCATGGCCTTGGTGACCAGGTTCTTCGCGCCCTTGAGTTCGATCCGGCCGATCAGCGGGATGCCGCCGCGAATCGTGATCTTGTCGCCTTTCAGCCCCACAGCGGCCCCCCAGCTCTGTGCGTTCTCACGGTTTTGTTCGTCTTCGAGGAGCTGCGCCTTCACGGCTGCGTCTTCACGATTCTGGGCGATCTCGCTGATGGTACTCACAAATTTACCTGCCTTGCGGGGAGAGTACGGGGCCGCCACGGCTCCCGATGGGATTCGAATTCTGCGATCCGCGCTTCATCACGCAGGGTCAGGCCAATGTCGTCGAGGCCTTCGAGCAGGCGCCAACGGGTGTAGTCGTCGACCTGGAATGGCACTGTGAAATCGCCGACGCGTGCTGTACGCGCAACCAGATCGACGGTGAGTTCTATTCCCGGGTCGGCCTCGATGATGCTCCAGAGCTTCTGGGCATCGTCCTCGGTGATCTGCGCGGCAAGGAGGCCCTGTTTGCCGGCATTGCCGCGGAAGATATCGCCGAACCGGGGGCAGAGCACCACGTCGAAGCCGTAGTCGCGCAGCGCCCAGACGGCGTGTTCGCGAGACGATCCCGTGCCGAAGTCCGCGCCGGCGGCGAGAATGCGCGCGCCCGCGTACTCCGGCCGGTTCAGCACGAATTCGGGGTCCGTTCGCCAGGCGGCGAAGAGCGCGTCCTCGAAACCGGTCTTGGTGACGCGTTTGAGGTAGACGGCGGGGATGATCTGGTCCGTGTCGACGTTGGAGCGGCGCAGCGGCAGGGCGATGCCCGTGACGGTTGTGAACTTGTCCATGGTCAGAGTGCTCCATCCAGTGCCGGTGCCGCAGCAGGGGCCAGTTCGGCCGGGATCGCGTCGGCGGGGACGAGGCCGTCCGCGACGAGGTCCCACGGGCTCGACAGCGTGCCGCGGATGGCGGTGGCCGCCGCGACGAGCGGGGAGACCAGGTGGGTGCGTCCGCCCTTGCCCTGGCGGCCCTCGAAGTTGCGGTTGCTCGTCGAGGCGCAGCGTTCGCCGGGGGCCAGCTGGTCCGGGTTCATGCCGAGGCACATCGAGCAGCCCGCGAATCGCCATTCGGCACCGAAATCGGTGAAGACCTTGTCGAGGCCTTCCGCCTCCGCTTCGATGCGAACCCGGGCGGACCCGGGGACCACCAGCATCCGCACGCCGGGGGCGAGCGTCTGCCCGCGCACGATGTCGGCGGCGGCACGCAGGTCTTCGACGCGGCTGTTGGTGCACGAGCCGAGGAACACGGTGTCGACCCGGATGTCCTTCATACGAGTGCCGGCCGCGAGGTCCATGTATTCGAGGGCACGCTCGGCGGCGGCGCGCTCGTTGGCGTCGGCGACGTCGGCCGGGTCAGGCACGGTCTCGCTCAGCGAGACGCCCTGGCCGGGGTTGGTGCCCCAGGTCACGAAGGGCTCGAGGGTGTCGGCGTCGAGAACGACCTCCGCGTCGAACACGGCGCCCTCATCGGTCGCGAGGGTCTCCCAGTACGCGACCGCGTCGTCCCAGTCCTGACCGGCCGGCGCGTGGGCGCGACCCTTCAGGTAGGCGTACGTCGTCGCATCCGGTGCGACCATGCCCGCGCGGGCGCCCGCCTCGATCGACATGTTGCAGATGGTCATGCGGCCCTCCATCGAGAGGGCGCGGATGGCGCTGCCGCGGTATTCGAGCACGTAGCCCTGTCCGCCGCCGGTGCCGATCTTCGCGATCACGGCGAGGATGACGTCCTTGGCGGTGACGCCGGGGCGCAGGGCGCCTTCGACGGTGATGGCCATGGTCTTGAACGGCTGCAGGGGCAGGGTCTGGGTGGCCATGACGTGTTCGACCTCGCTCGTGCCGATGCCGAGGGCCATCGCCCCGAAGGCGCCGTGCGTGGAGGTGTGCGAGTCGCCGCAGACGACGGTGATGCCCGGTTGGGTGAGCCCGAGCTGGGGTCCGACGACGTGCACGATGCCCTGCTCGATGTCACCGAGCGAGTGCAGCCGCACGCCGAATTCCTCGCAATTGCGGCGGAGCGTCTCGATCTGGGTGCGGCTCGTCAGGTCCTTGATCGGCCGGTCGATGGCGAGCGTCGGAGTGTTGTGATCCTCGGTCGCGATCGTCAGGTCCGGTCGGCGCAGCGGCCGGCCGGCGAGGCGCAGCCCATCGAAAGCTTGCGGGCTCGTGACCTCGTGCACGAGGTGCAGGTCGATGTAGATGAGATCCGGGGTTCCGTCGGAACCCTTGCTGACCAGGTGTTTGTCCCAGACCTTCTCGGCCAGGGTCCGCGGGCGTTCGCCGGACATCGATGCGTTAGTCATGTGTGTGCGTCTTCCTCAAGATTTGATGGCAGCCAACGACAGTCTCCGCGACGAGGGAGGCCTCAGAATTGGGACTCGTCGCGGCAGATAAGAAGGAGTCGACCGAACAGCACCCGGACAGGCTAACACTTCGCGCCGAGTCTTCGCCGAAGGTCACGACGGTGACACGACCGATTCGACGAAGACGACCGTGACATTGTCGTGCCCGCCGCGCGCGAGCGCCTCGTCGACGAGGGCGTCCACAACGGCCTGCTGGCCGTTGGCCTGCTGCTCGGCGAGGAGCCTCGAGATGTCGTCAGGCTCGAGCTCCTTGGTGAGGCCGTCGGAACAGATCAGGAAGGCACGGTGACCGGATGCCGGCACGAGCCAGACGTCAGCGTCGACGAACTCATCGGTTCCGATCGCCCTCGTGATGATGTTCCGTTCGGGGTGCAGTTCGGCGGACCGAGGCGTGATCAGTCCCGCGTCGACGAGTTCCTGCACCGCGGAGTGGTCGACGGACAGCTGGGCGAGGTGAACCCCGTCCCACGTGTAGATGCGGGAGTCGCCCACGTTGAAGGCCATCCAGTGCAGGCCGATGTCCGCACCGGCATCGACGAAGGCAACCCCGGCCAGCGTCGTGCCGCTCACCGCGGTTCCGAAGTCCTCCGCGCCGCTCAGGTCGCGCACCGCTTCGTTGGACGAGTGGATGGCGTCGAGGATGCGCTCGGGGGTTGAAGGACGGCCAGCCTCGATGTGTTCTTCGAAGACTCTCAGGACGGTCTGGCTCGCCTCGTCGCCGTGGGCGTGCCCGCCCATCCCGTCGGCCACGAGAAAGACCGGAGAGTGCGCCATGAAGCTGTCCTCATTGAGCTGCCGGACCTGGCCGACCTCGCTGCGCGCGCCGACGGTGAACGAGACCGTCACCGTTGGGAGGGTCATCGTGTCTGCGCTCTGGACCAAGCCGGTACTCCCTCGTGCTGCGGCGCGTGTTCCGAGCCGACCCGATCGCGCCTCGACGAGGCGTCAGAGACCCACGGTACCAATTCGGGGGGGACTTTTCGCGCCGCCAGGACACGTCGCGCCCGCGCTATTCCTTCGTGGTGAGCGACAGTTCCTCGCCGAGACTGTGGCCGCGGGCGCGGGCGTCCCGGTTCGCCTTGATCAGGCTCGCGACCGTGGCGACGGCCATCGAGACCACGATCACGCCGAGCGACGTCCAGGTGTCGATCTCCGGCGCCCAGCCCACACCATGGCCGCCGTTTATGAACGCGACCTCATTGGTGTGGAGCGCGTGCGAGACGAGCTTGACTCCGATGAAGAACAGGATGAAGGCGATGCCGTACTTGAGGTACACGAGCCGTTCGAGCAGGCCGCCGAGCAGGAAGTAGAGCTGCCGGAGTCCCATCAGGGCGAAGACGTTGGCCGTGAACACGATGAACGGGCTCGTCGTGATCCCGAAGATGGCGGGGATCGAGTCGAGGGCGAACACGAGGTCCGTCGTGCCGATTGCGATGAAGACGATCAGCATCGGGGTGAAGACCCGGCGTCCCTTGACGGTGGTGCGGATCTTCGAACCGTCGAAGGTCGGGGAGATCCGCAGGCGGCGACGGATCATCTTCACGAACGCGTTGTCGGCCTCGTTCGCGTCCGGTTCCTTGGCGACGGCCTGATGCACGGCCGTATAGAGAAGGAAAGCGCCGAAGATGTAGAAGATCCAACTGAAGTTCTCGATGAGGGACGCCCCGAGAAGGATGAAGATCAGGCGCAGGACGAGCGCGATGATGATGCCCACCATCAGTACTTCCTGCTGGTATTTCCGCGGCACGGAGAATCTCGCCATGATGATGACGAAGACGAAGAGATTGTCGATGCTGAGGCTGTACTCGGTGAGCCAGCCGGCGAGGAACTGACCGGCGTGTTCGGCATCGGCCAGGAGCAGCATCGCAAGCGCGAACAGCAGGGCGAGCACGACGTAGAAGACGACCCACAGGCTGGCCTCGCGCATCGAGGGCACGTGCGGGCGCTTGTACACGATCAGCAGGTCGCCGACCAGGACCAGGGTCAGGATGACCAGGGAGCCGATTTCGAACCAGAGGGGAAGGGCGAGATCCACGGAGGGGCCTTTCGAGGAGAGGGAGGGCAGGCAGAGAACCTGAAAGTCTCTCCCGCGACAAAAGATGCCGCCGATCCGACCGGAACCCCTGCACCGCGGTCCGTGTTGACGATCAGATCACTAAACCCAGTGGGCTTTGAGGGATACTCCCCTTCACGGGGGTAAGCCTAGCGGATTTCCGTGCCGAATCCGACGGACCGCGCCATAATGTGCCTGCGCCGGAGAGTGGCGCGCACTCTCGAGAGGCACGGACCCGATGGCGCAGATCGAAACCCCCGAGCAGCAAATCGAACGACTTTCGGCCCAGGTCGCGCACTTGCAGGCCCGGCTGC
This sequence comes from Cryobacterium sp. MDB2-A-1, assembly GCF_004402675.1. Lineage (NCBI taxonomy): Bacteria > Bacillati > Actinomycetota > Actinomycetes > Micrococcales > Microbacteriaceae > Cryobacterium > Cryobacterium sp. MDB2-A-1. Next base: position 190,713 of record NZ_SOFK01000028.1, on the reverse strand, counting down.
AGCCCGCACCGCCGAGCACTCCCGGCGTGTCTGAACCCACCAAGGCATCGCTCCGGCTGCGCGCATTCTTTGCCGCGCTCCTGATCGCCGTCGGCGTCATTCTCGCCCCGGTCGCCGTCGTCGCCGCGTGGACCAAAACCGAGGTCACCGACACCGGCCGATTCGTGGCCACCCTGTCGCCTCTTGCGGATGACCCGGCATTCCAGGCGTTCCTCGTTGACCAGATCTCCACGGTGATCGACGACCAGGTCGACTTCGAGAGCATCGCAACGGACCTGTTCGACGGAATCGCCCAGCTCAACCTGCCGCCGAGGGCCCAGACAGCCCTCGGCCTGCTCAAGCAGCCGGCCATCGAGGGTGCGCGGTCGCTGGTCCGCACGGCGACACAGCGGCTGATCGCTTCGGACGCCTTCGCGAACATCTGGGAGCAGACCCTGCGGGTCAGTCATTCCCAGGTCATCGCGGCGCTTCAGGGCGATACGGGCGGGCCGCTCACCATCGGAACCCAGGGTGAGGTCGGCATCCAGCTGGCGCCGCTCATCGCCGCGGTGAAGAGCGCCCTTGTCGCCCAGGGCTTCGCTCTCGCCGATCGGATCCCGGAGATCAACCGCACCATCCAGGTCGCCCAGTCCGACTCCCTTGTCCAGGCACGGGTCGCCTACCAGCTCCTCGACGTCCTGGGGTTCGTGCTGCCGTGGGTGAGCCTGGTCCTCCTGGCGGCCGGTGTCGTCGTGGCCAGGCGGAAGGCACGGGCGCTGATCTGGGCGGGTCTCCTGCTCGCGCTCTCGATGGCCGTGCTGGCGACGGGAATCTCCGTCGGGCGCATCCTCTTCGCAGGCTCCGTCTCGCCGCAGTACCTGCCCCGGGATGCCGCACTCGCCACCTACGACGCGATCGTGCCGTTCATCAGCGCGACGGCGCTGGCTGTGGGGACCGCAGGCGTGACCGTCGCCGTGGTGGCGTACCTGGCCGGGCCCTTCCGCGGCGCGATCGTGGTCCGCCGGCTGACCGTGGACTCTGCCAGGAGCATCCGCTCGTCGGCGGAACGTCGAGGAGGAACCACGGGACCGTTCGGGGTCTGGCTGTACTCCGTGCGGCGATACGCGCGGGTCGTCGTTGCGCTTGTGGCCGGGGCCGTCGTGCTGTTCGTCCGCCCGCTGTCGCCGGGCGTGATCATCGGCACCGCCGTCACCGCCCTCGTCGCGATCCTGCTGATCGAGCTCCTCCAGCGCCCGCCAGCGGATGGCGTTGCCGCAAGCCTGTAGCCTTCGACCGTGAACGTTGAGAGCACGGATGAGACCACGGGCGAGACCACGAGCGAGACCACCGCGGAGACCACCGCGGAGACCTCAGGTCCGGGCGGCTCCTCCCCTGCCTCGGTCTCGCGGCCGCCGGTAGCGGCCCGCCGTGCCCGCATAGCGGTCGGCGTGCTCTTCTTCACCAACGGTGCGATCTTTGCGAACCTGTTGCCGCGCTATCCCCAGATCAAGGCCGACCTCGGCCTCACGAACGCGGAATTCGGCTTCGCGGTCGCCGCATACCCGCTCGGCGCGCTCATCGCCGGGTTGACGGCCGGGATGCTCGTGCGCCGGTTCCGCTCCTCCCGGGTGGCGATCGTCGCCACGGTGTTCACCGCGGTCGGCATCCTGCTTGCCGGGGTGGCCCCGGCCTGGCTTCCGCTCGCGGCCGGATTGTTCCTGGCCGGCGCGATGGACTCGATCACCGACGTCGCCCAGAACTCACACGCGCTGAGGGTGCAGCGACTGTACAAACGCTCCATCCTCAACTCGTTCCACGCTGTCTGGAGCATCGGTGCGGTATCCGGCGGCGCACTCGGGTCCCTCGCCGCCGGGCTCGGCATTCCCCTGGCCGTGCACCTCACGCTCTCCGCCGTGCTGTTCAGCCTCCTGGCCGTGCTGTCGTACCGCATGCTCCTGTCCGGCCCCGAACCGGACGAGACTCGTGCCGCCACTGTTCCGGCCGGCGTGCAGACGCGCACCGGACGAGCGGTCGGCGTGTTGGCGAAATACGCGGTGCTCCTCGCCCTCGTGCTCATCGCGGCGTCCGGGGCCATCGTCGAGGACGCCGGCAGCTCCTGGTCGGCCATCTACCTCTCCGTCGACCTCGGCGCATCAGCCTTCGTCGCCGGCCTCGGCTTCATCGCGCTCCAGGGCATGCAGTTCATCGGGCGGATGCTCGGCGATCGGCTCGTCGACCGGTTCGGCCAGCGCGCGGTCGCGAGAACGGGCGGCGTGATCGTCTGTGTCGGCATGGGAAGCGCCCTCCTGGTCCCGTCGGTCCTGGGCACCGTGGTCGGATTCGGCCTCGCAGGACTCGGGGTCGCGACCCTGATCCCGGCGGCCATGCACGCGGCGGACGAGCTTCCTGGCTTCCGCCCTGGCTCCGGGCTGACGATCCTCGCCTGGCTGCTCAGGGTCGGTTTCCTCGTCTCGCCGCCCGTGGTCGGCGCGATCGCCGACGCGTCCTCGCTCCGGCTCGGCCTGCTCGTCGTGCCGGTGGCCGGTGTGCTCACCCTGCTGTTCGCCGGGGTCCTGTCCGGCCGGGAGCCTCGCGGACCCAGCAGCTGATCTTCTCCTCGCGCCGAAGTGAGCGCGGGCAGTGCGCCGGCTCAGCCTCCCGCGGCGGCCAGCCGGCCGACCAGAATCGTGACGGCATCTCCCGGTCTGGCGGCGCTGCCGGCCGGTGGCGACGTCGTGACGACCGTGCCGACGAGAGCGGAGTCCTTCACATCGGTTTCGTTCTTCACCACGGTGAAGTTCGACAGGGCGGCGCGGGCCTCGGCTTCACGTTTGCCCGAGACGTCCGGCACGACGACGAGCGCGGCGTTGCTCGTGCGCACCGTCACGGCAGCGCCGCGGGCCGCGCTTGCTCCCCCACCGGGCTCGGTGTTCGCGACAACGCCGGCAGGCAGCTCGGAGTCGATGGTTCCGCCATTCACGAAGAGGAAGCCTGCGGATTCCAGGGTCGACTGCGCCTGGCTGAGGCTCTTGCCGCGAAGGTCAGGAATGGACACCTGGGCGGCGTTGATCACCGCGCCGGAGGCCGCGGGAAAGGCAACGCCGGGATACTTCGCATTCGCGACGCTCATCACGTCCGGCCACATCCGATGCCGTGCCGTCGCGGCCTGCTGGCCGTTGAAGGAGGTGGTGCGCTGATCTCTGTCGCCCGTGACGCTCATCACGCCGGCGACGGTGGCGACGGTCGTGCTCGCCCCGCTCATCCAGGTGTCCTTGTTGCCGTCTGTGGTCCCGGTCTTGCCGATCATCGGCGACTTCGGACTGGTCGCCTTGAACGAGGCGGATCCGGTTCCGCTCGCCATGACCTGCTGCATGGCATAGGTCATTCCGGCCGCGACGGTCGGGTCGACCGACTGGTGGCACGCCGACTGCGGCACGGGAAGTGCGGTTCCGTCGGAGCCGGTGATGTGGTCGATCACGATCGGGCTGCAGGTGGTGCCCTTGTTGGCGATGCCGGCGAAGGCTACCGCCATGCTCAGGGGCGCGACCTCGTTTGTGCCGAGCACCGCGGAGGCACCCTGCTCGAGCGGGCCGCCGTCGGCGCGCGTGACGTCGAAGGCCTCCGCAGTCTTGCGGATGCCGCACAGGTCGAGTTTCTTGGCCATGCCGATGAAGCCGGTGTTGATGGACCCGATCGTCGACTGCAGGGCGCTGTAGTTGGCGCCGGACTCACTTGAATCGTTCTTCGGGTTGTAGCCGGGGAAGCTCACGGTGCCGCCGGTCGCGCAGCTGTCGCGGAAGGTGCCCCAGTTGGCCTTGCGCCGGGAATCGACCCGCTCATTGAGCGAGTGGCCCTCGGTCAGCCATTCGGCGAGGGTGAACACCTTGTACGTCGATCCAGGCTGGAACCCGTGCGATCCGCCCTGGTCGACGTTGGTATTGTAGTTGATCCCGGTCAGGTTCGACCCGGTGATCGGCACATCCGGGTCCTGGCTGTAATCCTTGTTCTGCGTCATGGCGAGCACCTTCCCGGTGCCCACAGCAACGGAGACGATCACGCCACCGACGTCCCAGCCGGGGTAGGTATCGGGGACGTTGGCCTTCATCGTGGCCTCGGCAGCCTGCTGCATGTCGAGGTCGAGGGTCGTGTAGACGTTGAACCCGCCGCGGCGGAAGTTGGCCATCCGGGTGGTGTCGTCGGCGCCGAAGGTCGGGTCGTTCTGCAGTGTATTCACCACGAGGTCGCAGAAGAAGGCACTGCCGCCGGCAGTCTGGCAGCCGGTCGAGGGCACGTGGATGCTGGGCTCGATGGCCGTGGCGATCGCGGCATCGTGGTCGGCCTGGTTGATCTTGCCGTACTTGAGCATCTGGTCGAGGATGTAGTCGCGGCGGTCCTTGTTCGCGGCGTAGCCGTTCGCGGCGCCGTTGGTCTCGCTGTCGGGCTGGTCGAGCTGGAACTTGACCGGGTTGTTCACGATCGCGACGAGGCTCGCGGCCTGCGGGAGCGTCAGCGTCGCCGCCGTCGAACCGTAGTAGTACTCCGCGGCCGATTCGATGCCGTAGACGGTGCCGCCGAAGCCGGTGATGTTCAGGTACTGGCGGAGGATGTCGTCCTTCGCGTACTTCTTCTCCACGCCGATCGCCAGGCGCATCTCCTTGAGCTTGCGATCGGGAGTCTTGGCGATCGCGGCGTCATAACAGTCCGACTTCTTCTGCGCATCCGTGAGCACCTCGCACTTCTGAACGAGCACGTTCTTCACGTACTGCTGGGTGATCGAAGACCCACCGCGAACATCACCGGTGGCGACAGTCGTGACGATCCCGGTCACTGTGCCCTGCAGGTCGATGCCGCCGTGGTCATAGAAGCGCGGGTCTTCACCGGAGGTCGCGGCGTCCTTGACGAACTGGTTGATCGCGTCCGAGGCGACCTCGACACGGTTCTGGTCGTAGAACGAGGCCAGGAGATACGGGACGCCGGTGCTCGTGGTCGCGTAGATGTTGCTCTTCTGCGAAAGCTGGTCGATCTTCAGGTAATCGGGCAGGTTCTCGAAAACAGTGATCGCGTTTGTCGCAGCAAGGCCGGAGAGGCCCAGGGCGGGAGTAACCGCGGCCGCCACGAGAACACCGGCAACGACACTCATCCCGACAAAACCCAGCAATCCGCCGACCGCTTCGAAATTCCGCCTGGTATTTGGTTTTCCGTACACGTATCCCCCAATTTTATGCCCGGCCATCCGGCAAATTCGCTGCCGCACTGGCTCCCCCGGGACCAATCTATCCCGAAGATGCCGCACGCCGGGGTTCATTTCGAATGCGACCGACGCAGCTAGGTTTATCGAGAGGGAGATCTATGCCAGCCGATACCAGCACGGAGCGCGTCAGCGCGTCTCGAAGGACGAGCCGATTCGGCCGATGGCCGAACTGGACCCTCGGGCTGATTGTGGCTGCCTTCGCGGTCGCTACGATCTTCGGTACCGCAGGCGACGTGAGTTCGCTCGTCCTCGGATTCTTCGCGTTGTGGATTCCCGTCGTCGTGTGCTGGATTGCGATCGGCCGGACACGGTCCCGGCGCAGGGACCTGCACCTGATGACCGCCGCCGTGACGGTCCTGGCGGCCGGAGACACGTTCTTCGCACTGGCGACGACCGGAGGCGAATCCCTGCCGCGTCCGTCCTGGGCGGATGTCGGCTTCCTCGGCTTCTACCCGCTCATGTTCGCGGCACTCGTCGTTCTCGCGAGGCGCACAATCCGGGGTCTCGCGTCTCCGATCGTCCTGGACAGCGCCGTCGGGTCTCTCGGTGCGGCCGCCCTGTTGGCCGTGCTGCTCGATCCGATCCTCAAGGCGGCCCTCGCGACCCCGGGATCGTTCGCCACGACCGTCGCATTTGCGTATCCGCTCGGAGATGTCCTGCTGGTGGCCTTCTTCGTCGGGATTGCAGCCTCCCACGGCACCTCCATCGGCCCGGGCTGGACCCTCCTTGTTCTCGGTCTCGCTGTCTTCACGGCCGCCGACATCATCAGCGTGTCCCTGCACCTGAACGGCCTCTACGTCATCGGCAGCCCCCTCGACATCGGCTGGCCCCTGAGCCTCGCCCTGATCGCGTCTTCGGTCGACAGGGAGGCCCGCCTCGGCTCGCACCCTCGCCAGTCGACGTGGGCGATCCCCGAACAGACGGTTCCCGCGATCGCCACGGCCGCGGGTCTCCTGGTCCTGATCATGGGAACCCAGCTGAAGATCTCTCCGCTCGCCGTCGTCCTGGCGGCCCTGACCCTCACCGTGGCGGCACTGCCCCTGATCTTTCGCCAGCGCATCCGTATTGCGGATGCGCATCGCCAGGCGCGGACCGATGAGCTCACGGGGCTGCCCAACCGCCGCGCCCTCTACGCCGATGTGCCCGCCCGGCTGGCCGCGAATCCGCACCGGACGAGCGCGCTCCTCCTTCTCGACCTCGACAAGTTCAAGGAGGTCAACGACAGTCTCGGTCACGATGTCGGTGACCTGCTCCTGTTCCAGGTCGCCGGCCGGATTTCCGGTCAGCTGCGCACCGAGGATCTCTTCGCGCGCGTAGGCGGCGACGAGTTCGTGATCTTTCTCGACGGTTCGGATTCGGTCAGGGCGGAAGCGGTGGCCTGGAAGCTGCGCGCGACCCTGGCCCAGCCGTTCATCCTCGCGGGCATCTCGGTTCAGGCCAGCGCCAGTATCGGGATCGCCGGGTACCCCGACCAGGGCGAGGACCTGACCATGCTGCTCCGCAAGGCGGACATGGCGATGTACACGGCGAAGGCGACCCACAGCGGCCACCACGTCTACCGGGGCACCGACGACAATCACGGGGAGGATCGGCTGCACCTGCTCGAGGAGTTGCGCTTCGCGCTCGTCGATGACCAGCTGGTGCTGCACTACCAGCCCAAGATCGACCTCAAAACCGGGGACGTCTGCGGGGTCGAGGCCCTGGTCCGCTGGAACCACCCGACGAGGGGTTTGTTGCAACCCGACGATTTCCTCGATCTCGTCGAGGAGTCAGGGCTGATGCATGCGATGACCGAGATCGTGCTGCGTGAGGCCCTTGACCAGGCCGCAACCTGGTCTGGCCAGGGCCGGACGCTGACGATGGCGGTCAACATGTCCCCGAGTTCCCTGATCGACACGGTGCTGCCCGAACGGATCAGCGCGATGCTGTCGTCGCGTGGCCTGTCCCCCACAGTGCTGGTCCTGGAGATCACCGAAGATTTCCTCCTCTCCGACCGGGAACGCGCGCGCAGCATCCTCACCCGGTTGCAGGCGACGGGAATTCGGATCTCCATCGATGACTTCGGGACCGGGTACAGCTCCCTGGCGTACCTGCGTGACCTGCCGATCGACGAGCTCAAACTCGACAAGTCCTTCATCATCCCGATGAAGGACGATCCTCGCGCAACGGCCCTCGTCGTCTCGACCATCGACATGGCACACAGCCTCGGCCTGCGCATGGTGGCCGAGGGCGTGGAGGACGCTACGGCATACTCGGAGCTCATCGGCTTCGGCTGCGATGTCGCTCAGGGGTTTCTGATGTCCCACCCTGTGCCTGCGGCCGAGCTGGAAGACTGGTTCGCCGCGAGAGCGTTGGCGGCGGACCATGCGGCCACGGCGAACTGGCCGAGTTGAACTGAAGCACCGCTCACGGCTGCCGCACGGCGATGTCATAGGAATGAAGAGCGGTTTCAGCGAAGAGTTGTCGTCGTTCGACGGGGCTGAAATCGACCGTCAATCTGTCGAACGCACCATACAGGTCACCGAAAGTCGAGTAGAGACTATCGACCGGAAAGTTGCTGCCGAACATGCAGCGGGCCGGACCAAACAGGTCGATGGTTTCGAGAACGAATGGACGCAGGGAATCCTGCGTCCAGGTGTGGTCGTTGGTACCCAGCGCCGAGATTTTGGCCACTATATTCGGCTGCTGGCTCACTGCCCGCATACCGTCCCGCCATTCTCTCCACGAATCCGCGTCGCGGCCGATCGGCATGCCGGCGTGGTCGAGGATGATGCGGGTCTCCGGAAACCGTGCGGCGAGTTTCGCCGCCTGGTTCAGCTGCGAGGGAAACACCTGCAGATCGAAGGACAGACCTAGGGCGTTGAGCCGAGCGAAGTTACCCAGCCAGACCGGGTCGCTGATGATGTCCGACCTGCTCGTGTGCGAGTAATACGGATCCGGGTGCCAATTGAGAATGTCGCGAATTCCGCGCACGACCGGGTAGTCGCCGAGCCTCTCAAGGTGCGCGGGGGTATCCGCCCCGAGCAGGGAAACGTGCGCAACGTGAACGCTCGGCAGAGTGCGCTCGTCGTGCACCGCCTGGATCCACTGTGTTTCAGCGAGCGCGTCCGCTGCGCCGTTCTCAATGTGCACGGACGCGATGAGTCGCAGGTTTCCGACATCGTGCAGGTAATCGTCCAGGAGATAGTGGCGCCGGATCGGCCGGTCGTCGCCGTGATAACGGTTTGAGTCTTCCACTCCGGCGAGCCACGGGTACGGCCGGCTGAGATCGGTCAGGTGGTGATGGGCATCGACGATCTCCAGGTCAGGCATCAGCTGCCGCCTCCGAGAGCGTTCCGCGACGGGCTGCCGCGGACGATGCCCGTTCGAGCGTGCTGTAGAGGCCGGTATGGTCGAGCTCGCCCTCGCCCTCCGCCACCATCCGCTCGAAGAGTTCAGTGACGAGAGCGGTCGTCGGAAGAGTCACCGCCCGGTTCGCAGCGCTTTCGGCGATGAAGTGCAGGTCTTTGAGCTGGTTCGTCGCGCTTCCTCCGGAGGAGAAGTCGGCGGTGACCCAGTTGGCCCCTTTCTGTGCAACGAGCTCCGTTCGCGCGAGACCGCCCTGGAACAGTTCCTGAAGCACGCCGACGTCGAGTCCGCCCGCGCGCGCGAGGAGGAAGGATTCGGACAGGGCTGCGATGGTGCCGGCCACGACGATTTGATTGCAGGCCTTGGCGAGCGAACCCGCCCCGCTCGGACCGAGATAGCGCACCGTACGCCCGAGGTGAGCGAAGACCGGTTCCAGGGCGCGTGCGGTCGCCTCGTCACCACCGACCATGATGCTCAATTGCGCGTGCGCGGCACCGACGACACCACCGCTCAAGGGCGCGTCGATCACGGTCACACCGTGCCGTTCCAGCATGTCGCCGGCGAAGTCAGCAATGGCGACCGGGGAAACCGTGCCGTGGATGACCAGGACCGGGCTCTCGATGCCCTGCTCGGCCCAGCCGGCCAGCAGCCCCTCCGGCCCGGGCAGGAGTGATTGCACCTGCCAAAGGTCGGGGAGCACGGTCAGGGTGATTTCCCGGGCAGCGGCCCTGGGGCTGGTCGCGATGTTCGCGTACCAGGCACGCAACTCTTCGGCCCTGGCCGCCGTACGATTCCACACGGTGATCGGGCCCCAGCTGGCGAGGAGGTTCTTCGCCATCGGGGTACCCATCGGCCCGAGGCCGAGCAATGCCAGCGGCGTTCGGCGGGTGATCGGGTTCATGATTCCTTCCTGGTTCCTGCGATGTCGATCAGTTCCGAGGGTGCGACGTCGTCGAGCAGGGTAAGGGCCTCGAAACCGAGTTCCTCTCGCGCGCGACTCAGGTCCAGGCCGACCGCACGCCCGGTTGATCCGCCGAACGGGACCGTCGGCAGGAATGCCGCGACGGCTGCGGCAGTCGTCCCCCGCAGGTACGTCAGGGGGGCCGCCACGAGAATGCCGGGGGCAGGCGGTGTCTCCCTGATGAGGGCCGCTGCGACGGACCTGGCCGCATCGTGGTCGTGCAGGTAACTCCAGCCCTCGGCCGCCTGCCTCCGCGCATCCGCCGCCATCGCCGCGCGGAGGTGCTGTCCGAAGGTGCGCCCTCCCTCTGCCGTGATATCGCGCACGAGGGGGAACCGTAGTCCGGTGACGGAAGTCCCCCAGCGCCGGGCGACCATCCTGGCGACGTCTTCGTTGGCGAGCTTCGACAGCGAATACCAGTCGGTGATGTCGGCCGGGAGATCTTCGTCGTAGGGGATCCGCGCGGGCAGGGTCCCCCGGGTGCCGAGCGGGATCCCATTCGCGTTGATACTGGACGCGTACACGATCTTCGCCACGCCCGCCCGCGCTGCCGCCGACATCACGACGAAGGACCCGATCGTGTTCACCCGATAGGTTTCGACATGGTCGGTGAAGCCCAGGCCCGGGATTCCGCCCAGGTGAATGACCGCATCCATGCCGGCCACCGCGCGGTCCACAGCCTCCGGATCACAGATGTCACCGGCCAGGAACCTCACGGCGACATCGGGAAAGGCAGCGAGCAGGGTCGCGTGGGTGCCGGGAAGGTCGAGCACAGTCACCTCGGCACCCAGTTCTGCCAGATGGGCGACGGTCGGCCGCCCGATGAGGCCCGCACCCCCCGTGACGAGAACGCGGGCCCCACCGATCCGGCTGAGAGCACTCACGCAGCGCCGTCCTGGGGAGCCTTGGCCTTTCTGAAGCGACCGAGAAGCGGCCAGCCCCTGCCGCCCTGGTCGAGGGAAACGGCGATGATGACCACAAGGCCCGTCACGATCTGCTCGTAGAAGCTCGGCACGTTAAGCAGCACCAGACCGTTCGTGAGCGCCCCGAGGATCAGGGCGCCGACGAGGGTACCGGCGATGCGACCTTCACCGCCCATCAAGTTGGCACCGCCGATAACGGCGGCGGCGATTGCGGTGAGCAGATACGAGCTGCCCGCCTCGGATTGCGCCGCGTTGATCCTCGCCACGACGACCAGGCCGGCCAGGGCCGCGAGCCCGCCGGAAAGCGCATAGACAGCGACCTTGACCCGGCTGACCCGCACGCCCGACAGCCACGCCGTTTCCTCGCTGCCGCCGGTGGCTATCACGTTCTGACCGAAGACCGTCTTGCGCAGCAGCAGCCACGAGCCGATTCCGACGAGCGCGACCAGGATCACGACGACCGGAATACCCACAATATAGCTGTTGAGCATGAGCACGAACGACTGGGGAACGTTGTAGACGGGCTTGCCGTTGGTGACCACGTAGGCACAACCCTGGAACACGCTCATCGTGCCGAGGGTCGCGATGAACGGCGGAAGTTTGAGCCGCGTGATCAGCAGGCCGTTGGCACCGCCGCAGACGATGCCGAGCACGAGCCCCGCCAGGAGGGCGAAGATCGGCGGCACGTTGCCGTTGACCATGAAGTTCGCGGAGACGATGCCGACGAAGCTGGCGATCGAGCCCACGGAGAGGTCGATTCCTCCGGTGATGATCACGAAGGTGAGGCCGAGCCCGATGATCGCGTTCACGCTGGCCGAGACCGCGACATCGCGGAGATTTCCCAGAGTGAGGAAGTTCGGGTTCAGCAGGCCCAGCACCAGGAACAGCACCGCCGCGGCAATGTAGATCCCGAGGGCCTGGAAGTTGATCCGTTGCCGGACGACGGTGGTCGTCCCAGTATCGAGCTTGGTCATTCTGTTCCTTTCGCCACGCCCATAGCGCTGGCCACGAGGCTGTGTTCGTTGATGTCGCTGCCTGAGTGCTCCGACGAGAACCGTCCCTGGCGCATCACGAGCACGCGGTCGCTCAGAGAGATGATTTCGGGCAGGTCCGAGGAGACCACGATGATCGCGTGCCCCTGTTCCGCGAGCTTGTCGATGAGTTCGTAGATCTCGACCTTGCCGCCGACGTCGACTCCCTTGGTGGGCTCGTCGAAGAGGAAGACGCGTGCGTCGCGCCACATCCACTTCGCAATGACGAGTTTCTGCTGGTTGCCACCGGAGAACTGGCGCGCGTTGAGCCGCACGTTCGCGGGACGCAGGGACAGCTGCTGCCCCATCAGCTGGGCGACCTGGATCTTCCCGGTATCGGTGGTGAACGGGCCGAATGCGTTGAACTGCTTGTCAGCCGTGAGGGCGACGTTCTCGAAGGCCGGGCTGTGCAGCACCAGGCCCTGCTGTTTTCGGTCCTCTGGGATGAAAGCGATGCCCGCGTCGCGACTGTCCCTGGGGGAACGGATCTTCACCGTCTTCCCGTCGATCGTGACAGTGCCGTGCGTGTCGTTGTCAGCCCGGATGATCGCCCGCAGGAACTCGGTACGACCGGAGCCGACAAGTCCGGCGATTCCGACCACCTCGCCCCGGCGCACAGAGATGTCCTCTGGGCCAACGCCGAACGGATGCCGGACACCGGTCGCCCGGAAGAACTCCGGCGCGTTCGGTCGGACCGGGTGCCTCCGCACGAATGCGAGCAACTCACGGCCGACCATGCGGCGCACAATCTCCTGCGACGACGTGTTCTCGATGCGGTCGTTGAAGGCTGCCCGCCCGTCGCGCAGGACGACGATGGAGTCGGACACGCTCATGACCTCGGGCATCTTGTGAGAAACATAGATGACGCCAACGCCACGCCCGTGGGCGATCTTCCGGACCTGGTCCAGAACGGCCTCGACGTTGTGCTCGAGCATGCTCGTCGTCGGTTCATCGAGGGCCACGATCTTCGCGCCGAAGGAGAACGCCCTGGCGATGGTGAGGGCGTGCCTTTGGGCCGGACTGAGACGCGAGACCGGAGTGCGGGCATCCATCGGGAACCCCATCTCAGCCACGTCCAGCAGCGCTTGTTCGATCTGCGGAGCGCTCACTTTGCGCTGCACCCTCGTCCGGCCGAGAACCAGGTTCTGCGCGACTGTGAGCTGGGGAACCACGGCAGGTTCCTGGTGGGCGATGTTGATGCCCTCATCGAGTGCCCGGCGGGGAGTGAATTCGCCCCGCCGGACACCGTCGATGCTGATCGACCCGTGATCCGGCGCCAGGGATCCGCCGAGAATGGCCAGGAGTGTGCTCTTCCCCGCTCCGTTTTCTCCGGCGAGCGTCATGATCTCGCCACGGTCCAGGGTGAAGCTCACCCCGTCGAGCGCTCGCACGCCCGGAAAAGACTTGACGATTTCGTGGACCTCAAGCAATTGCGTCGTCACGGTTCAACCTTTCTTGCTGTCTGAATCGGAAACGGGTTACGGCATACCGGTCGGGTACTTGGCCACGTTGTCCGCGTCGATCACGAATGCGGGAACGTCGACCCAGCCGGGGACCGTCTTGCCGGCCAGGAGCCAGAGCGCCGCGTCGACGCCCGAAGCGCCTTCCGTGGTCGGCTGCTCGCTGACCGTAGCCGTGAAGTTACCGGCCTGAATCTCCTTCTTCGCCTGCGGGATTCCGTCAGTGCCGACCAGGATGACCTTGCCGGTCAGACCCTTGGCCGCGATCGCTGCCGCGACCCCGAGCGCCATTCCGTCGTTCTGGGAGTAGAACGCCTTGATGTCAGGATTTGCCGTGAGCATCGCGGTGGCGATTTCCTGGGCCTTGGTCTGGTCCCACTTCGCAGTCTGCGACGCCACCAGGGTCAGGTTCGAGTGCTTGGCAAGCCCTGCCTTGAAACCCTCACCACGGTTGAGAGCGTTCGACGATCCTGGATCGCCTTCGATCATCGCGACATTGCCGCCGTCTGGAAGCTTCGCGGCAATGTAGTCAGCGGCGGTGGTCCCAATCGTCGTCGCATCCGGCCCGACGTAGACGACACCGGGGATGGTGCCCTTGGCATCGTTGAGGATGATGGAGGGCACGCCGTCGGCGAGGGCCGCCGTGAAGACTGTGTCGAGCGCGGTCGCAGAGATCGGCGACGCGAGCAGGGCGGTGCAGCCCTGGTTCGCGGCGCTCTTGGCCTTGTCCAACTGCTCGGTGATCGATGATTCATCGGTGACGTCGAACGTTTGGTACGCGACGCCCAGTTTCTTGGCTTCCGCTTCGAAGCCGTCGCGCTCGAAGCCCCAGAATTCGTTGGAGAGGGTTCGGGTGATGTAGCAGAGCTTGGCTCCTTGGGGCACGACGGGAGCGCCGAGCGTCTTCTGGAGGTCGGCGATCGGCGTCTTGGCCGAGGCGTCAACGAGTGCGGTGATATCGGATCCGCCGCCGGAGGTGGATGGTGTGCCGACCTCGGCGGTCGCCGTGCAGCCGGCCAGGAGGCCGATCAGGGCGACCCCGGCGACGGTTCCGCTCATGATGCGAGTTCGATGTGTCATTACAGGCCTTTCTTCATTGGAAGGTTTGTCAACAGCGTGGTGCTGTTTTTGTGCATGCCGGACAGCGCTGCCACACCCGGTGCGGATGCGGCAGCCCGGCGGTGCGTTCAGGGGGCGAGCAGTGCTTCTGTCTCGCGGCGGACTTCGAGCGCCTCGGCGAGCGAGTCGTCGATGATGATGTCATCCCAGCTCAGGATCTGACCCTTGACGACGTCGTTACGCAACTCGACATGGTGGGCGAGCGCCACCGGCAGGGCCTTCGATGCGACGGAGTGTCGAGCCGACACCAACTTGCCCCACACTGTGTAGCCGCCCTCGCCGTCGAGGAACTCGCCGGCCTTGAGATCTTTCTTGGCGGTCGCCACGACGTCGCCGTAGAAGCCGATGGGGCTTCCCGTCGCAACGCCAAGGAGGGCAGCGTTGGCAATGGAGACGTTGAGCTCGAGGCCGACGTAGTGATACGGACGATACAGTGCGGCGTACTGCTTGGTCGGGTCGGGGTGCCACGGGTATTCATCGAAGCAGCGGGACACGTAGTCATTGGTCGCCTTGACCACGACGAAGACGCCTTCCTGGGTGTTGTGCGGGATGGGACTGCCATCGCGCCGCACGCTCGACATGACATCGACGGAACCCTCGTGGGCGAGTGCGCCGCCCACGCTGCTCGGACGGCAGATCGTCGCGATTTCCTCCACATCGCCCGGAGTGAAGGTGAGGCCGGCATCTGACGGCACGAGTGCCGCGGCGTTGGCGACCGCCGCCATTTCAATGGCGGCCTTGGTTCCGTCCCGGAAGGACGTGTGCATGTAGGGATTCAGCTGGCCGGAATCGGTCAGCTCCTTCGGGAACTCCCAGTTCTCCCAGACGTTGTCGGGGTTCATGTCGTGATAATGCTCGAGGTATTTGGCGCCCTTGCCTGCGCACACAACATCGAATCCGCTTGTCCGTGCCCAGTCGACGAGGTCCATGATCAGGGCAGGCTGGTCGCCGAAAGCCATCGAGTACACGACGCCTGCGGCCTCGGCCCGTCGGGCCAGAGCGGGGCCTGCGAGGGCATCCGCTTCGACGGTCACCATGATGATGTGCTTACCGGTTTCGATGGCGCGGAGTGCGTGGTGGGTACCCACGATCGGGTTGCCGGTCGCCTCGACGATCACGTCGATGTCTGAGGTGAACAGCTCTTCGGCAGCGCTGATGATCGTTGTGCTGCGCGTGGCGAGCGCCGAAGTGATGTCGGGGGCCAGCTGATCTTCTGGCCAGCCCACGAGGGCGAATGCACCCTGGGCCCTGGCGACGTTTATGTCGGCAATGGCGACGACGTGGATGCCGGGGATATTGCGGGCCTGGGCGAGGTACATCGTTCCGTAGCGCCCAGCGCCGATGAGCCCGACCCGGATAGGGCGACCATCGCGCTCGCGATCCTCGAGGAGTTTGTACAGATTCACGTATAGGCCTCTCTGGCTTGGAATGCCGCCGGAGAAGAGTCCTCCTACGAGGACTGTCTGCAACTCCGTCGTTGCGGATCAAGAATTTCCGGCCCTTGTGGTACCGGTACCACTTTTTTACCAGTCGGCTGTATGCTGTGTCAACACCCGTTTTCCATTCAGAGATCGCATCGTTATGTGAAGGAAGCTCAATGGCGAAGTCCCCGACGATCCGCGATGTCGCAGGTGCGGCTGACGTCTCGATATCCGTCGTCTCCCGCGTGCTCAATGACACCGGTCCGGTCGCTCCCGGCACCAGGGCACGCGTCGTCGACGCCATCGAACGACTCAGGTATCGCCCTCGTGCCGCCGCGCGCGAGCTCAGCCAGGGCCAGGCCCTCACCATTGGCCTCGTGCTCGCCGACCTCACCAACCCATTCTTCGCTCGTCTCGCGGATCGGATTGTGTGGGAGGCCCGCGCCCGGGGCGCGCAGGTCGTTCTGATGACGACCCAGGAGGACCCGCATCTCGAGGCCGAGTCCCTCGACACCCTTCTCGACCGTTCCGTGGGCGGCGTGATCGCCACGCCGACGGGAGGGAATGTGGACGCATGGGAACGGCTCCGTGCCGTCGGGGTCAACGTCGTCTTCGTCGACCGCACGGTCGCGGAACTGGCCGACACCGATGTCGTGAGCATCGAGAACGCCAATTCAGCCGAGACGGCGACTGCCCATCTGGTCAGCCTCGGTCACACCCGTATCGCCCTGATCTCTGGACCGTCCAGCACGTCGACCGGACGCTCCCGTACCGGCGGCTATCAACGGGCTCTCGACCTCGCGGGGATCGCCCGCGACCCTGAACTCGTTCGGGCGGTGCCGTTCCGGGGCGACGCGGGCGGTGATGCCGTCGCAGGTCTCCTCGCCCTCGAGAATCCACCGACCGCGCTCGTCGTCGCCAACACCGCCCAGGTGCAGAGCTGCATGCGCCGGCTCGCCCAGCTCTCGGTGTCGATCCCCGACGACCTCTCGGTGATCGTCTTCGACGACGGCCCCTGGACGGAACTGGTCAGCCCGCCACTGAGCATCATCCGCCAACCCATCGACATGCTCGCCCTGCACTCGGTCGAGCTCGTTCTCGGCCGAATGCAGAACAGACTGCCCAGTGGAGGGCGCGCCATTAATGTCCGAGCCGAGTTCGTCCAGCGTTCCAGCTGCACGCCTCCGAAGAAATACCCACAGAGGACAAGTGATCGAATTGCCTGAACCCGTCGTCGTAACCGCCTATTTCACCCCAGCCGCGGGACAGCACGCGGCGCTCACTCACGCGCTCTCCGTGGCCATCGCCGAGGTGCACACCGAACCAGGCTGTGAGCTCTACGCCATCCACGACGCACCGGACGGTCGAATCGTCATGATCGAGAAATGGTCATCGGCCGAGCTACTCGACGACCACGGCACGAGCCCGGCAACCGCCCGACTCGTCGCATCCGTCGAAGGCCTACTCAGTGCTCCCACCGAGGTCACCCGGCTTGTCCCGATTCCGGCCGGCACACTGAGCCAGGGCGCACTGTGACCAGCGCCGCTCCTGCGCACCGGATCGTCGTCATGGGCGTCTCCGGTGTGGGGAAGTCCACAGTCGGGGCCGCCCTCGCCGACCGGCTCGGACTTCCGTTCGTCGACGCTGACGACCTGCACCCGGCAGCCAACAAGAACCTGATGTCACAAGGCATCCCACTCACCGACGAGGACCGCTGGCCGTGGCTGGCGCTCGTCGGCGCAGCACTCGCCCAGGCGCCGGCCGGCATGGTGATTGCCTGTTCCGCTTTGAAGCGCGCCTATCGCGATCTGATTCGTTCCACGTGCCCGGATACACGGTTCGTCCTTCTCGACGCCGATCGGGACCTTGTGGCTTCCCGGCTGAAAGCCCGTGCCGGCCATTTCATGCCGCCCACGCTCCTCGACTCGCAACTGGCAATTCTCGAACCGCTCGCTTCCGACGAGCCCGGGTGCACGGTCCCTGCCGCCCTTGCGCGCATCGAGGTCGTTGACCGCGCCGCTTCAACCTTGTTGGACTCTGCCTGCCAATTGTGATCCCAGCCGGATTCGGACCCGAGACAGGTCGGTTCCCGCCTCCGCTGTCCTCGGCCGCGTGCCCGTTCACCGGTTCGCTCACGGGAGGGCGCCGGCGTCGTCGACCTGCAGAACACCCGTCTCCATGATGACGGGGAGGCGAGCGGTCTGAGCGCGCAGGTAGCCGGCGAAACCCCCGGGCGTGCGTCCGACGAGTCGCCCACTCGTACGAACCGGGATGCGTGCCGTGCGGATCTCGCACACCCGCAGCCTCCGCAGTGCAGCGACGAGTGCAATGTCCTCGTCGGCGTCGATACCGGGGAATTCCCCGGCAGCGAGGTACCGGTCTGCCCGCACACCGAGATTGGCCCCGTGCACGTGCGGATGTCCCTCACGAGCCACTGCTCTGCCGCCCAGCGAGCGCGCATTTCGCCGTCGAGGCACTCGTCCGGCTCGACGGTGCCGAGAACCAGATGCACATCGTTCCTGGCGAAGGCAAGCTGGCTCGCGAGCCAGTTCTCCGGGACGGCTGAATCGGCATCCGTCGACGCGATCCAGGTACGACCCGTGAAGTCCGCAGGGGTCTTCAGGACGCCGCGGACGCCCGCACGCCGTGCCGCACCGACGCCTCCCGTGTCACTGCGGACCAGATGCACGCCCGGAAAACCCGCGGCAATGGTCTCGGTCCCGTCCGTACAGCGGTCGAGCACGATCACGACCGACACGATCGGCGGCGCCGGATCGAGGGTCGCGACCACGGGCTCGATCGCGGCCCCCACCGCGGCGAGGCACCGAGGAAGCAGTTCCTCCTCGTTGTGCGCGGGGATGACGATGACCAGGTGGTCGATTTCACCGGGCCCGATCATGGGACGAGTCCCTCGTGCTGGGCCACGGATCGTGCCGGCTCGGGCTGCCACACCTCAAGCAGGAAGTCACTTTCGCGATGCTCGACGGTTCGCACGAGGCCGGGCACCGTCGCGAGCATGTCGTGAACCCGGTCGCCGCTGAGCGGATACTCGGGAACCGGATGCCTCCAATGGCAGGCGAGGAGGACTCCGCCGGGGGCGAGGCTGTCCCGGCAGCGCTGGAAGAACCGTTCCAGGTCTGCGGTCGCCAGGTAGTAGCCGACTTCGGATACGACGATGAGGTCGAAGACTCCGGAGGGCCATTCACCGGGCAGGGTCATCCGTGCGAAGCGGACGCCGGGGCGCCCGGCGAGCCGTTCGCGGGCAATCGAGAGCGGTTGCTCCGCGATATCGACGGCCATCACGGTGTCGCACCGGGCGGCGAGGTCGGCCGTGAATACTCCGATCGAGCAGCCGAGCTCCAGGGCGGCACCGAATCGTTCGCGCGGCAGCGCAGCGAGGGTCAGCGCGCGTTTCCGACGTTCGTACCAACGCGTCTCGAAGCCCCACGGGTCTCGCGCCTCCCGGTAAAACTCGTCGAAGAAAGATCTCGCCAGGCTCGCTGTCCCGCTCGCATCCGGGGACGGTGCCTCCGCTGCGGTGCCGTCGACGAAGATCTCGAAGCCCCTCGCGAAATGGGCGGCCATCGCCGGCGGCACGACGGCCTCGTCTCCGGGTTCGTCGGACAACGCCAGCACCTGGCTGCGGTGCAGCGCGAGCGCCTGCAGCTTCCGCGCGTGGTCCTCGGGAGAGAGATCGAACCTGCGGATCAGGCCCAGCGGCCATTCCCCGTCCGGTGTCGACCAGTGCCAGGCCCAGATCGGGTACTCGAGCAGGCGGGCGCCCGACCATGCCGCTCCGGCCGCTGCCACGTCGCCGGCGAGCGCGTGGTCGGGATGCCCGTCGGCCCGCCACGGTGCGACAATCCAGGTGCCCGCGGCTGAGCCTTCCGTGATCTTCTCCGCGCCGGAAGACGGCGGCCCGAGCACGGATGCCAGCGCCCGCGCCGCCGCCTCCCTGTTCCTCTCGAGGTCGCCGTCCGGCAGTCCGGCGAAGTGCAGGCGAGCGGATGGCGCCAGGTGCGCCACCGCATCCGTCACCTCTGTCCTGCGCACACGTGAAAGGCGACCCTGGCTATGCGTCGGGGATTCCGGATGGGACGCTTCACCGTCGCTGAGGACAAGGACATCGACCGGGATCCCGCGTCGCGTCGCACCGGAGAGGAGCCCGCCGGCACCGAGGGTCTCGTCGTCGGGATGCGCCGCGACGATGATCAGCCGGGCGAGGTCGTCGAGGTCAAGCCGCGCCGCAGCCGTGATCCAGGGAGCGCCGGCCCAGGCCTGCTCGGCGGTGCCGAGGTCCCGATGGCTGAAGATCACCACGGTGAGACTCCGCGAGCACCATCGAGCAGCAGAGCTCCAAGCCTGGCCTCGTCGCGTTCAGCGTGATGCTGTCGAATGTACAACTGCAGATCGGCGACACGCTGGGCGTGGCGCGCGTCGAAGGCCAGGGGTTCCGGCCCCAGGGCATGCCCGGCCCGCTCGATCACCTGCTCTGCGGTGCGCGCGACGATCCCCCGCACGCGCGCCGCACGCACGGCCCCGAGTGTGCCGGTCGCGGTCCCGTCGTCGATCGCGCTCGCAGCGGCCGCGAGTGCCTGCCCCGATGCCGTCAGGAGCATGTCAATCGCGCCAAGATGAGCAAGACTGACCTGATCCGGCGTGCGCTCCCCGGCCTCCCGGTAGACGCGTCTGGCGACGCCGACGGCCCCGCCCCACCAGCAGGCTGCGACACCGATCCCTCCCCACGCGAAGCCCGGTCGGTCGAGGTACCAGCCGTCTGCGCCGACCGGCACTGCCGGAACGCCGCGAAAGTCGACCGGACCACTCGGAAGCGATGCGAGTCCCCTGGCCACCCAGGAGCCGTCCGACACCGTGATTCCCGGCACGCGGAGGTCGACGGCGAACAAGCGACGCGTGGTCTCCGAGGTGTGCGCGGTGACGAGCGCGTGGCTGAGGGCGCCGGCGAGCGAGCACCACGGCTTGACACCGTCGAGCCGCCAGCCGGACTCGGTCTGGCGCGCCTCGAGGCGCGTGCCGCGTCCTTCCGCCGCGAACACACCCCACGTCCGACCGTTCCCGGATTCGACGTGGATTCCACTGCCGGACTCAGCGGCCTGTTCCAGGATCGAGAGCGCATCCAGGTGCGCCTCCACGACGCGGGCAGCGGTCAGGTCTGCCGCCGCGACCGTGGCCAGCGTGTCGAAGAGCCGTTCGGTTCGCCCGGAACCCGGTCCCGCCCCGTCAAGCCGAACGCCGAGCGCGATCGCCAGTCGCAGGGCCTCCTGGGTGTTCCCGTTCACCTGGAACGCATGGTCGGCCACCGCGCGCAGGTCTTTGTCGCCCGCGTCCAGCGTCGACCTGGCCAGCCGAACCGGCTCGCTCGTGTTCGCAGCGTTCGACTCGCTCACCACGTGACACCGAACCCGGCCGAGGCCATACTTGTCCCCCATCTCACAACTGTTCATCGTGCGGAACGGCTGGTCGGCTCCCCAGTCGCTCGCTCGTGTCGGCAGCACCATATCAGGAACCGAGGAAACAAAAGAGTCCCAGACGGGGAGAACTTGACACCGATCTGTCTTGAGTTGGAAGCGTTCAGAGCCCCAGGGTCAGCAGATCCGCGGCCTGGGGCTCCCCTGCCGCATCCGCGAATGCTTGCAGTGCGTGTTGAAGCACGGTCCGTCGATCCGGCGTCATTCTCGACAGGATGGTGGAGATATCCGACCGGCGTCGTCCGGTGGCGTCGTCTACGAGTCGCCTGCCACTCTCGGTGAGTTCGAGGAGGACCTCGCGCCGGCTGTCGGGGCTGGCCGCCCGCTCCACCCAGCCTCCGGCGACCATGCGATCGACGAAGCGGCTGAATGTCGATGGGATGACTCCCATTCGCTCCGCCACAGCGCCCATCCGGGTTGGGCCGGTCGAACTGAGCAAGACCAGGACCCGGAACTGCGGCAGGGAAACGACGTCCAGCGTTGCCACAACCGAGCGGGCAACGACGCCGAGCAAGGCACGGGAGGCGGCAAGGGTCGCGTCGGCCGCTCGTGCGTCGGCTTCAGTGAGGACGTCCATCGGTCAAACCCCGTTCCAGGCAAGTGATACCGTGATTATTGCACACATGCAACAATTGTCTAATTGCACATTACGGAGCCTGATGGCACAGCCCACTCTGAGCCTGCGGGGACGAATGAGATCCCTCTTGTTGGAGCCCTTGCACACGTGGTTCAACCGGATCCTCACCGGCTCCGGACGACTCATTTTCATGTCTGTCGTGGTTGGCGCAGGTGTCGGTTTCGGCGCAGTTGCGTTCCGTTGGCTGGTGGCCACCGCGACTCTGATTTTCACGGGAACGGTCGATTACTCAGCCTCCGTCGGCCATCCGGCAAATCCCTGGGTTCCGTGGTTGGGGGGCGCATTCGTGATCGTCGCTCCGGCCATTGGCGGTCTCCTCTACGGCCCCTTGGTGAACAAGTTCGCACCGGAAGCCCGGGGGCATGGCGTTCCAGAGGTCATGTACGCCATCACCAAACGGGGCGGCCGGATTCCCGGCAAGGTTGCGATCGTCAAGTCGCTCGCTTCGGCCATCACAATCGGTTCCGGTGGGTCGGTGGGTCGCGAGGGCCCTATCGTCCAAATCGGGTCAGCACTCGGTTCCACACTTGGCCGGGCAGTCCGGCTGCCCGAATCCCAGCTCAGAACCCTCGTCGCGTGCGGCGCCGCAGGCGCGATCGCAGCCACGTTCAATGCTCCGATCGCCGGAATCTTTTTCGCCCTCGAACTGCTGCTCAGGGATTTCGCCGCCCGTTCCTTCGGCGTGGTCGTCCTTGCCTCAGTGACCGCATCGATCGTCGGCCGCTCGATCCTCGGCGATCACCCCTTCCTCAGTCTGCCGACGTTCACCATCGTCAACCCGTCTGAGTTCACGCTCTTCGCCGTGCTCGGACTCGCGGCAGGCCTGACCGGAGTCGGGTTCACGAAGGTCCTGTACGCCGTGGAAGACCTCTGCGACTGGGCCTGGCGGGGCAAACCGGAGTGGTTGCGGCCGGTCGCCGGCGGCCTCGTGCTCGGCCTGGTGCTCTTCGCCTTGCCCCAGATGTACGGGGTCGGTTACCCGGTCCTGGAGAAGGGCGTCCAGGGCGGCTATGCCCTGGGCTTCGTTGCGCTGTTGCTCGTCGGCAAGGTCGTTGCGACGAGCCTGACCATCGGCATCGGCGGCTCCGGAGGAGTGTTCGCACCGTCACTCTTCATCGGAGCGATGCTCG
Organism: Cryobacterium sp. MDB2-A-1; assembly: GCF_004402675.1. Lineage (NCBI taxonomy): Bacteria > Bacillati > Actinomycetota > Actinomycetes > Micrococcales > Microbacteriaceae > Cryobacterium > Cryobacterium sp. MDB2-A-1. The sequence continues at coordinate 167,964 of NZ_SOFK01000028.1, read as the reverse complement.
GTGCCGCATTCGGCGACGTCGCCGGCATGGTGTTCCCCGTGTTCGCCGGGCAAACCGGAACGTTTGCCCTGGTCGGCATGGGCGCGGTCTTCGCCGGGGCAACGCGGGCCCCGATCACGGCAGCCATCATCCTGTTCGAACTGACCGGGGAATACTCGATCATCCTTCCCTTGCTGCTCGCGATCGTGATCGCGACGGGCGTGTCCCGGCTTCTCAGCGGGGACACGATCTACACCCTCAAACTTCGTCGCCGCGGCGTGAGCGTCGACGGTGGTCCCGGTGGCATCCTGCTGCATTCCACGCTCGTGCGTGAGGTCATGACGGATGCTCCCGATGCGGTGAGTTCCCGGCTCACGCCCGCCGCAGGAGCGCGGATACTCATCGATTCAGGCAAACGCGCCCTGCCGGTTCTTCATAGCGACGGAACGTTCATCGGAATCGTGACCGTCGCTGCCATATCCGACTCCCTGGGCAACGATGACGACAGTAGCGCGATCACCCTCAGTGCCCTGATCGAGACGCCCACTTCCGCGAGCCCCGATGACACGCTGGACAGTGTGCTGGATCGGGTGCTTGCGGCCAGCGAGAGCGATGGCCTGCCCGTCGTCGATTCGTCCGGAATGCTCCGCGGCTGGCTCACGCTCAATGCCGTTCTCCGAACTGTCACGGCCAGGCCCTGAGACGGCAGGCTTCCGCACCCGAACGCACGAACGGCCCGTGCCGGAGCACGGGCCGTTCGTCACAACAGTGGCTTACTTGGTGAGCGAGTCCACGTAGCCCTGATTGTCCGCGATCCACTTCGCAACGATGGGGCCGTAGTCCTGGCCGTCGTAGTCGACGAACATCGCGGTCTCGAGCGAGTACAGCTGATCGAGGTCCATCTTGTACCCGGACAGCCACTTGGTGGCCTGCGGGAAGTCAGTGCCGAAGTCCTTCTTGCCGTAGGCGTGGATGGTCTCCGTGGCCCCCAGGGTGCCTTCGGGGTCTTCGAGGTTCTTCAGGTCGAAGGAGCCATACGCCCAGTGCGGCTCCCAGAGGGTCACGGCGATGTTCTCGCCGGTCTTCGCGGCCGCCGTGAGCTCGGTGAGCATCGCGGCGGTCGACGAGGTCTGGTAGTCCATGTTCTCGAGTCCGTAGGTCGGAATCGTCTTGTTCGTGACGGCCTCGGTCAGGCCGGCCCCCGGTTCGATTCCCACGATCTTGTTGCCGAACAGGTCGGCGTTGGCGGCCAGTTCCGCGATCGAGTTGATCGGTGCATCCGCGTTCACGGCGATGGTGTTCTTCGCCTCGGTGTTCCAGGCCGCGAGTTCGGTGATCTTGTCACCGTATTGCTTGAGGTACGTGGCGTGGGTGTTCGGAAGCCAGACGTCGAGGTTCACGTCGTAGTCGCCGGTGGACAGCCCCGCGTAGACCGCGGCGACGTCGGCGTACTCGAGTTCGACGTTGTAGCCCTGCTTGTCCAGAATGGCCTTCCAGAGCTCGGACGCCGCGACACCCTCGTCCCAACCGTTGAACACGGCGATCGTGAGGTCTTTGTTGTCGGAGTTGCCGTTGCCGACGGTCTGCGCGGGTGTTGCTGCACAGCCCGTGAAAGCGAGAAGCCCGACGGCTCCGAGGGCGATGATGCTGAGGGAACGGTTCTTCATGTGTCTTCCTGTCTTGTCACCTGCTGTGGGTGACCGGGGTTGACGGATGCGCCGGGCGGCCGAGGCGGCCGGGTGCGACACGGAGACAGGTGTCTCCGTGAGTATTGGGGGTGCCGGTCAGGACGAACTCGACCGGCTGGAATCGCGGAGTGCCGTGTGAGGTACCCCGCCAGTTGCAGGTCAGACTCCGGCGGGCTGCGGCGTCTTCACGTCTGCGACGGGCGCGCTGATCGGGCTCTCGGCCGCCACTGCGGCGGCCTGCCGACGGTGCTTGCGCCCGGCAAGGAGACGACCGATCGGTGTGATTCCCGTGCCGAGCGATGCGGTCATCCGGTCGAGGAAGATCGCCAGGATCACGACCGCCAGTCCGGCTTCGAATCCCAGCGACACGTCGATGCGGCTGAGACTCGCCACGACCTGCTGGCCGAGACCGCCGGCGCCGACCATTCCCGCGATGACGACCATCGACAGGGAAAGCATGATGACCTGATTGATTCCGGCCATGACGGTCGGCATCGCCAACGGGAGCTGGATCTGGCGCAGGATTCTCGCCGGGGACGCACCGAATGCCTCGCCCGCCTCGACGACCTCGTGATCAACGCTGCGGATGCCGAGCTCGGTCAGGCGGACGCCCGGTGCCATCGCGAAAATGATCGTCGCCACGATACCGGGCACGACTCCCACCCGGAAGAGGATCAGCGCGGGAATCAGGTAGACGAACGCGGGCATGGTCTGCATGAAGTCGAGAATCGGCCGGATGATCTTGGAGGCCAGGGCGGACTTGGCGGCCAGGATCCCCAGGGGGATGCTCACCAGGATGGCGAGGACGCTCGCCACGAGGACCAGGGCGAGCGAGTCCATCGCGTTCTGCCACTGGTCGACACCCACGATGACGATGAGGCCGATGACGGCGCCCACGGCGAATTTCCAGCCACGGACCATCAGGCCCAGTGCAGCGGCCACGAGGATGATCACCCAGAACGGCGGTGAGGCAAGGACGAGGTCGACGAACTCGTAGGCGCCGTTGAAAATGGTGCGCACGAAATCGAAGAGAAAGCTGAAATTGTCGGTGACGAAGGCGATGAAGTCGTCGGCCCAGCTGCCGAGCGGGATGCGGAAGTCGTTCACAGCTGTGCTCCTTCCAGCGCGGTCTCGCGCAGGGTTTCGGTGATCACGCGGAGCGAGATGGTCGATGGCGGTTCGGTGACCGGCACCTCCCCCGTCGCGGTGGTGACGTTACCGAGAGCGGCAAGCAGGGTGACTCGCGGGATGACACCGAGCAGACGGTTTCGCGCATCGACGACGGCGATCGGCAAGTCGCTCTCCACCGCCAGCTCGACGAGGTCGACCAGGGCGGTATCCGCTGAAACGGCCGTTGCTTCCTTGATGATGGGGCGAAGGTCCGGGTGGCTGGCCTTGACCTGCTTGAGCACATCGCGGTCACGTACGACCCCGACGAAGCCGAGGTCACGCCCGACCACGAACGTGGCGGAGGTCTGCAGGTCGCGCATCGTACGCAGGGCGGCACGCGGGCCGGACGTCACGGTGACCATGGATCGCACCGGCTCCATCACGCTCCCGGCCGTGAGCACCCGGGCCCGGTCGACGTCCTGAACGAACTGGGCGACGTAGTCGTTGGCCGGGTCGGTGAGGATGTCTTCCGGGGTGCCGATCTGCACGATGCGACCGTCGCGCATGACCGCGATCCGGTCCCCCAGGAACATCGCCTCGTTGAGGTCGTGGGTGATGAAGATGATGGTCTTGCCGAGTTCGGCCTGCAGCTCGATGAGCTGTTCCTGCATCTCGCGGCGGATCAGCGGGTCGAGTGCCGAGAACGCCTCGTCCATCAGGAGAACGTCGGTATCGGCGGCGAGCGCCCGACCGAGGCCGACCCTCTGCTGCATCCCGCCGGACAACTCGGACGGCATGCTGTCGGCCCAGCCGTCCAGGCCCACCAGGCGGATGATGGTGCGGGCCTTCGCGAGGCGCTCCGCGCGAGGCATGCCCTGGACCTCGAGGCCGTACGCCACATTGTCGATCACGCTGCGGTGGGGTAGCAGGGCGAAGTGCTGGAAGACCATGGACACGCTCCGGCGACGCACATCGCGCAGCTTGGCGGCCGGGAGTCCGGTAATCCGGGTGTCACCGACGGTCACTGTCCCGGAGGTCGCCTCGAGCAGGCCGTTGAGCATGCGAATCAGAGTGGACTTGCCCGAACCGGACAGTCCCATCACCACGAAGATCTCGCCGCGCCGGACCTCGAAAGAGGCATCGATCACGGCGGCTGTTCCGAGGTGCGCGAGGTCTTCACGACTCGCGCCGCCCTCGAGTTTCTTGACGATGTCATGCGGTCGGCGGCCGAATGCCTTATACAGGTGGTCCGCCTTGACGGCGATTTCGGGAGCTGGGGATGTCGAGGCTGTGTGCTCCGCCGAGGCGGCGAATTCCTGTGCGTGTTCGGCAACGATCTGGGTCACGGATTCTCCGGAGCGCGACGACGAAACCGGCTTCACAGCCGGCACGTCGGGGGCTAGCTGTATCGGGCGGGTAGGCCGAGACCGGCCCTGACGCCACTAAGTGGCGTGAGCTGGAGCGACCATGGGGCCACATCCGTCTGGCCTCACCATACGACCGCGGCTCTTCCAGTCTTGCTGGGGGCTGCGCGCTCGCGTCCTGATGAGGTTCGTAAGAACATTCACAGCCTAACACCATGAAGGTCTCAGGCCCGTGCCGAGGATCTGCGTGGACGCTGGCGACGCCACTTAATCAAGAAAGCCCGGTTCCCTTGATTTCGAGGGAACCGGGTAATTGTGGCCTCAACGGGATTCGAACCCGCATGACGATCTTGCCGTCGGCACCTCACGGCGGCGATCAGGAACTGTGCTGGACGGCGCGACCGGTCGGGAAGCGGTCGCGATGCTGGCCCAGGCTCAGGACGAAAAGCTCTTCCGAAAAGCGGGCCCTCGGAGGGTAATTGCCCTCTCGCCTCAGCAGATGGCGACGAGGACCGTGTCGAGGGCGACTCCACTCGTTTCAGCCGGGGACTCGGGGTCGGTGGCCAGGTCGCGGCTGACGGTCTCGCAGCGCAGGATCCGCTCTGGTCCGACGATCGAAGATAGGAGCTCGGGCGTATAGAGAATGTCGGGATTGCCAGGGCCAGGGCCGCCTGCGTCGATGTTGCCTCGGTCGTGACCAAGGACAAGGAGGTGCCCGCCCGGAGCGAGCCAGCCAATCGCCCTGGCCAATACGATTCGAAACAGTTCCTCCGGCAGGTGCAGGTACATCACTGTTACCAGGTCAAAGCGTTCTTCGGTTTGCCAGGTCGTGGCATCTGCGACCAGCCAGTCCACATCGACGCCGGCCGCCCGCGCGTGCTCCCGGGCCTGGCCAATTGCCTCGGCGGAGAAGTCGAGCCCGGTAACGTTCCAGCCGCGGCTGGCCAGCCAGATCGCGTTACGCCCGTCACCTGAGGCCATGTCGAGGGCGAGCCCCGGGGTCCAGGGCGAAACAATGTCCTGCACGAGCTTTGCTGGTACGGCCGACCAGAGCCTGGCGTGGTCGCCGTCCCGTGCCTGCCGGTAACGACTATCCCACTCGTTCGCGTCCACTGTGAGGTCCCTTCGATCAATCCGGCATCCGGCGTGGCGATTGTCGCACGGTTCGCTGTCGGGAACCGAGCGAGCGTCAAGGGTTGGAGAAGCATCCACTAGTGCGGCCAGCCCGGAAACGGGATCCTCGTCCGAGCGGCCTGCTCGAAAGCCCTACCGGTCGTGAACGCTTGCGAAGAGGCCGCCTATTGGACGACGACCAGTTATGGGATGGGGCGAACGCTGGTGCGGCGATTCTCAACGGCACCTACCGCTTATGCGCTCGCGACACAGATAGAGTTGGCGCCCCTGAGCACCTAGGAGCCGATAGAACGGGCACCGCAGGCGTTCACGTGAGGATTGCGCTCGGGTCGGCTCAGACTACCTGGGTCAGTGTGCGGGTAGCCGTGTCGAGCGTGCGCGCGATGGCGTGAATGGCCTCTGGAACGACGCGGTAGTGCACACTCATCCCGTGTCGTTCCTTGGTGAGGATGCCGCTGGTTTCGAGTTTCTTGAGGTGGTGACTGACCGTTGGCTCAGAAAGCTTGACAACGGGGGCCAGGTCGCACGTACACGCTTCCTGGTCCGGCTGGGCCAGAAGGTAGGCCAGGAGCTGCAGGCGGGTGGGATCAGCCAGAGCCTTGAGGCGGACCGCGAGTGCCATCGCATCGTCCAAGGCCAGCGTGGCGCTAGCGCCCAGGGGATCGCAACAGATCGGCGAGGCGTCCTCCAGGAGGGGAAGGGTCTTGGGCATGGGTCCATCATCCCACCTTCTTGACATATATCAAAGAGGTGGCACACTAATGATTAGACGCACGTCGAATACGTATGCGTTCCTAGTCAAGGAGTCCTCGTGAACATCGCCGAACGGATACCGACCACGACCCGCGGCCGGGTCGGCGTCCTGATTGCGGGGATCGGCGTGTGGGCGCTGGCCTACTGGGCCAACGAGTGGCTCTGGAACGTCATCCTCTACGATGCGTTCGGCCTCGACCCGAAAAACCAGATCACCGAGACCATCCACTTCTTCCTCTACGACTCGCTGAAGATCCTGCTCCTGCTGGTCATCATCATCTTCGCCTCCACCGTGCTCCGCTCCTTCATGAGCGTGGAGCGCACGCGGGCCTTCCTCGGCGGCAAACGCGAGGGCGTCGGGAACCTCCTCGCGGCGGCCCTGGGCGTCATCACCCCGTTCTGCTCCTGCAGCGCCGTACCCGCCTTCATAGGCTTCGTCGCCGCGGGCGTGCCGATCGGCGTCACGATGAGCTTCCTGATCGCGAGCCCCCTCGTCAACGAGATCGCCATCGGCCTGCTCTTGACCCTTTTCGGGTGGCAGATCACCGCCCTCTACGTAGTCTCCGGTCTGACCATCGCAGTCGTGTCCGGTTACATCCTGGGTCGCCTGCACGTCGAACGCTGGGTCGAACCCTTCGTCTTCGAAGTAAAGCTCGGCGGCCAGACCATTGACCCCTCCCTCGGCCTGACCTTTGGGCAGCGGATGCAGATGGGTGTCGAAGAGGTCAGGAGCCTGATCGCGAAGATCTGGGTCTACCTCCTCGTCGGCATCGGTCTCGGCGCCCTGATCCACGGCTGGGCGCCGACCGACTTCTTCGCCACCTACGCCGGCCCTGGCAACCCCTTCGGCGTGCTGATCGCCGTTCTCATCGGCATCCCGCTCTACTCCAACGCCGCCGGGGTAATGCCCTTGGTCGCAGCCCTCTACGACAAGGGCCTGCCGATGGGCACCCTGCTCGCGTTCATGATGGCCGTCGTCGCACTGTCCCTGCCAGAGATGATCCTGCTCCGCCGGGTGCTCAAGCCCCAGCTCCTCGCGATCTTCATCACGACCACCGGCCTCGGTATCGTCGCCGTCGGCTACCTCTTCAACGCCATCCTGGCTTGATCACCGCACCCGAAAGGAATCCCCTCATGAACATCAAGATCCTCGGCCCCGGCTGCCGCAATTGCGTCAACCTCACCAAGGCTGCCACCACCGCCGTCGCCGAACTCGGCCTCGAGGCCAGCATCGAAAAAGTCGAGGACTACACCGCGATCCTCGGATATGGCGTGATGAGCACCCCTGCCCTCGTCATCAACGAGAAAGTCGTCGTCTCCGGCCGTGTACCGACCCTCGCCGAAGTGCGTACACTCCTGACTGCCGCGAGCCACTGACCGGACTCCATCGGCACATGATCCGCGCTAGTCGATGCCGAGGAACCGTCTCCGCCCGAGGAGGTATTCCACGACGACACCACCCGCAACCGCAAGCGTCATGGGGATCAGCAGTGCCGGTCCCTGCCCGGTGAATTCGAGCACCAGGACCAGAGCTGTCAGGGGTGCGCGCATGGCAGCGGCGAGGAATGCGGCCGCGCCGACCAGGGCGAAGGCCGCCACCGGAGTACCGGGCCACAACGTGCCCCAGAGCCCTCCGGTCACGATGCCGAACGCGGCACCGATCGCGAGCGAGGGCGTCAGAGTTCCTCCGGCGGCACCGCTGCCGATCGTGGCGATCGTGGCTCCTACCTTGGCAACGAGGAGCACCGCCACCAGCCCGATCGGCACGACGGCATCGAACGCGGTCTGGCCGAGTGAACGTCCGTTGCCGAGAATTTCTGGAAGCAGGAGCGACAGTAGTCCAATGGCCGAGAACACCAGCGGCATGACGACCAGAATCAGCCAGCCCTGCGGACGCCGTTTCTCGGCCCCGGCGGCCAGTCGCACGAAACCGACCGCAGCGAACCCGATCACGGGTCCGGCAAGAAGAGACCAGACCAGGAGCGATGGGGTCTGAGTGAACTGCGGCACGGAATACAGCGGGGTCGTGGGCACAACGATTTGCGCGACCAGTGTCGCGATCGCGGACGTGGCGAGGGCCGGCAGGACCGTGGCCAGAGTCAGCTCGGCGAGCAGGATCTCGACGGTGAAGAGCGCACCCCCGAGCGGCACGTTATAGACCGCGGCGAGCCCTGCCCCGGCGCCGCACGCGACCAGAACACGACGTTCGCGGGCAGTGACGCCTGCCTTCTCGCTGAGCCAGCCCGCCGCCAGTGCGCCCAGCTCGCGGGGGGCCATCTCGCGGCCGATCGACGCGCCCAACCCGACGATCACGATCTGCAAGGCCGAGTTCACCAGGGTCGCGAGCACGGGCATCCGCTCGCCGGCAACGCTTCGGTCCACCGGGACGATGGGTCGCCCCCAGCGACGCACGGCCCACCAGCCGACGGCACCGATCACGCCCGCAACGCACAAGGCGATCACGCGTGTCTGCGGTGCGGACCTGGCCAGCCCGTCGAGATAGGTGCCTTCGGAGTAGCCGTAGGCGAGGTGTTGAATCGCTCGAAGGAGGACGCTCACCGCGAGCCCGCCCAAACCTGCCCCGACACCGACGAGCGCCGTGACCACGACGATTCGGGCGACCCACGACGGAGTAACCGAATTCGGGACGGGCCTCACGTTTCGATCGTAGCGTTCGGGGATCGCTCCATTGGGTGCACCGCTCCCTCACGGGTCGCCCCTCTATGAGAACCTTCCCAGCATCCGCCTATGCGGCCGCACTGGTGCGGGGCACCCAGCGGACCCGAATAAGCTTTGGGCGGTTCGAGACATCGGACCCCTCCGGAACCTCTGGGAGACCTTCGTCCGCCAGCTGCGCCGAGACCGACGATCGAAAGGTGAACACGGTGCTTCACACCAGCATTCCGAGCCCATCCATCAGTTATTTCGATCTGGGACCCCTGCGTGTTCACTTCTATGCGCTCTGCATCCTGACCGGCATCGTCATCGCCGTCTGGTTGTCCTCGGCGCGGTTGACGGCTCGTGGCGGCAAGCCGGGCATGGTGATGGACATCGCCATGTGGACGGTCCCGATCGGAATCGTCGGCGGTCGCCTGTACCACGTCGTCACTCATCCGACCGATTATTTCTTCCCCGGCGCGGATCTCTGGAAAGTGCTGTTCGTCTGGGAAGGCGGACTCGCGATCTTCGGTTCGATCCTCTTCGGCAGCATCGGAGCCTATATCGGCTGCCGTCGGGCCGGCATCAGATTCTTCTCGTTCGCTGACGCCCTCGCCCCCGGCCTGCTCCTCGCGCAGGCGTTCGGCCGCTTCGGGAACTACTTCAACCACGAGCTCTATGGTGGCCCGACGACCCTCCCCTGGGGACTCGAGATCGAGTCGACGAACGCGGCCTTCCCCACGGGGCTGCCGGCCGGGACGCTCTTCCAGCCGCTCTTCCTCTACGAAATGATCTGGAACGCGATCGGTGTCGTGCTGATCATCTTCGTGCTCGAGCGCCGGTTCAACCTCCGCTGGGGCAAGACCCTCGGCTTCTACCTGCTCTGGTACGGCGCCGGACGGGCGTTCCTCGAGTCGCTCCGCCTGGACCCGACCGAGTATTTCCTCTTCGACCTCAAGATCAACGTGGACATCGCGCTCCTCGCCGCCATCGCCGGGATCGTCCTCATCATCGTCCAAACCCGGCGCCACCCCGGACCGGAACTGTCGATCTACCGGAATCCGGAGGAGCCCCCGGCCGACGGCCTGACCGCGACGGATGCCCCGTCCGACTCACACGCGGATGTAAGCCCAGCCCTCGAACTGCCGAGCGGTCAGATGGGCGACAGCCGCAGGGACGACTGACACACTCGGAAGCAAATCAGCGGCGTCCAGCCCGACGGACCGCATGCTGTTCTGGCAGGACAGCACCCGCACGGGCGTTGCAGCGAGCTCGGTCAGGGCGTTTTCCAGGTCCGATCGCGCGCGCAGGAACAACACGACCGACCCCTGGACCACGATCTCGATCGTGAGCGTCGGGAGTTGGGCGCTGGCATTGAGCGCGGATCGGATGCCGGCCTGGATCAGTGTCGCATCGGCGCCGCTGACGTGCAGGAGGAGCCCGGCACCGGTCACTGCTTGACCGCGCCCGCCACCGTCAGGCTCCGTGTCGTAGGCTGTCCCGACCTCCGTCACGGACGGCCGCCGACTCTCGGGAACAACGGGCGGCACGTCGTGCATACTTCGCCGTCTTCGGTGCCGTCGATGCCGCCTGACGTACCTGACCGACGCTGGCTACGCGTTGCCTTGTATTCGCTATTCAGCCGTGCCAGCAATGCCCACACCAACAACGCGATCGCCGCGACGCCGACGACAGGACGAATGCCCGGCTCGAGCAGAGGCACTGCAGTGCGCGGATCGGTCGACAGATAGAGCGAGATCAGGCCGAGCGCCGGCCAGCGAAGATCACACAGGGTGGCATCCGCACCGATCGGTGCATCGACGTAGCTGGCCACGACCAGACCGATCAGGCAAGCACCCCCTACCGTGACCGCATCCGCCCACCAGGGACCGGGGAACACCAGGGACCCGCCAACGATCGCGACGGTTCCGGATGCGAGCGTCAGTCCGGTCAGGGCCATCGCGGCGACGGTAACGATGATCAGCCGACGACGTGTCGGCCAGGACCGCAGTTCACGAATCATGCCCGGAATTCTCATCTGGTCAATGCCTCCCGGCTCGGTACAACGATGGGACTCGGCGCAGCAGACGCCAAAGTGCATGAGCTCTCCCGAGTGAGGCGGGCATGCAACGCCCAGCCCAGCAGAAGGATGGATGCCCCGGCCAGGTACGGCTGCACCGGCTCGAAGAACTGCAGCGCTCCGCTTGCACCGAGGGCGAGGAGAACGATCTTGTTGCATACGGGGCAACCGACCGCGAAGAAGGTGATCATCCATCCGGCCATACCGAGTCGTCCCTCTGCGCGACGGGGCGCTGCACCCTCCGGGTACGCGACGTATGTGGCGGACACGAGCCCGGCGAGTATCGCGCTCGCGGCGAGCACCGGCCAGGACCAGGACGTCGGGGCGACTGCGCGTGCGAAGAACGGCGTGTCGATCAAGTCGGTCGGAATCGCGATGACCAGGTAGGTGCCGACCGCAGCAGCGAGCGCGATCCACCAGCGGCGGGCCGGCCATCGCCGGAGGGATGCGCCCGCATTCAGGATGGAATCCACCAGCCGTCTCGCCATCCCTCGCGCTGAGTCGACGCCGACAGTTCGTCCGTTCTGCATAGCTGGCCTCATCACACATAGGAAGGGATATCCGCGAAAGCGTATATACCCATAGGGGTATTTTTATACGGTACGGGGTATTCTTTTGAGGGTCAACCTCACCCGAGCACATGGACACCTCGCGCCAGCACAGGAGCACCGAATGGCATCATCCCCAGAATCTGCGCCAAACCTGCAGATCCCTTCAGCGTCTCGCCGCGACGAACCGGTCGCCGCCTCCCCCGCACCGACCACATCCGACGACCTACGCAAGACCGTCAACAGGCTCAAACGCGCCCAAGGGCAGTTGGCCGCCGTCATTGCCGCTGTTGAGTCAGGCGCGGATTGCCGAACGGTTGTCACGCAGCTCGCAGCGGTATCCAGCGCGATCGACCGTGCTGGGTTCACGATCATCTCAACGGCGATGAAAGAATGCCTCAGCGAAACAAACGCCGACTCGGCAAGGACGCCGCTCCGGGTGGAAGAACTCGAGAAGCTCTTCCTGGCGTTGTCCTAGGCACGTGCGGCTGACGTACGTTCAGCCGATCAGTGCCGTGATCGCTACATAGGCCGCGACACCGAGAACCAGGACAGCGAACCCCCGCTTGAGGACAGTGTCGGACAGGCCTCGTCCGAGCCGGCCCGCTACCAGGGATGAGCCCATGGCAGACGCGGCGAACGCGCCAGTGACCGCCCAGTCGATCTGGACCTCGTCGAGGTGCGCTGCAAATCCGGCGACGGAATTAATGACGATGATGACCAGCGAGGTGCCCACCGTCACGCCCATCGGCAGGCCGAGGACCAGCGTGAGTGCCGGCACGATGAGGAAACCCCCGCCGACGCCGAGCAGTCCGGTGAGAAATCCGACCACGGCACCGGCGGCAAGAGCCCTGGGCAGGCAACTGCGCCAGTTGACACGTCCACCGGGAAGAGCACAGGGGCCACCGGCCGACCGGGTTGGGAGGAACATTCTCACACCGGCGACCACCATGATCACCGAGAAGGCGCCGAGAAGCACACGCTGGTCGAGCATCCGGTTGACCGTCGTGCCCAGGTAGGCGGTGGCCACTCCGGCCACGCCGATGATGAAGGCGAGGCGCCAATGCACGCCGCGGCGAAGCCGTGGGAGCACGGCAACGGCGGAGGCTGCTCCGACTACGATCAGGGAGCTCGGAATGGCCTCGGCGAGGGGCAGGCCTACACCGTAGACAAGGGCGGGGACCGCGAGTATCGACCCGCCCCCGCCGACCAGGCCTAGCAGCGCCCCGACGATCACGCCCAGGACGAGGGCAGTGACGATCACGGAAGCTGGGGCATAACCAGTGGGATGTGCTGTGCGCCGGAGATCATCCCGTCAACCAGTTCATCGCTTTCTCGAACGTCGATGATCCGGACCTCGCCATGTCGGGTGAATACCTGCTGGGGAGCGAGTTCCATTAAGGGCGCCTTTCTAGTGAGGTGTCGGTGCGGTATCTCGACCACAAAACCGCGGAGAGCAGGACGAGCGTGAAGCCGCCGACCAGGATTGGGCCCACGGCGTCGGGGCCGATGGTCGCAATGAGGTCAAGAGTTCCCCAGCCGATGCCGAGATCGGTGAAGAGGGATAGCAGGCCCATTCCCCCAACGAAGAATGCGACGAATACGGATACCCCGGTCACGATGAGGTTGTAATACACCTTCCGAAGCGGGTCCGTGGACGCCCACTGGTAGACACGATTCATCAGGATTCCGTCGGCGCTGTCGGACAACGCCATTCCGGCCATGAAAATGACGGGGAGAGCCAATGCCGCGTACCACGGCAGGTCGGTCTGAGCACCCCGGCGACGACGAGCAGGCTGATTGGCGCAGCCGTATCCAACCCCAACCCGAAAAGCACTCCGATTGGGAACATCTTCCAGGGAGTATCGACGAGCCTGGAAGGCTTCGCCTCTCGGCCGAGTGTCCTGCCGTTCGGAGCACGGTCACGGTGCTAGACCGCCTTCTCAGCCATCGGCATACCGGCCGATTCGACATCGGCGAAGGAGGCGTCCACGTGCACGACGTCCCGGCCCGCACGCTGAAGCAGACTCGCGGCAACGCCGGCACGGTAACCCGACCCGCAGTGCACCCAGATGGTGCCCGCTGGGATCTCGTCCATCCGGGAAAGGATCTCGTGCAGTGGCACGTTGACCGCGCCGATCAGGTGCCCGTCGGCGAACTCGTCGGTGCGTCGCGCGTCCAGAAGCACGTCGCCTGCGGCGTGGTCGCGCGCGAGTTCCGCCCAGCCGACGCGGGGGTAAGAAGCAACCGGGGCATCCGGGGCGAGCGCGCGCGGCTCGGTGCCGATGGCTGCATCCGGGGAATCGATGCCGATCCGCGACAGGTCACGGATTGCGTCTTCGGCGTCGGCGTGTGTGCCGACGAGAGTGAGTTTCTCGTCCCAGGGCAGAACCCAACCGAGATAGGTCGTGAAGTTGGAACCATTGCCATACTCGAAGCTCACGGCCCCCTGCAGGTGGCCACTGGAGAACGCGACGCGATTACGCAGGTCGACGACCCATTCACCGTCGGCGAGCCTGCGGGTGAGCTCTGCGGCATCCAGAGACTCGGGCACCTCGAGGTCAGCCGGACCGGGACCCTGCATATTGGCCGGTGCCATGTGCGCGTAATACGACGGGTACGCGGTGAGGTTGGCGATCAACGTAGCGACGAAGTGCTCCTCATCGGCGTCGGTCAGGGCGTGGTTGGTCGTGATCTGCTCGCCGATGGTGGATGAGCCGGCTCCGGTGGCGGGGCCGCTGGAGCAGAACGAGCCGAACCCGTGTGTCGGGAAGAGCGCCGCGTCGTGCTGGGCTTCGTGCACGAGCTTGCGCACGGACGCGTACTGGTCATGGGTGAGTCCGACGGTGTCGATGGCGGCAACCAGGTCGGTACGTCCGACGGAACCGTACAACAGGCTTCCACCGGAGAAGACGGCTTCAGTAGTGCCATCGCTGACGATGTAGGAAACGTGGGTGTGCGTATGTCCCGGGGTGGCGACGACGGTGACCCTGAAGGCGCCGATCTGGACAATCTGGCCGTCCGTGACCGGTTCTCGTTCAAACGAAACGGGGTCGGCCGCGTTGACCAGGTACTCGGCGCCGTGCGCCTGGGCAAGATCGTACCCACCGGTCACGTAGTCATTGTGCAGATGAGTCTCGGCAACGTGGGTGATCGTGACCCCCGCTTCGAGGGCAGCGGCCTCCACTCGGTCGGTGTCGCGTTGCGGGTCGATGACAAGCGCCACGACGCCGTCATGCACCAGGTAGCTGCGATCCCCCAGTTGCGGGGTTTCGATGACGATGACGTCCATGGTCCGTGGTCCTCCAAGTCTCGATGCGGGTCGGTTCTATCGCATCATAATACCCCCGGGGGTATTTTTTCGCAAGAGAGGGAACGTCCGGGCGCAGACATGTCGAGCGCACGGCTCTCTTGCGGGAAATACCCTAGGGGGTATATTGTCGGACCATGGCTACCACTGACATCACCGAAATGACTTTCGACGAGACCATCACCGACAACAGCATCGTGCTGGTGGACTTCTGGGCCGGCTGGTGCGGCCCGTGCCGCATGTTCGCGCCAACCTTCGCGGCCGCGTCGGAGAAGCACCCCGAGATCATCTTCGCGAAGGTCGACACTGAGGCAGAACAGGGCCTGGCTGCCGCGGCCGGCATCCGCTCCATTCCCACCCTGATGGCATTCCGGGACAAGATCCTCGTGTTCTCCCAGCCCGGAGCGCTCAACGCCTCATCCCTCGGCGAGGTGATCGCCGGAGTGCAGGCTTTGGACATGGATGCCGTGCGCGCGAGCATCTCCGCGCGGCGAACGACGGCCTGACCTGCCAACGGCGCATGGTTCGACCTCGCCGGCCCTAGCCCGTGGCGGGCAGCCGGATAGTGATCCTGGTTCCCTCACCCGGTGCGGACGACGCCTGGATGGTCCCGCCGTGGCTGCTGACGATTTCGCGCGCGACAGCGAGCCCGATGCCCGAACCGGCGACCTGTTCCGCCGCACGGCCCCGCCACAAGCGGTCGAAGATGTGTGGGAGTTCTTCCGGCGGGATGCCCGGCCCGGTATCGGCGACCGAGAGCACCGCCTGACCGTGGTCGACGGAGATCGTGACGGTCACGCTGTCACCCGGCCGGCAATATCGGGCTGCATTGGCGAGGAGATTGCCGATGGCCTGGTGCAGGCGGTCGGCATCCGCCCGCACGAATGCGGGTCCCCCGGGCTCGAGTGTCAGGGTGAGCTCGGCAGCGCGCAGTTGGGGTTCCCGGAGGGCGCATTCGTTCCGGGCGACCTGCGCCAGGTCGACGGATGCGAGGTGCAGGGAGAGTCCAGCGGTTTCCACCGCCGACAATTCGGCCAGATCGGCCACCACCCGGCCCAGGCGCAGCGACTGGTCGTGCAGGCCGGCGAGGCCCTCCGGCGTGGGCTGCACGAGTCCGTCGCGCAACTCCTCCAGTCCGGCCTGCAACGCCGCCAGCGGGGTTCTCAGTTCGTGGGCCACATCGGCCGTGAGGTTGCGCCGGTCGCGATCGGACCGAACCACGGCATCCGCCATGCCGTTGAAGGCGACGGCCAGCTCGCCGAGCTCCCCCGGGCCGGGACCCGTGGCACGGGAGTTCCGATCGCCGGCCGTGAACGACCGGGCGGCCCCCGTGATCGCCTGGATGGGCCTAACGAGGAGCCGCGTGACCAGGAAGCTCGCGCCGAGTGCCATGACAAGTGCCACGATGGCGGCCACGGCGATCCAGGGCCAGGCCACGTCGACCACCTGCGTCGCAACCATGGCGCCGAAGTTCATTCGAACGGTGCCGACCTGGCTACCCTCGCTCACGATCTGCGCCGACACCACCGTCTGGCCCATCCCGGAGCCCTGCCCCATTCCCTGGCCCATACCCTGGCCCATTCCCTGATTGTTGGCATTTCCGCCGTTGTCAGCACTGGATTGAAGGGTGGTACCGTTCACGTCGAGAATGGCGAGTCGGGCCGATGCCGCCTCGCCGATCGCGAAGGCGCGGCCCAGATCGGCCTGTTCCCAACCACCACCAGAACGGTAGGCGTCGGCAGCCGCCGCCGCGGCTGCCGCAACAACCCGTTCACGGTCGGCCTGCTGCGAAACCTGCACTCCGCGATCCACACCCACCAGGGCCGCGCCGGTGAGCACGGCCACCGACGAGACCGCGACCAGGATAAACGCGAGCAGGAACCGACGTCCGAGTGGGCCGAGCCCTAGACCACGGGTCGTCATGACGCATCGTCCCGCCGGAGAGCAAGCCGGTAACCGACGCCGAGAACCGTCTCCAAAACTTCCGCTCCCGAGGCCCCGAGCTTGCGCCGGAGGTTCTTGATGTGGGAGTCGATGGTGCGCTCGTAGCCGGCATACTCGTAGCCGCGCACCCGGTTGACCAGCTCGTAACGCGAGTAAGCCCGCCCGGGCGCGGCCGCGACCGCTGCCAGGAGCCCCCATTCGGTAGGGGTCAGATCGAGGAGGGCTCCGTCCAGCCACGCTTTGTGCGAGGCCTCATCGATGCGGAGCCGCCCGTTGCCGTAGGCGACAGGGCCGGCCTCCCCGGGCAGTCCGCTGTATCGGTGGAGCACGGCCTGCACCCGAAGCACCACCTCGGCGGGACTGAACGGCTTGGTCACGTAGTCATCGGCGCCCAGCTCGAGGCCGTGAATCCGGTCGTCCGTGCTACTGCGGGCCGTCAGCACGATCACGGGAAGGTTCTGCATTCCGTGGGCCTCGCGGAGGATCTCGGTGCCATCGATGTCGGGAAGGCCGAGGTCGAGGAGTACGAGGTCTGCCGAGTCGAGCAGACGCAGCGCCTCCGCTCCCGACGCGGTCGTCAGCACCGAGAATCCAGCCCGTTCCAGATACCGACGGAGCACGTCCCGGATGTCACGTTCGTCCTCGACGACCAGCACTGTTGGCATGACTTCACCCTATCCGCCGCCCCCGTTCGCGGTGCCGGCGCCTTCAGTTCTCCACGCGATCTCCACACACCCGGCAGACCCCCTGCACCGCGGGGAGGGAGTTTGTAGGTAGCAACAACCCACAATCTGAAGGAGCACATCATGCGCAAGGGAATCATCATCACCACGGCGATCGCCAGCGGAGTCGTCATCACCGCCCTCATCGCCACACCGAGCATCGCCGCCATGAACCGCGGCGGGGATCCGCAGGGTACCGGACCAACAGCATCCAGCAGCCAGCCATACGCCCAGACTGAGCACATGAACCGCATGGGCGACGGCATGGGCTCCGCCTCCGAGATGGGCGCAGGCATGGGCGCAGGAAACCGTGCCGGCATGCAGGGCGACGCCAGCAAGGGTGTGGGCATGGCCGCCGGCCTCGCCGACGTGGCAAGCGGCACGATGACCGATGAGCAGAAGGCCAGCCTCACTGCGATGGCGGCCGAGGAGAAGGTCGCCCATGACCTGTATGTCGCCTTCGCCGAGAAGTACGACGCGGCGGTCTTCAGCCGGATCGCCCGGTCTGAGACGATGCACCTGGATGCCGTTCGCACTCTTCTGGAGCGCTACAGCATCACCGACCCGACCATCGGCCTCGAGGTCGGTATGTTCCCGACCGACGCCAGCCAGAAGCTCTACGACACCCTGCTTGCCCAGGGCTCGGCGAGCCTGGACGCGGCCAGGGAAACGGCCCGCACGGTCGAGACGACCGACATCGCCGACCTGACGGCGGCTTCGGCCGGAGTCACCGCTCCCGACGTTCTGGCCGTTTACGAGCACCTGCTCACCGCCTCGCAGCACCACCTGTCCGCCTTCGGTGGCTGACACGAACAGACGGTGGAGGGGCGTCCACAGACCGTGGGCACCCCTCTTCCCTTCCTGCGATGAACCGACAGCGCGAAAGCAATACCCCATCAGGTATAAGCGATACCCCCTTAGGTATAGGAGTATGGTTCAGAACAACAGCATCGAGGCTGGGATTGAGAGGTCTGACATGGCACGAGTCGTCATTCTGGGAGCCGGGGTTTCCGGCCACACCGCTGCGCTGTTCCTCAAGCGGAGACTGGGCAGGAAGCACGAGGTGGTCGTGGTGTCACCGAACTCGAACTGGAACTGGATCCCCTCGAACATCTGGGTCGGCGTCGGCAAGATGCGCCCCGACAAGGTGGTGTTCCCGCTCGCGCCGATCTACCGGCGGAAGAGAATCGTCTTCCGCCAGGCCCGGGCCGTCGCACTGCGACCGGACGGGGATGCCGACAGTCCCCGCGGAGCCGTGGATGTGGTGTACACGGACCCGAAGCGGGCCGGCCAGACCGAACGCATCCGTTACGACTACCTCATCAATGCGACGGGCCCCCGCCTGAACTTCGAGGCGACCCCGGGCCTCGGCCCGGACGCCGGTCACACCGTGTCGGTCTGCACGCCCAGCCACGCCGTCGAGGCGGCCAAACGCCTGACTGCGGTCATCGAAACGTTGAAGACCGGTCGCCGGCAAGTCCTGGTGATCGGAGTGGGCCACGGGACCTGCACCTGCGAGGGCGCGGCGTTCGAGTATGCCTTCAATGTCGAACATGAGCTCCGCGCGGCAGGGGTCCGGGAACGCGCAGAGGTCATCTACCTGACCAACGAGCATGAGCTGGGCGATTTCGGCGTCGGCGGAATGACCTTCAGCCAGGGCGACCGCAGGATCACGAGCGAGGCCTGGATGGAGTCGCTCTTCCGCGAACGGGCGATGAAGGCGATCACCCAGGCCGCGGTCACCGAGATCGAACCCGGCCTCATCCACTACCGGCAGATCGACGGTACGGAGAACACCCAGCCGTTCGATTTCGCCATGCTTCTCCCACCGTTCCGTGGCGTGGGCCTTGAGGCCTTCGACAGGGATGGATCCGACATCACGGGTTCGATCTTCGCTCCCAGCGGGTTCATGCGGGTAGACGCGAACTACGAAGCCAAACCATTCGACCAGTGGACGGCGCAAGACTGGCCCAAGACATACCAGAACCCGCTGCACCGCAACGTGTTCGGCATCGGGATCGCGTTTGCCCCGCCGCACGCGATTTCCCGCCCCTATGCGACCCCCGACGGCGTACTGGTCGCACCCGCCCCGCCACGAACAGGCATGCCCTCAGGCTCCATGGGCAAGGCCGTGGCAATGACCATTTCCGACATGGTCCTGAACGGCTCCCCCGAGCCGACCCACACGGCGTCGATGGGCGATATGGCGGCCGCCTGCATCGCCTCGACGGGAACGGGAATGCTCACCGGCACCGCGGCGGCCATGTCGATGTCGCCCATCGTGCCGGACTACTCCCGGCACCCGAACACGGCCGGCCGAGATCCAAAGGAGACAACCGGAGACATCGGGCTCGCCGCCCACTGGGTAAAACGGATGCTGCACACCCTGTTCATCTACAAGGCCAAGGCCTACCCGCTTTGGTACCTCATCCCCGAATAACCTGCTTGACCGACCAAGGGAGATCAGCGTGGACGACGCACAGGCACGAATCGATGCAGCGCCGCTGCCCGGGACGGGCGAATTGCGACGACGAAGCAACCCCGTCCTGCAGTTCATCCGCTTCCTCGGCCTGAACTGGACGATGTACCGACTCGCCAAACATCACGACTGACTGTCACCAGATGCGCGGGTCGCGTCGGCGGGGCAACCGCGCCTTCCGTGCGGTAGCCAGGGATACTCGGCGAGCAGGCGCTCCACCGCGTCGACCCCGCCGGCAAGGTAGTCCGCCCACGCCCAACCGGTGCGACCCGGCGCACCGGACTGGGTGGCCCATCGATCGCGGATGTCGCGAAGCGCCTCGTGGGTATCCTCGTCGGGAGAATCCGAAAGGAGACGGATTGCCCGACGCACCTCGGCAAGGGCCGCAGCCATTCCTTCGAAATACTTCAGGCTCTGCAAGCGGTCAGCGCCGCGCGAAAGAGTGCAGAGCGACTGGCCACCGGAGACGGCAACCAGTCGCTGATGTGTCTCGCTCTGAAGCCTGAGTGCGGAGGCGATGAGTGCCTCCCTGCTCGTCAACACTCGTTCGAAACCCCTCGCGAAGACGGGACAGTGCTGGTTAGTTGCAGGTGCAGCGTTGGGCGGGCGGAACATCGGCCATCACGCTGGCCACATGCTCGCCGCATCCAGCCCAGGTGATCTTGTTGCAACGGTCGCAGCGGACGGGACTACACATGGGTTTCTCCTTCATTGATGAAACGGAAGTACCAGTATACCCCGGGGGGTATCAGATTGCATCAATGATCTGTCAGATGACGAACGGTCCCTAAGATTCCTGATCCTTGTCTAGCGCTTTCCATCGCCGCCGTCGGCACCGGACGATGGAATGCCAAGCACTTTCAGCTGTTCTCGATATTGATCGGCGCTCAGATCGCCGGCTGCGAAGCGCTCGTCTAGAATCTGGCGAGCCTTGCTCGGCTGCACGGCCCCTTCATCGCGCGACGTTGCCGCCCGCTGATCGTGGTGCTGTACCGAACCGCCAAAGGATCGGACCGCCCAAATGGCCAACAGCACGATGCCGACGACGACCAACAACCCGAAGGGCCATCCCCACGCCATGTAAGACCCGTTTCCCCACATCATATTTTTCTCCCTTGCTCTGTTCTGTTTCGATAGCTCAAGAATTCGCGTGTTCGTCGAGTCAGGACACGATCAGCTCCTGGTGCATCCCCGCGGCATAGTGGCCTGGCAGGTTGCAGACGATCTCGTATCGTCCCGGCGCCAGGTTGAGCGTCACCCAGCCGGCGCTCCCGGGAGCGATTCCGGAGCCTTCACCGGCGTTGCACGTTGCGGAGGCCTCGCCGAGACTCGCGGTCTCGTCGACTTTGTTTTCGCTGGAGGTCGGCCTGCTGCCCGCGACCTGCGAATCCGTCAGCGGAAGGATGACCAGTTCGTGGCGGATGCTGCCCTCATTAGTGGCCAGGAAGGAAACGACTCCTGAGCCGACACGGGATCGATCGATGCTGAGACTCATGGTCCCGCGTGGCATCGTTCGATTCCCCGTACTCTTACCCGTCATCCCGTTGTCAGCGCCCATCCTCGAGTTGTTGCCCATCATGGGTCCGCCCATGCTCCGCAGCGACACATTCACAATGGATCCCGCTAGTGGCGGCTGCACGCACGACGATCCGGCCGAGTTACCAAAGACTGGCGCGCTCCCGTTCGTGGCGGTGACGACACCGACGGACAGCCCAGTCAGACCGACGATTGTCGCGACAGCTCCAGCGATCGCCGTTACGACGAGTGCGTTCATGCGCATTTTGCTTCTCCTCTGACGATTTCGTTGAGGGTGTCCACTCTGCGCGCCCCGTATGCAGGACCGTTGGCGAGCGTGTGGAGACTGTATGGAGGATTGACTCGGGGGCTTACTTGCTGGAAGGCGAGCGTTGGGATGTTGTCCGGCTATCCGGCCTCATGGTTGGAGCCAAGTCCTGGTGATGGGGTGGTTCATCCTCAGGGATTCCCTGCAGGCCGCGGCAGGCGTAGGCGCTTGAGCATCAGCGCGTTGAAGGCGACGATCACGCTGGAGCCGGACATCGAGATCGCCGCGATCTCGGGGCTGAGCCGGATTCCGAATGCGGGGAAGAAGACGCCAGCCGCGATCGGCAGGGCGATGGCGTTGTATCCGATCGCCCAGCCGAGGTTCTGCCGCATCTTCCGAACGGTTCCCTTCCCGATCCGCAGCGCGACGGGGACGTCCAACGGATCGGACCGCATCAACACGACATCCGCCGTCTCAATGGCGACGTCGGTGCCGGCACCGATCGCGATCCCCAGGTCGGCCTGCGCCAGCGCCGGGGCGTCATTGACTCCGTCGCCAACCATGGCAACGCGTTTGCCGGCGGCCTGAAGTTCGGTGATCTTCGCGGACTTGTCTTCGGGCAACACCTCGGCAATCACGGTATCGATCCCGAGCTGGGAGGCGATGCGTGCGGCGGTGGCTTCGTTGTCTCCGGTGAGCATGACGACCTGGATCCCGGCGTCATGCAGGGCGGCGACGGCTGCCGCAGCGGTCGTGCCCACGGCATCCGCCAGCGCAACGACGCCGGTCGCCTTGCCGTCCACGGCCAGCAGGACCGCGGTGCGTCCTGTTGACGCCAGCGCATCTCGTTGGTCCTTGACTGGTTCGATATCAACGCCTTGCGCGGTCATCAGCTTGCGGTTGCCGACAAGCACGCGGCGCCCGCTCACGGTCGCCCCGGCCCCGTGACCGGGTACGTTCTCGAAGTCGATGGCGTCGCTCACGGTCACACCCCGTCCCGCAGCGTAGCTGACCACCGCAGCGGCGAGCGGATGCTCCGACTCGCGCTCCACGGCGGCAGCGAGTGCCAGCAGTTCGTCTTCGTCGATTCCGATCGCGACGAAGTCGGTCACTTCCGGCTTGCCCTGGGTGAGGGTGCCGGTCTTGTCCATCACCACGGTGTCGATCCGTGCGGCCGTTTCCAGCGCGGTCGCAGTCTTGAACAAGACGCCGCGCCTGGCGCCAAGTCCGGTCCCGACCATGATCGCTGTCGGGGTCGCCAGCCCGAGCGCGTCCGGGCACGTGATGACGACCACGGTGATCGCGAACAGCATGGCCGTGGGACCGGTTGCGCCCGAGATCAGCCAGACAAGGAGGGTGGCGATTCCGCCGATCAGGGCGACCAGCACGAGCCAGAACGCCGCCCGGTCGGCCAGGCGCTGGCCGGGAGCCTTGGAATTCTGGGCCTCCTGCACGAGCGCGACGATCTGGGCGAGTGCGGTGTCCGCGCCCACCTTCGTCGCCCGGACCCGGAGGGTGCCCGTGGTGTTCACGGTGGCGCCGATCACCGTGGAGCCGGCCGTCTTGGCCACGGGAAGACTCTCCCCGGTGACCATGGATTCATCGATATCGGAATCACCGGACTCGACAACGCCGTCGGTGGGGACCTTGGATCCCGGGCGCACGAGCATCAGGTCGCCCGGAACAATGTCCGCGGTGGGAATTTCAACGGGTTCGCCCTCGCGGATCACGAAGGCCTGCGCGGGGGCCAGCTCGAGCAGGGTGCGGACGGCGTCATTGGCGCCGCCCCGTGCCCGCATTTCGACCCAGTGCCCCAGCAGTACAAAACTGGCCAGGACAGTGGCGGCCTCGTAGAAGACGTCGCCGCCGCCGGTCAGGGTGACCACGACGCTGTAGAGCCAGCCCGATCCGACGCCGACGGCCACAAGCACCATCATGTCGAGCGTTCTCGCCCGCAGCGCCCGGTAGGCGCCGTCGAAGAAGATCCATGCGGAGTAGAAGATCACCGGAAGTGAAAGGATCAGCGCTGCCATGTCGTCACGGAGCCCGAACGGTGCCTGAAAAGTGAACCCAATGACCTCCCGGCCGATCGGCGATAAAAGCGTGATCGGAACGGACAGGATCGCGGCCACCAGGAACCGGTTGCGCATATCCCGGATCATGCTGCTCATCGTCATGGTGCCATGGCCGCCGCCGTGCCCCATGCCGTCTTGCCTCGTCGTGGTCGTGGCTGTCGCATGCGCATGCATGATCCTGGTCTCGGCCGATGGGCTCATATGAACGATTCTCTCGAGGAAATTGCTGGTGCTCGACACCGTGTCTCTCGGTGCCTACATCATCAGCCTATACCCCCCATAGGTATAAGACCCTTGGTGACATCTGGCTGTCTCTTCGTGGAATCAGGTGGGCCCTCTCAGACCGCGCGGAGCATCCGTTGACTACAGTGTGAGCGTTGCCGCCTCCGGACGGCACGGGAAGGAAGGGGACGCCATGGTGGAAGCTCAGCCGTGCAGGCGCGCGTTCACAGCCGCCGCGCAACTGCGCCTTTCGCTCCTCGGAATCCTCTCGCTTGCGGCCATCGTTTTCGGATTGGTAGCGATGCATGCAGGGATGGCGGCAGAATCCGAAGCCTCACCGCATTCCCACGCTATGTCTGACGCACATTCGAACATGTCAGTCCTCAGCGCAGGGGGGTCGGACTTCGAACTGCCGTCCGCCTCGATTTCCATGGCATCTGCATCTGGAACGTCGCACCTGCCGTCGACTTGTCTCGGCATGTGTGCCACCGATTGCCTCATGACAGGGTCCGCGTGTGCCGCCGGACTCATCGCGCACTCCCCCAATCCTGCAGCCCAGCACGCAATTGCCCTCATTGCCGACCGCTCCTCCGTGCGCGCAGCACCCACTCTCCCGCTGCGCCTCCCTCCACAACGACCGCCCTCGCTGACGGCCCTGTCGATTAGCCGCGTCTGATCAACAACCGGCTGTGAGCCTCCACCTGGTGCGGCGGACTCTCCCCATTCCAGCAATTTCCGTGTCTCGCTTCACCCGCGAGCACGCTCGCCGTCTCCAGATCTTCTTCCGCAGACGACAATCACGATCCTTGTTTGACAGATTGGACTCCCCTTGATTTCCCTACGCATTCCCCTCCTGACCGCCACCGCGCTAGCCGCAGCCATCGCCCTGTCCGCCTGCTCGACCGGTGCCACCACGGCCGGCGGCGCCAGTGCATCCGCATCCTCCGCCCCCGCCGCATCGACAGCGGTGTTCAACGATGCCGACGTCTCGTTCGCCATGCCGATGGTCGACCACCACCAGCAGGCGATCACCATGGCCCAGACCATGCTCGACAAGACCGGGGTCGATCCACGCGTCACCGCTCTCGCCGAGCAGATCAAGGCGGCCCAAGGGCCAGAGATCACGATGATGAGCTCCTGGGTCACAGCCTGGGGTGCGACCGCCACCAACATGCCCGGAATGGACATGAGTTCAGGTTCCATGACCGATGGGGACATGGCCGCGCTCGACGCTGCGACCGGCCCGGCCGCGGACAAGCTGTTCCTCCAGCAGATGATCCAGCACCACCAGGGCGCGATTGACATGGCCAACGTCGAGCTCAAGGACGGGCAGAACCCGGAAGCACAGGCATTGGCCACGAAGATCATTGCCGACCAGACGGCGCAGATCAGACAAATGCAGGACATCCTGGCCACCATGTAGCCGACCCCCTGACAGGCCGCGGAGCGTTCATGGCACTCCGCGGCCCCTGGCCGCCTAATCAACTTAGGTGACTACGATTGACGTGAACTCCCATTTCCGGTCGGTTCGCGAGGGACACCAATTTTCGAAAGGGCTCGACGATGGCAAAGTTCGGTGATCTGGAAAACGCGATCATGAACGAGGTCTGGCAGGCCGAGAACCCGCTCCTGGTGCGGGAAATCCTCGACAGGCTCGATCGCGGGCTCGCCTACAACACCGTGCAGACGGTCACCGAGATCCTCAATCGCAAGGGCTGGCTCAGTAAGGAACGGGACGGCCGAGCATTCCGCTATGGTCCCGCGGCCACCCGGGACGATTATGTGTCCGGACTCATCCGCGAGGCGCTGTCCTTCGCCGACGATCGGGCGGCAGCACTCGTGGGCTTCGTCGACGAAATGCCCGACGACGAAGCAGCCGAACTCCGCCGTTTGCTTTCCGCCGCGCAGGACAACGAGCCGGAGTCATGACTGTCGCAATCATCCTGACCGTGTACGCGATAGCGCTCTCCCTTGCCGCCCCCCGGCTCCTGTTGCGCGCGAACTGGGTCGATCGCGCGCCTCGGCTCGCTATCGCGTCCTGGCAGGCCCTGACGGTCGCGGTCGTGGGCTCGCTGGCCCTCGCCGGCCTGTCCTTCGCGATTCCCATCGCCGGCCTGGGCGGACAGGGCATCATCGACGACCTCCAGGCTTGTGCAATGGCGCTGCAACAGCGGTATTCGACGCCGGCCGGTGCCGCCGTCGGTATTGGTGGGGCGCTGCTGGCCGGCGCCGTCATCACTCGCTGCTTCTGGGGCCTGGCATCAACGGGCGCCCGGATGTCACGGGAGCGCAATGCACATCGTCGAGTTCTGGACATGGTTGGTCGCCCGGATTTCGATCGCGATATCGTCATCCTCGATTCCACGGAAGCGGCGGTTTACTGCATGCCGGGAATCCACCGGCGCACTGTAGCCACCACGGCCGCGCTTCACGCTTTGACGGACGAGGAGCTCATCGCGGTTTTGGCCCATGAGCGCGCACACCTCACTGAACGGCATGACCTCGCCCTGGCATTCTCCGTGGCACTGTCGCAGGCCTTTCACGGGCTCCCGCCTTTCCGGCTGGCTGCGCGGGAGACGGCTCGCCTGGTTGAACTTCGTGCCGACGATGTCGCTGCCGCACGAACTCACCGGCTCACGGTCGCGGCGGCGCTCCTGGCCGTCGTAGCCGTGCCGCCGCATGCAGTGCCGGCCGTCGCACTCGGAGCCACTGGAACCGGGGCTGCGGCCCGCGTCCGCCGACTCCTCCCTCCACGCCAGTCTGTGGGTCGCGTCCCCGCGTGCGTTGCAGCGGCCGCGATCGCGCTGCTGCTGGTCGCGCCCGGACTCGCCCTCGGCTGGCCGGCCGTGACGAGCGCGGACCACGCGTTGTGCCCCGCCGAGCCGGAAACCAGCCTGTCGGCGTCCCTTTCTTCTTCCGGCAGCGCGCCTGCGCCTGCGCCCGCCGCGCATGCCCCGTGTGCCGTCGACAGCATGGACGAGGGTCGCTTCTCCAGCTGACTTTCAGCTTCGGCACGCCAGCTAGACAACTGCATCACCATCACCTAATCTCCTTAGGAGGATAGGTGAATGTCCGCGCAGGACGCGGCCCGAGTGAAGGCGACGAATATATGGAAAATCTACTGTTCGGCGGCACTCTGCTCGCCGCCTTCCTGGGCGGCCTGGTTGCCCTGCTCGCGCCCTGTTGCGTGTCGGTGATGTTGCCCGCCTACTTGGCGTCGGGCATGCGTCGGCGTTCCGGCATCGTGGGAGCGACCTTAGTCTTCGCTGCCGGGGTCGCGACCATCATCGTGCCGATCGGTTTGGGAGCAACGGCCCTGATCGGCCTGATCTCCGGCCAGCACGCGATCGTCTTCACGATCGCCGCCACGGCAATGCTGATCGGAGGAATCGCAATGCTGTTCGGCTGGAAGCTGCAGCTTCCGATGCTCGCCCGCCGCGTTCCCGCCGGTCACGGCCTCGCCTCGGTCTACGGACTCGGAGTGTTCTCCGGCGCGGCCAGCTCGTGCTGCGCTCCGGTACTGATCGGCGTAGCGGTCCTCTCCGGCGCAACGGCTTCGTTCCCCGCGGCACTGGCCGTTGGCCTCACCTATGTGGCCGGAATGGTCGCCCCCCTCGCCGTCCTGGCGCTGGTCTGGGACCGCAGGGACTGGGGCTCAAGCAAGTGGCTTCAGGGACGCCAGATCACCCTGCACCTGGGCCGGTACCGCCGCCGCCTCGCCGTCGGCAGCTTCGCCTCCGCCGTCCTACTCACCGTGATGGCCATCCTCACCTATTTCCAGGCCGCGGTCGGACCCGGCATGACCTCAGGCGGCTGGCTCGCCCAGTTCGGCGCCGACCTCCAACACAGTGTCTCCGTCGCGACCAAGGCGCTCGCCTGGCTTCCCGGCTGGGCCGTGGCGATCGCGCTGGTTGCCTCCGGCGGCTATTTCGTGTGGCGCGCCACCCGCCACACCGAGCCAAAGCCCCCGGAACCAACCTTGGCAACACCCGACGGGCCGGCTCAGTCCGCCGACTCTGAATCCAGCTGCTGCAGCGATGCAGCCCTCGAAACCCCCGCACGCACAGGACAGGACACCACCAAATGAGTTCCGCCCCCAAAAACACGCAACAGTCCCCCAGCATCCGGTCCCGCCGCCCCGGCTGGTTCGGCTGGATCACCGGGCTGCTGATCGCCGGCATCGTCCTCGCCGGGCTATACGGCGTCTTCGCCAGCGCCAACGCCCCGAAGACGGCAGCCGCCGGTACGACGACGCAGTCGTCGTACGACGTCGGAACCCCCGGCATCGGTCAGGTCGCACCAGGCTTCACGCTCGCCGACAACTCCGGCGGACAGGTGTCCCTGGCCGACTACTCCGGCAAGAGTGTGCTGCTCTTCTTTCAGGAAGGCCTGGCCTGCGAACCATGCTGGACGCAGATCACCAGCCTGGAAACGGACGCCGCGAAGCTCCAGGCCGCGGGAATCGACGCCGTCGTGTCCATCACAACCGACCCGGCCCAGCAGATCGCTCGGAAAACCACCGACATGGGCCTGAAAACTCCGGTCCTGTCCGACCCCGACCTGGTCACTTCGAAAAAGTACCACGCCAACGAATTCGGCATGATGGGCACCAGCACCGATGGCCACAGCTTCATCCTCGTGGGTCCCGACGGCACCATCACCTGGCGCGCCGACTACGGCGGGGCTCCGAAGTACACCATGTTCGTGCCCGTCGACCAGCTTCTCCTCGACCTGAAGACCGATACGACGTCATGATCACCCTGACCCTGCTCACTCAAGGCGACTGCCCCTCCTGTATCGCGGGAAGGAGAGTACTTGCCGAATTGTCCGCCGAATTCGCCCTCCAGATCGACGAGGTCGACGTGAACAGCGACACCGGCCGCGCGATCGCCCGTGAGCAGCGCCTGGCCTTCACCCCCGGGCTCATAGCCGACGGCCGGCTGATCGCGCACGGGCGTCTGTCGACCCGCGCCCTCCGGCGGAAATTCATCACCATGGTCAAGACCACCCAATCAACCCAACCAGAAGGATCCTGACATGCAGCAATTCCTGTACATCCTCCCCGCCCTGATCTGCCCCGTCGGCATGGGCCTGATGATGTGGTTCATGATGCGCGGACGCGGCCACGGCAAAACAGCCGACGGTCCCGAAGAACAGGAACTCGCCCGCCTGCGCGCCGAAGTCGCCGCCCTCCGTCCACACGCCGCGGCATTCGATGAACGCCGCGGCACCGACATCCGTTGACGGCGTGCAGACCTTTCCGAACCAGACATCCGAGCACGTCACCGGGACCGTGAAATACGACGCGCTGCCACCGGTGGGTGGAGACCACTCCGTCACTCTCCTGAACTGTGGCGTGTATTCCGAGAACGTCCCCAATGAGAATGCGGTGCACTCTCTCGAGCACGGCGCCGTCTGGGTCACCTACGACGCTTCAACGGTGACGGGTGATCAGCTCGCAGCGCTGCGCGAGGTGATCCCCTCCACATATGCGATCCTCTCTCCGTTGTCCGGTCTTCCGTCGTCGATCGTCGCATCGGCATGGGGCGCGCAGCTCGACATCAGCGACCCTTCCGACCCCCGGCTCGCGGCATTCATTGCCCAGTACCGCGGGGCCGCAACCGCTCCGGAACCGGGTTCGCCCTGCACCGGCGGCCTTGACGGTCCCGGCAAAGAGTCCTGACCCAACGCGATCCGGATCCCGCTCGATTGTCTTCCGAGCGACACACATCGGGTTCGGCTCGCCAACCAGGAGCACAGCATCGCCTGGACCCCTTCATGCGATATGCGTCCGGCCCCTCATCGCGCGCGAGCTACCGAGGCGAACTCGGGCCGGATGCCTCAGATCACAAGGGTCTGGTCAACGAGACCTTGGGCCACTCTCGACAACAGCAAGCGGTTGGTTCGGGCGTACGTCCGCAGCAGGATGAACGCTTCCTCCATGGAGATGCCGCGAGAGTGCGCGAGCACGCCTTTGGCCTGTTCGATCACCACTCGGGACGTCAGTGCGTTGGTGAGCTGTTCGCGAACGGACATGCTTTCCCGGAGCGTGCGTTCCTGCAGGATTCCAATCGTGGCCACGTCGGCTAGCGCCTGTGCGGCTCGAACGTCCCGGGGCGGCAAGGCTCCGGGAACGCTGGACAGCAGGTTGAGTGCACCGATCGTGGTCTCGCGCAACCGCAGTGGGATGGCGAAGACGGCAGCGAATCCCTGTTCCCGGGCGCTGTCCCGAAAACGTTGCCACTCGGGAGGGCTGTCCTCAACGTCCGGCAGCGATACGACAGAGCCTGTCGTGAAGGATTCCACGCAGGGGCCCGCACGGGCACTCAATTGCATGACTTCGACAAGCCTGCTCGCCTCACTTGTCGAGGCGATCACCTCCAACTCGCCGTCGGCATCCGCCAGGAGGATGCCCGCCGCCGAGATGTCGAAGAGATCCGCGCAACTCTCGACCAGCGTCTGCAGAAGATCGACCACGTCATAGTCGGCCACGAGGGTGTCGGCGAGGGTCGCGAACGTGTCGATCAAGCGATCCTCGCGGGTGCTGTCAATCATGAGACCCTTCGATCTGCTTTTCGTTCACGGCAAAGCTCAATCGACGGTCGATGATCTCGGCTGAAATGTCGAGCATGGATCGTCCGGCGGCGAACGCATGTCCCTGGATCACGAGGAAGGCATCCGTGGCGGGAATGCCCAGCTGCGCCAGGACCATGCCCGTGGCCTGATGGATCTCCCGACGAGAGAATGCCCGCCGGGTGGCCGTGTCGGCCTCACCCACGAGGTCACTTTCGGACAGCCGGAGAGCTCGAGAGAGAACCATCCGGCTCACCACGGTTGCGAGGATCTCGATGTGCCGGATGTCTTGCTCACCGAGACGAAACGGGTGGTTCGTGTACAGGTCGATCGCCCCGATGCGCAGCGGGCCCAGCATCAATGGAAAAGCAAAGAGCGCACCGAAATCTTCGGCGATGATTGCTTCCGAAAAGGCCGGCCACACGTGGTTGGGCCGTTCACGGATGTCCGGCTCCAGGACTGGCGCCGCAGTCTCCAGCGCGTCCCAGCACGGGCCCTCACCAAGATCGAATTGCAGCTCGTCGAGCCGGAACGATTGCGCGTCGCTCGCGGAAATTGTTTCAGCTGCGAGAATGTGGCCGAACGTGGAGATGGACAGCCCGTCGACAGGCAACAGAGCCAGAAGGGGCTCATACAGGCGCGATTCGTCACCCGTCAGTGCGTTCAACGAGTCCTCCGTCGCGGCTAGTCGGTCAGGCATCGACATCGCACCCGCGATTCTTACTACCTGCTTGGTTCACACGCCTCCGTTGCATATCCGCAACGTACTCCACCGACTTCGGAATAACATCAATCGGCACAAACAGATTCGCATCGTCACGATCCCGACCCCCGTTGGCTACACCAGGGAGACGTGCCGTTCGCGGTCTGGCACCTACTTCGTCATCATCAGAGATCGTCCAGGTCCGGGTCACTCCATTCGCAGTCCGGGACTGCGATCGTTTCCAGGTACCCGTTCTGGCTCGGGGCGGAAGCCAGCACTTCGAGATTCGAGAGGTGAGTGACGGTCTCCGACGCATCGGGTTCAGGCCACGGTGATTCTTCTGGAATGACCAGGAACGGGCTTGCCGGTGCGAGGAGCAACGTTGCAGTCACGATCGTGCCGTTGATGAGAACAACGGGAATGCGCGCGACCGCGGAGCAGTTCTTGACATTGAGGACGACCAAAAGGGCAACGAGTGCTTCACCGATTCGATCTGCCGTCAAGAACGAGGCGCCACCGAACATAATTCGTCTCATGCTCCCACGCTGAACTCGTTTGCGGCCGGGCACAAGGCCTTGTACGCCCGTGCTTAACTTGGCGCCTGACAGTGTCGCAACGGCCCTCGATCAGATGGCCCCTAAATCGGATGTTGCCAGAATTTTGCCAAACCCGAAAACGGGCCTTCCGGTGCGCTTAAACAAGAAGGCCCGGCTCCCTTTATTTTCAAGGGAACCGGGCAATTGTGACCCCAGCGGGATTCGAACCCGCGTTACCGCCGTGAGAGGGCGATGTCCTAGGCCGCTAAACGATGGGGCCGTTTTTGCAACTTACCGAGTATGCCACACGGATCGGGTCCGCTCCAAACCGAGCAGACGACACGGCACGTCGTCGGCTTGCATCACCCGGCCATCTGGGTATTAGCTCGGTCCAGACACCCGACAGAACGGACCGAAATGAAACTGACCAAGCTCGAGCACGCGGCCCTGATCGTCGAGGTAGCGGGACGCAAGCTCTACATCGATCCGGGTTCCTACACGACGGCAGTGACCGACACGGCACGGGCGGATGCCGTCGTCATCACACACGAGCACCCGGACCACTGGACCCCCGAACAGCTCGACCGCATCATCGCCTTCAGCCCCGATGTGCGGATCTTCGGACCGGCGGGGGTCGTCGCAGCGGCATCGGGATACCCCGTCGAAGTCGTCCACGACGGCGACACCGTGACGGTCGGCGAGTTCACCCTTCGCTTCTTCGGGCGCACCCACGCCGTCATCCACTCCTCGATCCCCGTGATCGACAACGTGGGCGTGCTCGTCAACGACCGGTTGTACTACGCCGGCGATTCCTTCACGGTCCCGGCAGGAGTGGATGTCGACACGCTCGCCGTTCCGGCCGGCGCGCCCTGGTTGAAGATCAGTGAAGTGATCGACTACGTGCTCGCCGTGAAGCCGCGCCGCACCTTCCCGACCCACGAAATGCTGCTGTCGCGCGCAGGCAAGGACCTCTCCAATCTGCGTATCACCGCGGCGACCGAACAGGTCGGTGGGGAGTTCTTCGCCCTCGAACCGAACGAGACCCTCGACCTCTGAACCGCACCGGCCGACATCCGCTGGCGTGACACCCGGAATGCACGTCGTACGCTGGGATGACTGGGAGATGAATGTCGGCTGGTTCCCAGTCGTCTCCCAGCGAGCGCCGTGAATGTGCAGCTACTGTAAATTTATTGTCTGCGCACTGTTTTCGCCAGCATCCGCTGGCCATGACGGCTTCCGCGGGTCGAGCGAAGCGCTCCAGTCACCCAACGAAGGAAAGCCAGCATGAGTGTTCCCGTCCTGTCCGCGCAGGTCATAGGCAAGTCCTATGGCAGTGGAGCCAACCGCTTTGATGCGCTCAAGGGCGTTTCCCTCGACATCCAGGCGGGCGAGTCCGTCGCCATCGTCGGCAAGAGCGGCTCGGGCAAGTCGACGCTCATGCACCTTCTCGCGCTCCTCGACGATCCAGACTCCGGCGTTCTCCTCGTCGAAGGCACAGACGCCAAGAAGCTCAAGGCGAAGGAACTCAACCGGCTCCGCAACCAGGACTTCGGTTTCGTGTTCCAGCAGTTCTTCCTCACCGCGAATGCGACTGTGCTGGAAAACGTCGTCCTTCCCCTCACGATCGCCGGCGTCGGGGCCAAGGAGCGCAAGTCCCGCGGCATGGCCGCACTGGAACAGCTCGAACTGGCCGACAAGGCCAAGAACAAGGCGAAGAACCTTTCCGGTGGCCAGAAGCAGCGCGCGGTCATCGCGCGCGCGCTGGTGAACAACCCCAAGGTCATCTTCGCCGACGAGCCCACCGGAAACCTCGACTCCGCCACTGGAGCGGTCGTGGAAGACATCCTCTTCAAACTCAACAAGGAGAACGGCATCACGCTCATCATCGTGACCCACGACACAGAGCTCGCAGCCCGCTGCGACCGCCAGATCTTCATCCGCGACGGCCTCGAAGAGACCGCCGACTCCCCCACGGGAACCCACAAGAGAGGCGGGGCCCACTCGTGAAGTTCCTCGATATCGTCCGCTCCGCCATCCAGAACAGCTTCCGCAACAAGCTCCGCACCGGTCTCACCGTCGTCGCCATCTTCATCGGCGCCTTCACGCTGACGATCACGAGCGGCATCGGCACCGGCGTGACCGCCTACATCAACGGACAGGTTTCGGCGATCGGCGCCGCCGACGTGCTCACCATCACCAAGGCAGCGGATGCGACGGCCACGGCCAGCGACGGACCGGCTGCCTACGACCCGAGCAAGTCCACGACCGTGAGCCTCGGCAACGGGTCGCGCCCCGGCTCGACCATCCAGGCGCTGACCACGGCGGACCTCGCGAAGATCAAGGCGACCGCAGGCATCCTGAGCGTCGACCCCGCCGTGCGGGTTTCGCCGGACTACGTCGAATATGCCGGAAACGGAAAGTTCGAGCTCACGGTCAGCCAGACCGGGACCATCACGACGGCAGACCTCGCCGCGGGGGCTCAGCTCGACAACAGCAGTTCGAGCGACCAGCTCCTCCTGCCGACGACCTACCTCGACAACCTCGGCTACGCGGACGCCAAGGCGGCCGTCGGCACAACAGTCAGCATCGGCATCACCGACTACACCGGAACCCAGCAGACCGTCACGGCCACCGTCGTCGGCGTGCAGAACGAGACGCTCCTCGGCAGCGGGGCCGGGCTCAACCGGAGCCTCGTCGCCCACCTGCACACCGTCGCAACCACCGGTGAGCCCGCTGGAGTGTCCGCCGGCTATGCGACCGCGGTCGCGCACTTCGACGTCTCGGCGACGAAAGCACAGATCACCGCGATCAAGGATGACCTAAGCGCGCAGGGCTACTCCTCGCAGACAGTTGCCGACACGATCGGCGCCTTCGAGACTGTGATCAACGTCATCATCGGCGTGCTCAACGCTTTCGCAGTGATCGCCCTGATCGCCGCCGGATTCGGCATCGTCAACACTCTCCTGATGAGCGTGCAGGAACGTACCCGCGAAATCGGGCTGATGAAGGCCATGGGCATGAACGGCGGCCGCGTCTATGCCCTGTTCAGCATGGAGGCGGTCTTCATCGGCTTCCTCGGCAGCGCACTCGGCGTCATCGCGGCGATCGGTGTGGGTTCGCTCATCAGCAACCTCCTCGCGAACGGGATATTCTCGGCCCTGCCCGGTCTCCAGGTCGTGCAGTTCGCTCCGGCCTCGATCGCCATCATCGTCGGGGTGGTGATGCTGATCGCGTTCCTCGCCGGCACCCTGCCTGCGAGGGCCGCCGCACGTCAGAACCCCATCGACGCGCTGCGGTATGAGTAGCTCCGCGGCATCCACGCAGAGCACCCCCACCGGCCCGGGGCCCGACGAGGGGCTGCGCGCCCGCAAGCGCGCCGCCACCCAGGCCGCGCTCGAAGCAGCCGCGATCAGCCAGGCCAGTGAACACGGGTACCACCACGTCACCGTCGACATGATCTGCGAAGCAGCCCAGGTCTCCCAGCGCACCTTCTTCAACTACTTCGCGACGAAGGAGGCCGCCTTCCTCGGAGCGTCCCCTCCCATTCCGTCCGAGGGCGCGGTGAAGAGATTCATCACGGGCAACGGTGGATCCGTGCTCGCCGAACTCGTCCTGATGATCGAGTCCGCGATTGTCGCGAGCGAGCCGGACCGCGACGTTCTCCGGGCCAGGCGCACGCTCATCGAGAACACCCCCGAATTGTTCTCAAGCGAGATCATCCGTCTTGCCGAACTCGAAGACCGGCTCGCGGGCATCGTCCTCCAGCGTTTCGAGGCCCGCGGACGCACGGAGGCGACCACGCCGGACATTCTCGACGAGGCGCACATGGTCGTCGGTCTGGCGGTCAGCATCCTCCGCTTCGCGATGCGCAAGGCATCGGAATCCGACTACTCCGCCGATCCCCGTGCCATCCTGCGCCATGCCATCGGGCTTGTCGAGCGCATCACCGGGGTCAATCCGTTCACAACGGATGCCCGTGAACCTCGGAGAGACTAGCTCACGGTAAGAGCTCCCTGTGTATCCACATACTGCGGTTGCAAAACGTGAGGAATTGTCTACTTTGGTTCAGTAGAGACCTCACGCCGCGCTCCTGGGTGCGAACGGAATCTCGCAACTGAATCAACGCACACCTTCGACGAGTCAGCCCGTGGTAACGCTGACCAGCACAATCGAGCACAAGGAACCCGATCCCTATGCCACCAGAAACGACAGTGTCCGCTGACCCCGGCTACGCGTTCGACTGGGGCGCCATCGGGAATGCGGTTGTGCACGACGCGGCAGTCGTGGCTTCCTATTTTCCCCTGGCGATTGCCGGAACCATCGTCTGGGGACTCTGGCTCTACCGCTTCATTCTGTCGCATCGGGCCCCGCCGATCGTCACCGACTTCCGGACGTCGACCTCCGTGATCGTGCCCTCATTCCACGAGGATCCGGACATCCTGTTGAGCTGTCTCGATACGTGGCGGGCCCAGAATCCCGACGAGATCCTTATCGTGCTCGACGTCGCGGACGTCGACACCTACGAACGCATCGTCCGGATCGGCGATCCACGTGTCCGGCCGATCCTCTTCCACCACGTCGGCAAGAGGTCAGCACTCGGGGCCGGGATCAGGGAGGCGAGGCACACCCTGCTCGTCCTGACCGACTCGGACACCTGGTGGGAGCCTGACCTGCTCCGGAACGTGCAAATGCCCTTTGAAGACCCCTTGGTCGGGGCGGTCGGCACCCGGCAGAACGTCTACCAGAGCGGCACGAGCGTCTGGCGACGGATCGCAGACTGGCTGGTCGACCTGCGCTACCTCGACTACGTCCCCGCCATGGGACGGGCAGGGGCTGTGCCCTGCGTGTCCGGACGGACCGCGGTGTACCGCCGTGCCGCGGTCCTGCCCGTGCTCGACCATCTCGAGAACGAATTCTTCCTGGGCCGACGCTGCATCTCCGGCGATGATGGCCGGCTGACGTGGCTCGTGCTCGCCTCGGGCTACAAGACCGTGCACCAGGCATCCGCGCGCGCTCTCTCGATGTTCCCGACCGGCTTCCGTGCGTTCGTGAAGCAACGCGTGCGCTGGAGTCGCAACTCCTACCGGTGCTACCTCACGGCCATGGCCAGGGGCTGGCTCTGGCGGGTACCGTTCATCACCAAGGTGACCGTCCTGCAGATCCTCCTCACCCCGCTCACGATGGGTATCACCCTGTTCTACCTGGTCTTCAGTCGCCTCGAGTTGAGCGTCGCCGGGTTCGCGGCAGCCATCGGCTGGCTGCTTCTCGGCCGCGGCATCCGTGGGATCTCACACCTGCGCCGCCACCCGAAGGACCTGTTGCTCCTGCCGCTGCTCGCCCTCGCCGTCATCCTCGTCGCCCTCCCGATCAAGACGTATGCCCTCGTCACCATGAACAAGCAGGGCTGGCTCACCCGCCACAACGACACCATCGGCGGTGACGGCCAGGACGCGCGCACCCTTACCCAGGCGGCGGTGGCCCCGTGACCCGGACCAGGGTTGCGCCGGTCCGGGTTCCCCGCACCCGGACACCGAGGGTGACGGTGATCGCGAGCAGGCACCGCCAGTCGGGGCGTCCTCCCGGCGCACGTTTCGTGCTGCTGGGCATGCTTGCCGGCATCCTCGCCGGGGTACTCGCGGCAGCGCTCATCCTCGTCGCAACGGGAGTGTTCCGCTCCCCCACGAGCGCCTTCGGGCGGGCCGAGATCGCGCGCAACGGAAATGTCCAGGGCGTGCTCTATCCCGGAGACCCGACCCGCGAGACGAGCCTCGTGAACGCGGAGAAGGCCCGGCTCAGTTATGTCCGCAGCGTCTCGGCATCCGCCCAGTGGCGGGTCGCCGGGCTCCAGGGTCCCTACCGACTCACCACGGGCAGTTCCGTGACCCTCGTCCTGCCGGCCCGTGCACAGCCCTACCTCGTGTCCGACCTGCTCACCCTCGCCCCGACGACCTTTGTGCGGCAACCGGACGGCGGTTATCTGCTCTCCGAGAACATCGTCGTCCTGACCGGCGCGACCCTGTCTCTGACGGCGACGGATGGGCTCACCCTACGGCTCCGCAGCGACCCGAGCACGTTCGTGTCCGTGATCGGACTCGGCGGCTCCGTCCTCATCAACGGCACGGCGACGGCCCCCGTGGCGATCGAGAGCTGGAACACCCGGACCGGGGCGGTCGACACCGACACGTCCGACGGTCGCGCCTATCTCCGGATGATCGACGGCACGGTCTCGGTCGGGCACGCGCGCATCGCGAACCTCGGGTTCTGGAGCGGGGAGACGGGCGGGCTCGCGCTCTCAGGGACGGATGCCTCCGGTACGGACAGGTCAGGAGCCGACGGCTCGGTCACGGCGGATGCTTCCGGCACGGCCGATGCCTCCGCCCCGGCCGGCGCAGGCCCGCTCGCAGGCGCCCCTCTCGCCGGCGCCCCCGTGCTCCCTCCCGAACTCCTGCGTGCTCCCGCCGGATCCGTCGCCTCGAGCGGGCCCTCCGCAGCGACCCTGTCCGCCGGGTTCCAGGACGTCACGATCGACGGCAACGCCTTCGGTCTTTTCATCACGCACGCCGCCGGCGTCACCATCACCGACACCCGGATCATGAACAGCCTCGTCGACGGCCTCGTCTTCCATCGGTTCGTTACCGACACGACGGTAACCCGGACGAGCTCCGTCAACAGCGGCGTCGACGGATTCACGGTGGCCAGATCGAGCTCGGGGATCATGTTCGACCAGATCACCGCAACGGACAACGGGCGTAACGGAGTGTCGATCGACGGCCGCTCGCTGGCCGACGGTCCGAGTGCCATCGGAACCGGTGTGGAATCCTTCGGTTCGAGTACAGTGACCCGCAGCACGGTCGAAGACAACCGGAGGTACGGGATCGAACTCAGCGGAGGTCAGGCGCTCGGGGTGTACTCGAGTCTCATCGCACGCAACGATATGGGCATCGTGCTCGACGACGGGGCATCGGGTGTCGTCGTGGCCGGAAATACCCTGAAGGACCAGGCCCGCCAGTCGATCGCGATCCGGGACCGGGTCACCGACACGAGTGTGCGCAACAACGCGATCAGCGGCAGCCAGACCGGCGTGTACGTTCGAAACGCCGGTGCCAGTGTCACCGACAACACCATCCGAGCCGTCTCCAACCACGCCGTGAGCCTCGTCGGGGACGCCAGGTCGGTGAGGGTCGTGAGCAACGCGCTCTCGGGCTCCGGCGCCGTTCCCGTGTGGGACGAGACCTCGTCGGGGGCCGTCGTCGCAGGCAACAACCTCGCCGGCTGGCAGCGCGCGACGACGGCAATCACCGTTGCGCGGTTCGTGTTCCAGCCACTCACCGTGGTCTGGCTGTTGCTCGCGCTGTTGCTTCTCGTGACGGCACTCACCCGCAGCGGTCCCCAGTTCGGTGCGATCCGGCATCCGTACGCCGAGCGTGTACCGCTCACGTCGCTCTCACGCGGCATCGTTTCGCGCGAGTCCGTCGGCGGCGCCCCCTGATGCCCGATAGCGACGACCGGGCGGATGCCCCGGCGCGCCGCCGCACGCCGTCGCGCCTCCAGTGGGTGCTCACCGTCGGCATCCTCGGCCTTGCGATCATCGGCGTCGCCGTCATGGCCATCGTCGCCATCACCGGCCAGACCCAGAACATCACCCAACCCACCTCACCCCCGTCGACGGCACAGGCTCCTCCGGTACCAGAGACCGTGACCGGCTGCCCGCCGTTCACGGTCACGGTGACGACCGCGCGCGAGCTTCAGGCGGCCCTCGACGCTGTGAATCCCGGGACCGTGATCGGTCTGGCCCCCGGCGTCTACCAGGGCACCTTCACGCTCCGCAGTGGAGGCACCGCCGATGCGCCGGTTGCGCTCTGCGGCACGGCAGGGAGCATCCTCGACGGTGGCGGCGTGCAGGGCGGATACGTGCTTCACCTCGATCGGGTCGCCTACGTGCACCTGGTCGGGTTCGCCGTACGCAACGGCCAGAAAGGCGTGATGGCGGACCAGACCCGGAACTCGCTCATCCAGGGCCTCCAGGTATCCCAGATCGGCGACGAGGCGGTGCACCTCCGCAACAACAGCACAGAAAACCGCGTCGCCGACAACCAGATCAGCGACACCGGCCTCCGCCGGCCGAAGTTCGGTGAGGGCATCTATGTCGGAACGGCCGAGAGCAACTGGTGCGACGTGAGCGGGTGCGAGCCGGACCGGAGCGACCGGAACACGATCATCGGCAACAAAATCTCGGCGACGACCGCGGAAAGCGTCGACATCAAGGAGGGCACAAGCAACGGAATCCTCCAGCAGAACAGCTTCGACGGTTCGGGAATCACCAGCGCCGATTCCTGGGTCGATGTCAAGGGCAACGGCTGGATCATCGATGGCAACACCGGCGTCAACTCGCCGATGGATGGGTTCCAGACGCATGAGATCCTCGACGGCTGGGGTGTGGGCAACACCTTCCGTAACAACGAGGCCACGGTGAACGGCCCCGGCTACGGCTACGCGCTCAAGCCGGCCAACAACAACGTAGTCGAGTGCAGCAACACGTCCGCCGACGCCGGCGAGGGTTCCTCGAACGTCCGGTGCGCCGACGGTTGACCCCCGGGAAAACCAAATGTTCATTTGAGTTTTCCTCAGGACCGTGTATCGTCGTGTGAACTAAACGTTCCAAGTTTCCGGCAGCATTCTTGCCGTAATCTGCAGGCTGCTGTTGATCCCCGCCCCGCCTCTGCCATCGTGCACGCGACCGGTTCGGCTCCTGTCTTATTACAGGGTGCTGCCGATGTCACTTGCCTTATTCTGTCGACGCTTTCGTACCGTCGACGACGTTCCGTAGTGCCCTGTCCACTCCGACGGGGAGTTGTCGATCTCGTGGTCCACCCGAGGTTCGACCGGTTAGGCATTCTTCCTGTTCCACACCACAGGAAGCTGCTGATTTCGTGCTCCACTCATTCACCCACCCGTCCCGCTCATTCCCACTCTCCCCCGACACCCGGCGACTTTCGCCGCGCCGCATCGCCGCAGCCGCCCTCCTGACCGGCGCCGTCGCGGTGGCGGGGGTCGTTCTCACCCCCGGACCGGCCCACGCCGCCACGGTCACGAACGTGTCGACATCCGCTCAGTTGAAGACCGCACTCGGCAACGCGAAGCCCGGCGACACCATCCACCTCACGGACGGCACCTACACCGGCAAATTCGAGGCCTCCTCCGTCGGAACAGGTGCGGCGCCGATCACCCTCACCGGTTCACGAGCCGCCGTGCTCACCACCGGGTCGACCGGTTCCGGTTACGCTCTGCACGTCACGGGAGGACACTGGAACCTCACGGGGTTCCGGGTCGACAAGGCCGCCAAGGGCATCGTTCTGGACGATTCCGACTACACGATCATTTCCAGCGTCGACGTCGGACACATCGGCCAGGAGGGTGTGCACGTCCGCCACAGCAGCACGAACGTCGTGCTGCGCAACTCCTACGTGCACGACACCGGACTCACCTCGGCGAGCTATGGCGAAGGCGTCTACGTCGGCAGCGCGAACAGCAACTGGAGTTCTGTCATGGGCTCCTCGTCCAGCCCGGACAAGTCCGACAACGTGCTGATCCAGGACAACCGGATCGAGGACAACCCCGCGGAGGCGATCGACATCAAGGAAGGCACGACCGGCGGACGCATCACCGGCAACACCTTCCGCCATTCCGGCTACTCCGGCGACAACTCGGCCGATTCCTGGGTCGACGTGAAGGGTAACGGCTATTCGGTCTCGGGCAACTCCGGATCCTCGACCCTCGAGGACGCGTTCCAGGTGCACTCCGTGCTCTCCGGCTGGGGCGGCGGGAACGATTTCGCCGGCAACACGGTCACCGGCGGCGTCCCCGGCTACGAGGTCAACAACGCCTCGAAGACCGCGGGCAA
Organism: Cryobacterium sp. MDB2-A-1; assembly: GCF_004402675.1. Lineage (NCBI taxonomy): Bacteria > Bacillati > Actinomycetota > Actinomycetes > Micrococcales > Microbacteriaceae > Cryobacterium > Cryobacterium sp. MDB2-A-1. The sequence continues at coordinate 126,402 of NZ_SOFK01000028.1, read as the reverse complement.
CGTGGTGCATTGCAAGACCTCCGGTGCCGGAAGCGGCCTCACCAACAAGGGTTGCAAGTAAGTCTCACGCCTCCGCACGGAGTTGCGGAGAAAACACATTCCCACCCCCACCGAGGTGTTTTCTCCGCAACTGACCGACCGCCCAGTGGCACCTCGCATTGACCGCGCGACGCAATGGCCGCATGATGGCCACACAGGGCGAGCCGTCCTGCCGAGAGAGCGGACGAATCCCATGAGTGACACCGGTGCGTTTCAAATTGTTGTGGGCGTGGATGGATCAGAGCCGTCAGTGAAGGCGCTCGAGTGGGCGATCGTCGAGGCGAAGCTGCGGAGCGCAGAGCTCACCATCGTCACGACGTGGTCGTATCCGATCATGGCGGGGACCCCGGGAGATATCGTTCCAGAAGACTCCTTCAAAGAGGTCTGTGAGCGCATCCAGGCCGAGGCTCTCACAGCCGCGACCGATGCCGGCCTCACCGCGACAGGCCGCATCGTGCGCGGTAGTGCGGTCACCGTGCTCCTGGAGGCCGCCGAATCCGCCAGTCTCCTCGTCGTCGGCTCGCGGGGCCGCGGCGGCTTCACGGGCCTGCTGATGGGGTCGGTCTCCAACCAGCTCGTGCATCACGCCGCGTGCCCCGTGCTCGTCGTCCGGTCGAAGCGCGCCCCGCTGTCCCAGGGGTGACACCAGCGCCCGGGGCCCTGTGACTATCTACTCGGCCGGCAGAGCAGCACGATCAGGATGATCACACCGACGATCGGGAGCAACAGGAACCAGAGCCATTTCCAGGAGAAGCCCGCATCCCGCAGGCGCCGGACCGCGACTGCGAGGAACGGCAGCACGATGACCACGATCCAGAGCGTGGAGAACAACCCGAACGCCGACGTGGGATTGATCGTCGAATCCAGGGTGCTGAGCGCGAAGTCGACGATCGTCACGAAGACCACCCACCACCAGTACTCTGAGCGGCGGGCGACTCCGGTGAACTGGCCGTATTGGCTGAACACGGACGAGATCGCTTGGCCGAAGGTCATTGGGGTTCCTGACTCAGAAGATGGATGCCGGTGCTACCGGACGTCCTTTCATCCTCCCAGATTCCGGCTAGCGGGTCTTGAGGTGGCGCATCTTGACGATGCTCACGGCGCCGGCGCCCGCAACGCCGTGCAGGCGAACGTGGACGTGATCACACGCGCTAGGTAATCCTGAAGGCCGCCATGGCGTTGTCGAGGAACTCACCGAATGGCCGCTGCTGATCCGACTCAAGCCACGCCACGCGTGCCGCCTGAACGATGGCCGCAGGTCGAGGGTCGCTCGCAGTCACGCTCCCGGCGAGCCGGGTGACCACTCGCCCGACGAGCAGCTCCTGCACCCGCTGCATCTTTTCGAGGTAGCGAGCGTTCAGCTGGGCGCTCCCCCGCACGATGCGCTCCATCGCATGGTTCGTCACCGGTTCGTCCACGGGCTTAGACCGCCCCGCGCCGGGTGTTCTTCGGCGAGATGGCCACGCAGGCCGTGCCCCACCTGCTCAACCAGCGTCTCGCCGAGCTGGCCGAGTGGAACCCCGTGTCGCTCCTCGCCGAAGGCAAATAACACCGTGGCGACCGTGCGGGCACCCTCATCAACCGAGCGATGCCCGCAGGTGAATCGCCGAGGACGGAGTCAGGAGCGGGTCGCGACCTCATCCCGCGAAAGCTCGATTCCGGCGAATGTGGGGTCGTCGTCGAAGGACTTGATGCGAGCCACCTGGTAGATGATCAACGCATAGACCGCCTTGGCGAGAATATCGGCGACGGAATAGCCGACCTGCTTGTAGACCCAGGCATCCGATCCGGAGATGTTGAGCAGCGGCAGCAGGTACGCGATCGGGTAGACGCCCCAACTGAGCAGGAGCAGGAACCGCAGCTGGCTCAGGATCTTGCGGACACCGGTCGGCTGCTGGTCGAGGGACTTGCTCAGTTGGACGAAGAGCACGAAGAGGATGTAGGCGAACGGGATGGTTGACAGCAGACCGAACAGTCCGCGAAGGCCATTGTCGCCGCTGATCTCCCCCGGATAACCGAGGATGATCATGAGCGCCGCGGCGGGAACGAGCCTCCGCAGGAGCGCCGACTGGACGGACCGCACGAGGGCGAGTACGGCGACGAGCTCGACGAGGAGCAACGGAACGGTGAGGAGCCAGTCGACGTAGCGGTAGCCCTCGTTGAAGCCGGCGCCGACGGCCTGAGAGTAGTCGCCCGTACCGCCGACGGCATCGGTCACGAACGCCGCCTTGAACGAGTCGAAGATGCGGAAGTAGTGGTAGGCGGCGATGCCGCAGACCACGATGGCCACCGTGATGGCCTGGCGGTACCGCGGCAGGATACGAGGCAGGGCGATCACGAGGAAGACAGCGGTGAAGAGCTGCGCCGCGATGACGAGCGACAGGAAGTTGTAGACGGTCTCGTACTGTCCGTGCGAGAGGATATCTGGAATCATGGCGTACTCCGTAGAAGTTCAGCGTTCCCGAGATAACTTAGTGTTTCAATTACATAGTAAGTAAGCTAAATCGTCAACATCTTTTTGGCCCGATTTCGCTAGGATCAGGTACACCAGTCGTGACGACACAAGGCTCGCTCCAGCGCAGGCCGGAGGAAACATGGACCACTCGGAACGGCCCCCGCACACGCTCAGTGGCTTTCCGGCCGCAGCTACCGAATTCGTGAGCGCCCTCGACGGCAACCGCCACCGCATCGCCGAGCGCGCCGGCGTCTCCGGAACCGAACTCCGTGCGCTCTTCCGGATCGCACGGATGGGGTCCATCACTCCGAAAGACCTCGCAACCCACCTCGGAATGACGACGGGAGCCGTGACAGCGATCTCCCGCCGCCTGGTCGACATCGACCTGCTTCATCGAATCGACCACCCCGGCGATCGCCGCAGTCTCTACCTGGAGCTGACTCCCCACGGACACGACGTCATGGGCGAGATCCACCGTGACTTCACCGACATGCTGTCGGCCTCCACCACGACACTGGACGCCGCGCAGCTCGAAGCGTTCACCGCTGCGCTCGCATCGGTAGCCGCTGAGGTGCGGATCAGATCGGCACAGCTCTGAGGCCTGGCCGGAACCTACACTGTCGGCGGATGCGTCATGTCGGTGAACGACAGAGCCGAGTCCCAGGCGAGACGACTGGAGGCCTCTCCCCGACCTGTGCGCACCCGATAAGCCGCCCACCGCGCGTAGCGCCCATCGGCCCGCCGCGCCAGCACCGGCACGGCACGCAGGTGCACGCCCTCCCTCGGCAGTTCTTCCCCCGGGAACGTCAGGGGCGTTGGACGTAGGGTGATTCCCCTCGGCAGGACGGGAACTCCGTCGCGCAGCAGTGCGGCTTTGCGCAGCGATACCTGACCGGGCGTCAACGCCACGGGTGCCAGCGGGATCCAGTGCGCGGGCACGACGGATTGCAACCTGTACGCCCGCTCCCCCTGGGTGAGGCCCTCCGGCCACGGATCGGGGACGGGCGGACGCTCGCTCGCGCGCCGCCGCGGATCCCCGCTTCGCCCCTGTACCGAGTTCTCGATGGCCCAGGCCATGTTGGCCATCTCGTCGCGCAAGAACAGCACGTCTTCGAGGGCCTCGCCCACGAGTGTGCCGACGGCCACGGGAGGCAGCACGATGCCGGGGAGCATCCGTCCGGCCGCCGAGGCAACGCCGAACATGGTGAACGCGGGATCGGCGAGCTCCGGAACCGTCACCACGTCGCCGAAGTCGTCGGTCAGGGTGACGGTTCCGACCCTGTTGACCGCGCCGAGCAGGCCGTCGACAGGCACGGCCAGCCAGTCATCACCCGAGGACAATGCGAATTCGGCAAGGCAGAGCCGTGCGAGGTCATTCGTCTGCGCCTCGATGGCGCCCACGTCGACCGCGCCGTCCTCGAGCTGCCAGTAGCGGTCGGCCGGCATGCCGGGGAACCGCAGCGGAGTGGCGAGCATGGTCGCCTCGCTGCCGACGGGGGTGCCGGCCGGTGCCTCGTCCGGCAGCCCGGCGCTGGCGCCCTCGACCCATTCGAGGTCGCTCCAGCGTACGGATGCCGAGCCGAATTGGGTGCCCCGGGCGAACACGGCGTCAGCCTCGTCACCGAAGCGCAGCGCGAATCGGTACTCCAGGCGTTCGGTCGACCAGGCGCCCCCGGAATCCGGCTCGCCGCCGAGCCAGGCCAGCCACTCGGCGATCGCCGAACGTGCGGCCGCGGCATCCGTCGCCTCGTCGATCCAGCCGGGATCCCCGGCGCGCAGCTCGGTGGCGAGTGTTCCCCCGTCGGGAACGGCGCCGCCGAGTACGACGAAGAGGCGGGCGGCCTGCGGGTCGTCGAGTCCGAGTGGATCGTTCGGGTCGTCGTCGAGGGCGAGTGGATGGCGACCCGTGAGCGTGCGTGCGAGCGCTTCTTCGCCGACGTCCGCAAGGAGGTCCACGAGCTGGGCTCCTGCCTCGGCGCGCTGTCGCAGGCCGTCGCCGAACGCGAGCTCCGGCACGTCCTGGATGAGCTCCTCGAGAAGCGCCCCCTCGCGCCACGGCCGCCAGTCGGCGTCTGCCAGATCGATCGCGGCGCCCGGCAGGGGGGCCCAGGCCGTGATCGGCAGCGCGCTCGACGCCACGTGCACCGACACGACGGATCCGGCATCCTCGCCGCTGAGTTCGCCGAACTGCCACTGCCGACCGAGCATCCACGCGGCATCGCCGATGCGCGCCTCGGCACCCGGGGCAGGGTCGCCGGTGACCGAGTCCGGCTCGAGCCGCACCATGGCCGGCGGGTCGGCAACCTGCAGCAGCTTCAGGATCCCCGCCAGGTTCTGGTCGGTCACCGCGCTGACCATCATGTCGATGGGAATCTTGACGGCCATCACTTCACCTCCGACAGGAACGGGATGCCGACCCCGGACCATTTCACCTTGGCCAGCTCCGTGAACTGGAGCCCTGTGCGGATCTGCAGCCAGGGGCTCGCCACGTAGATGGCGGGCAGGATGGCCGCGTCCCCCGGCGTGTGCTCATAGGTCACCAGCCGGGCCTTGGCCAGTTCCACGGCTTCCAGAACCGTCGCCACGACGGAATCGGTCGTCCACCTGGTGCCGTCTGGCGACACCGCGGAGAGCAGCACCTGCGGCGCCCTGGCCGATGCCTGGTTGGCGTGTACGGCGAGCCCGGTGGTGGCCCTGGCCGCGCGCAGCGGGTTGTCCGGCGCAGCTGGATCGAATGCTTTGGGGTCTGGTTGAAACGGCAGTGTCTCGGCCCAGCCGTCGATCGCGAGTCCGGCAAATGGGCCGGCGAAGTCGTCATGGCCGCCGACGAGTTCGACGACGAGGTGGCTCGCGGATGCCGCCGGCCAGGGGACGTCGTCGGGGAGAGACCCGGCCAGCCAGCGCTCCGTGCCCGCAGCCGGATCTCCGGTGGCGTCGTCGTGCTCGGTGAGCTGCACGATGCGGAGCGGGATCGGGATGCCGAGGGCCCCTCCGAGCAGTTGCGCCTCGGCGAGGCGGCCGACGCCGGCCTGGACCGTCGCGTGATCACGCAGGAAGGCGTTGATGTGTGCATGGGCCGGCTGTTTCTTCATGGCCGGCGTGACGATGGCGGTGTGGAATGAGTCGGAACCGGCGGGCTCCGTCAGCAGGGGCAGGAGCAGGAAACCGTCGCCGAGGATCCCCTCGGCCACGGCGCGGCAGGCGTCGACGATCTCGCCGGTGGTCGCTGGGACGTCGCGCGCCGGGTCGCGCAGGGCCACGAGCGTCGCCCGTGCCTGACCCAGGCGTGCGAACGCCGCCTGCCACGCGCCGACGGCCCAGGCGACGTTCGCGGGAATCGCAGTATCCGGAATCAGGGGGACGCCGAAGGCCGCGAGCCCGCGCACGGCGTCGATCACGTCGGCCACGGCATCCTCTTCGACCGCGAGGCCGTCGGAGTCGATGGCGGCGATGACCGCCTGGCCGGAGGCGAGCACAGCAGCGAGGGCGTCGAGCACAACGCCCACACGCGCGAGCAGCTCGTCGGTGTCGATCCGGCGTTCCGGGGCAACGCCGGTGCGCACGAGGGAGTCGGGGCCGAGCGGCGTTCCACCGGCAGCGAGCGAGCGAAGGCTGCCGGCGAGAGTGGCGGCGCGCAGCAGCCCGTCGGCCAGCGGCGAGTCGCCCAGAGCGGGTATGGCCGCACGCAGCTCCCGGTCGAGTGATGCCGCGTCGTCCGCGAAGACCAGGTCCAGGGCGGCCCAGCCTGCCTCGGCGAGGGTGTGACTGTTGGGGGCTTCGGTCACCGTGATGCCGGCAGGATCACCGAGGCGACGCGCCGCCCACGCTTCCAGCCTCGGTTCGGCGAGCGCGCGCGGGCAGGTGCTCGACCAGCCGGTCGCGCCGGCCGGGATGGCCGCGAACACGCCGTGGGTGAGGATGCGACCGGTCTGGCGCACGCCCAGGATACCGAGGTCTGGATCGACGGCGGCGCCGCTGGCCATGGCATCCATCGCGGCAGAGGCGCGCGACGGGTTGCCCGAAGAGTACTGCAGGACGCTCTCACTCAGAAGGGCATCCGAGACGGCGTCGAGTGTGGCCGCAGCTCCGCGCATGGCTGCGACCAGAAGGTCCCACTCAGCGTTCGACACGGGGTCCCAATTCTCGACGAAGGCGTTGTCTGGCTTCCGGCTGAGGCGGGCGCGCAACGGCGGGTTGACCACGGTGAGCGTATCGAGCGGGAACAGCCGCAGGAGTTCTGCGCCGTCGACGACATCGGCGGCGGCGACGCGCGCTGCCGCGACCTCCTGGGCCTCGTCGTTGCCGAGCTGATCGGTGGCCGCAGGCGCGATCTGCCGCAGGCTCAACTGGAACCGGGCCGCCGAGGTCCCGGCGAGGCCGCGTTCGATCTGGTACCCGAGCAGGGCGCCGATCGACTGCCCGGCCGCGACCCCTTCGAGCACGCGCCGGAGCTCGACGCCGCGCCGACTCGACAGGTCGATGGCGAACGGTTGTTTCCCCGGCAGTGCGCCGATGTTGGAGCGGTGAGCGCTCGCGAGGACGCCGGCGGCGACGGCGTGCGAGCTGCTGGGCGCGTGGATCCAGCCATCCGGATCGCTTCGGTTCGTTCCAAGACGGATCTGCTCGACGTAGCCGAACGCGCCGATGGTCATTCCGACGGGGGCGGTGGCCGCCAGGGTGGCCCGGCGTGCCGTCGCGATGCCCGTCGCCCACGCGTCGACTCGATGGGACGCCAGATCGAGCGCAGAGGCGACGGCGATGCGACGCTCGTCGAGCGGCGCCGCCGCGAGCGCGATCATGGCGGCGCGAACCTCGCCGCCCACGCCGAAGGCGTAGAGCAGTTCGGTAATGGCGCTGCTGCCGAGCCACCTCGCCTGCGCCGTGTCGCCGAAATCGAGCGCCACCTGCGCCAGGGAGGTGCGGGCCTCGGCCACTGGTTCGATGGCGGCGATGCTCACACGCTCGGTCGGCTGGCCGTCGAAGTGCTGCACGGCAGCGACCCGCTCGGCGGCGGCGAAGAAACGCTCAGGGGCCGTATCGTCGACGGCGGCGTCGGCGGATGCCGCCACCGTGATGATCCTCCTGATCTCGGGGTCGAGCTCCACGAAGTCGATCAGCGGGCCGACGAACTCCTGGGGCGCGGCGCGGAACCTCAGTCGCTTGGCGCCGTCCCATGCGATGTCGAGCAGGGCCTGCAGCACGCTGTCGACCTTCGGTGTTGTCCCGGCCAGGATCTCGGCCACGACGTCGGCATCGCGCTCCGAAACGAGGGGCAGACCGATGGTGCGGGAGTCGTCGTGCGGCGCCGGAGTCTGCAGGATCTTGGCGGCATCGACGGAGAACTGCGCCAGCACGGCCGTGCGCAGGTGAGCCTCGGCCTGCAGTTGGGCGGGATCCGCTCCGGTCGCGGCGGCGAAGGACGCGAGCTGAGGGCCGTCGACCGCCGGTCGGGCGCGCACGCCGGTGGCCACAGGGCTGGTGCCGAGCATGTCGAGCAGGTCCTGGTCATCGAGTTGGCCTCCGGGACGCACATGGGGAACGACGGGTGATCGGCTCACCCAACGGGCGAGCGTGCGCCGGATAAGAGGTACGAGCTGCGCCGTGGTCTCGCCGGAGCGCGGCTGCCAGGCGTCGAGATCCGTGACCGGCAGCACGCCGTATGGCTGGGCGCCGATGCGCAGCGCGGGGGCCGCCCCCGCTCCGCGCACGTAGTCGCGGTGCAGGCGCCGGGCCGACTCGATGCTTCCCGGGGTGACCGCGGGGATGGCGAGGTCGTCAAGGCGCTCGAGCACAGGCTCCCAGGTCGCGAACCAGAGTGCGGTATTGGCGGCGGCCTGAGCCTCGTCCAGGGTCGAGACCGGTCCGGCGGGGATGAGATGCTCGACGGATGCGGCGTCGAGACCGAGAGCTGCCGCGAGCAGGATGGCGTCCCGCGACGGCGTGCGCGATTCCACTGGCGGGGCGCCGGCGCTCGCGGCCGGACGATAGGGCGAGCGTTCGGCATCCGCATTGTTGGTGGCGGTTCCGGCGGCCAACAGGGAGACACCGTCGCTGAACCGGTGACTGGTGAGGAGGTCGACGAAGTCGGCGGCGTTGGCCTCCTCAGAGACCGAGTTGCGCGTTCCGACCACCACGACGCGGTCGATGAGCGTGGTGCCGCCGGGCAGCTGCACCTCCACCCCCAGGCCCGCCTTCTTGGCCGCCTCGAAGTCAACTGTCCACTCCGAGCCGACCGGCACGGTGAGGCCGGCTACCTGGCTCAGCTCGTCGTCGCCGAACGCGATCGGCGAGAGCGGCACGTCGGTCGCCACCGGCGAACCGGTCACCGTGATCGGTGCTGCTCCGTTCGGAAACACCCGCACCACGAACTGGTCGGGAAGGCAGCGGGCCACGGTGCCGTGGGCCACCTCCTCCGGTGATGCAGGGAAGATCGGGGCGCCCTGTCCTCGGGTGGCGAGGTTGGTGGGCGTCGTGACTTCGGCTACCCACCCGGCACGGCGTTCTCCCACGGCCGCGGTGAGTGCGGGCCAGGCGACCGCATCGGCGACGTCGGTCCAGACGGCCGACCAGTATGCCGCTCCGGCGGCGACCTCGGCATCCGTCACCGAGCGCAGCAGGCTGTCGATGTGCGCCTCGTCGGGCGAGATGCGCACCCGAAGCGTCGAAGTGCCCGGGGTCAGCTTGCTCTCGATGCGGACGGGTAGCAGCACCAGCGGAACCTCGGGAGACGCATCACACGGGTCGAGGCGGTCCCGCAACCCGCCGATGATCTCGCGCAGGTCGTCGTCGAGCGCGAGGATCTCGCCGCGCCGAACGTGGTCGGCCGGCCGCCGGATGAGCGTTCGGCGCTTCTCGGCAAGGGTGGCGATGCGCTCCCGAACTCTGGCCAGGACGGCTGGGGTCTCGACGGGCATGGTCTACGCCTCTCTCACGATGAGGTCCGTCGCCTGGAATGCGACCCGCACCGGACGGTGCAGGTGCTTCTCGGCATAGGCGGCGGAATGCGGTGCTGTGTCGGTGAGGTGCTTCTGGTCGGCCGGCAGCTGGGCGTCGGCCGGCCGCTGGAATCGGGTGGCGCTGGGATGCTCGGCGATGGTGATCCACCACTGCTCCCCGTCGAGCTCGTCGACGGAGAGGTCGACGCCCACGAGCGCGATGTCGGGATCGAGCACCTCGGAGAAGAGCACGGGGGCGGTCTGCTGCGGAGAGCCGACCTTCTCAAAAACCGGATCGCGCACAGTGCCCTGGTTCTTCACCGCCTGGATGATGAGATCAGGGAAACGCCGCACAAGCTCGCTCTTGACCACGATCACGGCACGGCCGTCGCCACCGCCGAGGGAGATCTGCGCCGCGAGAGGCGTCGCCGGGAACAGGTGGATGGGTGTCGCCAGCTCGTCGGCTGTCGGGTTCCAGAAACGGTGGAAGTAGGTGCCGCGCTGGTCGGTCGGGTAGCCCCGCCAGAGCAGCTCCCGGCCCATTTCGTCGCTCAGGCCGACGAAGAACGCCGCCATGAACTCACTGTTGGTGGAGAGTACAGTGACGAAGTCGCTTGCCGGCAGAAGGCCGAGCCCGGGGACGAGCCACTCACGGTCGTACTCCTCGAGTGCGCGGTACATCGGCCGGTCGAAACGCGGCGCCGCCATGATCGGTGCGATACGCGGCTGGGCGAACCAGCGATCCGCGAGGCCAACGCTGAGGTGAAGTCTCCCGGCGAGGGAGGAGCGCACGGTGTGCCGGGGATCGATCTCCCCGATGATGGCGGCGGATGCGACGGCCAGGGCGTCGCGGTGCGGCACGGCATCGATCGTGAGCAGGGCCCCGGGATCGATGAGCGACGTCATCTCGGCGCGCAGCACGTCGAGCGGAAGCTCGTTGATGCGATCAAGGGCGGGGGTGAGCTTCACCTCGGCCAGGTCTGCGAACTGGGCCAGTCCGGCATCGAGTTCGGCCACGTCCCTCATGTCGCCGAGTTTCTTGAGGTGCTGCGCGTCGATGACCCTGAGGCCGCGTCCGCCGATGAGCACGTGGCCTTCGACCGGGACGCGACGGAATTCGCCGCCGCCGAGGGGAACCCGCACCGCGCCACCGCCCTGCCGGAGGCGGCCCACCGCGCCGCCGATGGGTGATCTCCTGATGATCGGCGCGCGCGGGTTCAACGGTGCGACGATTCGGCCGACCTCGAACGGGTGCAGGTCGACAGGGTGTACGTCAACGGGGTGTACGTCAACGGGGTGTACGTCAACGGGGTGCACGTCAACGGGGTGCACGTCGACAGGGTGCACGTCGACAGGGTGCACGTCGACAGGGTGCACGTCGACAGGGTGCACGTCGACAGGGTGCACGTCGACGATGCCGAGGTCGACCAGCAGCCGGTCGTTCAGCTTCACGGCCGTACCTTTCAGGCGTTCGCGCAGCGGGCTGGCGATCGTCGCCTTCGAGAGCGAGATCTCGGCGGCGAGCGGGCCGATGCGCTGGGCACGGATGGACTCGATCGCGGGAACGGATGTCGAGCGCAGCAGCCGCTCGCTCCACCTTGTGGCGAGGTCCGCGCGCAGGTCGAAGCCGGTGTCGACGGCCTTCCAGCGGCTCGGCTCGGTGAGGTAGGTGGCGAAGCCGCCCGTACCCTCGACGCGTGCGTTCGCCTCCTTCAACAGTCCGCCGATGGTGTCGATCGGAGCGCCGATCGCCGCACTGACGAGCTGCAGGTCGAGGTGGGCGACGACATCGGCCGTGAGCCGCCCGATGCCCTCGGGGTTCGCGTATACCCGGGTGAAGTCCCGGAGCCCCGCGTCCGTTCCCACGACGTTGCCCGCGCGTTCGCGGGAGGCGGCATCCGTTCTCCTGATCATCGGTCCGGCCGGGCGGGTGACCCGCCGAAAGGCGCTCGTCGTCGCTGCGACCGGGGTCGAGCTCAGGACCACATCGGCGAACAGCGTGCTGCCCGCAGCGACCGAGATCCGGGTGGCGAGAGGAGCGGCGACCTGCAGCAGGTGCCCGGCCTGCAGCTCACTGATCCTGCCGTGGAGCCTGGTGGCGAGCAGTTCTGCCAGCTGTGCCAGGCGGATGGCGCGATTCGCCGCCTCCACCTCCCCGAGCTGGGCCCACGCCGACTGCATCAGACGCTCCTGGTCCCTCTGTACCACCCGGGTTCCAAGCCCGCCCACGATGCGCTTCACCGGAGCGAGGTTCAGCTCGGCGAACCAGTCGGAGCCCTCGATGACGGCACTCCCGCGATGCAGCTTGGCGTAGATGCGCGGGCCGATGATGGGCAGGTCGGGCACGCCATCCGTCTGCTCCTGCGTGCCCTCGATGGCGGCAGGCAGATCGAGTTCGGCGCGCAGGCCGTCGACCATTTCGGCGGGCCAGACCGCCGTCTCCGCGATCTGCTGCTCAGGAGTTGACGGCGCGCTCGGCGAGAACAGGGCACAACGCAGCACCTGCTTGCGCCCGACCTCGTCGGCACCGAGGGCCCGCAGTGGCTTGCCCGGCTGCGACGTGTCGATGAACTTGCGCCCGACCTCGTAGGGTGCGGCGATCCCCTGCAGCTTGATCGCGAGCGAGCGGAAGTCGCCGTCGGGACCGGTGCGGAACTCCCAGCTGTCGTAGACCGGGAGTCGCACCGGGTCTGGTGAGGAACTGGTCCAGGCCGGGTCGAGGGTGCCGCCCGCGAGGCCGAGACCTCCGCGCACGCCCACGTCGGTCGTCGGCACGAGGGCCGCGATGTAGTCGGTGTCCTGTTTCAGGATGCGCGGTGAGATGACCCGGGACAGGTTGACGGGAGCGTGCGCTGGTGAGAACCGGGCGGAGAGGTCCTGCCCTGTCGTCGTGGCCGGTACCTGGGCATGCGCCCACAGGTCGGCGCGAGTGAGCGTCGGCAATTGCGCGAGCGCCACCTGGAACACGGGGAGCAGTGTCCTGGACGCCGGCTCGCGCATGACCGTCGAACGCTCGAGCACGACGAGAGTAAGCCAGGGACGCATGACCGGAGCCTGCTGTGCGGCGCTGAACGCCCACGGCAGCTCGGGGCGATCGAATTCGATGTGGGCCAGCACGGTCTCCTCGGCTGTGCGAACGCCCGGGGCGGGGAAGCGCCGCACGATCTGCGCCGGGTCGATGCCGCGCACGTCGCCCGGACCGTACAGGGTCACCGAGAGGTCTGCGGATGCCGATCCCCCGGCGCTGTCGGTCAGGGGAACCTTCACCTCGGAGCTGGAACGCACCTTGCCGGGGGGCGGAGCGCTCGCCGCTGCGGAGAGGCCGCCGACGACCGTCGACGCGAACTCGAGCGACTCGATCGCAACGGCGCTCTCATCGAAGTCGTCCTCAGGAGCGATCGCCAGGGCGAAGGCGTCGCGCACCACATGAGTGGCCGTGCGGTCGAGCGGCGCGACGACGCTCGCTGCGAGGGCATCCAGGTCGGCCATCAGATCACCCCTTCACGATCATGCGCGTCGCAGTTGCGGCGCTCTCGGTGTTGATTGCCGCTGTCACGAGCGCGGCCTGCGTGGCGCTCAGTTCTCCGAGGCCGGCGAGCAGCGCCGCACCGGTGGCGGCATCCGCGATCCTCGACGAGCCCTTGTCGGAGACCGTGACACCGGCGTTCGGCGGAGCCGGCTGCGTGTACGGATTGCCGACCTCGCGCACAGCCCTGCCCACGTTGGTCTTCGTGGCATAGGAGTTCGCGATGGTGGCGAACGTCCCCGTGAACTCGATCATCGCCGATGGCTCGTCGGGATTGCGCACGTAGGTCTGGTACGCCACGGTCGCCGACGTCGGGGTTCCGACCTTCGGGGTGGTCGCCGCGGCGATGCGGCATCCGCCCGTCATGTCCTCGAAGCCCGAGCGGGCGAGCAGGGACTCGCCCTCGAGCGCGAAGAACTGCCCGGGGGCGAATGCCGTCCTGAGCTCGCTGACGGCGCCGACGAGCCCGGAGTCTGGGGTCGCCGTCGGAGTGCCGATGGTCACCATGTCGGCCTTCACCGATGCCGAGCCGATGCGCGCGATCTTGACGCCCAACGGCACCTGGGTCTGCGACACCTCGACTCCGGCCAGCGGATGCCCGATTCGGCCCTCGACGTCGTCGACCTCGGCCAGGGTGACCAGTTGCGCGGCGTGGTCGGGCAACTGTACTTTCCAGGCGTCGGGCTCGTTCATCGCCGCTGCGGCGATCTGGAGGGCATCGACCGTGGCGATGAGCGGCGGCGGCTTCTCACCCCACTCGACGGGACCGAGATCCTCATCGAAGGTGGGGAGGAACCAGACGTCGACCTTGATGTGCCCAGCCAGGCGGAACGGTTTGGTCCCCTCGAGCGAGCCGCGGAAGACGATCGAGCAGAGCGTGAAGCCGAGCAGCTCAACCTCGACGCCCACCTCGATGGTGATCTTGAAGGCGAAGCGCGGCGCCCAGATGAAGATCATGTCGAGCGTGAGCCAGGCCTTCGCCACGATGACGGAGAAGTCGGCGTTGAGGCGCCCATCGACGCCGAGCATGACCGAGCCCGCCGTGATGGCGAAATACGCCTTGATGACAAAACTGATCGCCTTGGACGGCGAAAGGTCGATGGTGACCCTGTCCATGTCACCGAGCTTCGGCTTGCCGCCCGTCAGCTTCTCGTACTCGGGGTGAAAGCCGCCGACCGAGAACTCGAACGCTCCGTTGCCCGACCACTGGATGTAGAGGCCGAGGTCACCCGAGATCTTGATGCCGGCCACGGTGGAGTCGCGCATGCTCGCGAACAGCAGCAGGTAGTCGGGGGTGATCGCCACGAAGACGTCGGCGCGGATGTCGGTGATCGGCGCCTCCTTTGTCGGTACTCGCACCCGCAGGGAGCCGAGAATGACGATCATCGGATCGGGAAGCGCGAGCACCACGCCGAGCTTCATCTCCACGAACTTCGCCTGCGAACCCCAGCCGAGTTCGACGATCGGGCCGAAGACGAAGCCGCCGTCCTTCGGCGGGAACACGTGCGCCACCTTCTCGAGCAGCTTGGGCGCCTCGGCGACGGGGTTGTCGGGGAACAACATCTTGTCGAGGATGTGCTCCTTCATCCCGGAGCGGAGCTCTTCGAGGTCGAGACCGCGGTTGAGCGCCAGGATGCCACCGATGCCGTTCAGAGTGAATCCCATGCTGAGGTCGATCGCCACGGGGAAACGCACGCCGATGACGAGCACGATGGAGAACGGGTCCGGCGAGAGGATGACTATGGCCGACAGGCCGAACTTGAGGATCTGAAGCTGGACGACCCCGCCGAACTCGACCCGCTTCACGTCCTGCCCGCCGACCTTGTATGTGCGCTCGACGCGTTGGATGAACCCGCCACCCGTGACGGGGCCTGCCTTCACTCGCAAGCCGATCGCATCCGGCCAGCGAGGCGAGACGGGGAGGTTGAAGACGGCCTGCTGCTCGGCCTCACCCTCGGGTGTCACCACGAAACCGGAGCCGACGATCTGCAGCCCGATGACATCCCCCAGCTTCGCGGCGATCGACGTGGTGAGTTCGAATCCGGTGACCTCCCGAGCCGGGTTGCGCACGAGCCCGAACGCCACCTCGCGCAGTTCGACCCCCGGGAACGAGAAACGCGTGGGCAGAACCGCCTTCTCATTACCGCGGCCGTCACCGATGTAGAACCCCTGTCCGGTGTCGAGCGAGACCGTCGTGAGGGTCGTGGCCTTCGGGTCTTCGGAGCCCGGCATGACCTTCGCCAGCAGGGGGTCGCTCGTGAGGCCGGGCTGCAGGATCGTGCGGAAGCGCAGACCGAGGATCGCCACATCGCCGATGAACCACTTGCCGTCGCGCTCCAGCAGGCTGGTCTTCTCCTCGGCCGTCGGGTTCGCGATCTCGCGGTCGCTGAACTGCAGGAACGCCTCGAACGTGACCTGGTCGAGCGTCATCGCGCCCAGCTTCACCTGGCCGGAGCGGAGGAATGTGGCAGCCAGGAGGAACTTTCCGTCGGTGCGGTCGAGGGCGAGGTTGTCGCCGAGCTTCTTCACCAGGTCATCGACGCCGAGCACGTTCTTCCCGAAGCTGTTCAGAAGCTTGCCGGAACCGGCGCCGAGATTCTTGAACGGTTGCGCCCACGGGTTCCAGAGATCCATCAGGCCGGAACGGATGGTCTCGTCGACGGTGCCGTCCGCCTTCTTGGCCAGCTCCTTGGCGACGATGTTGAACGCCTCGTCCATCGCGGCGAGGGCCATGCCGATGCGCACAGCGACCCTCGCGGCGGTATCGACGTTGAAGTCGTCCTTGTCGATGTCATCTGCCGACT
This sequence comes from Cryobacterium sp. MDB2-A-1, assembly GCF_004402675.1. NCBI lineage: Bacteria > Bacillati > Actinomycetota > Actinomycetes > Micrococcales > Microbacteriaceae > Cryobacterium > Cryobacterium sp. MDB2-A-1. The sequence goes on along the minus strand of NZ_SOFK01000028.1, from coordinate 110,643 downwards.
CCTTCACCATCTTGGCGATGAGCTCGGTCTGCTTCTTGATCTTCTCGGCAATCGGTTCCACCAGGGCGACGGCGGCCTTGATGTCGGCCTTGAGCTTCTCGAAGGTCGGCTTGACGTCGCCGACGGCGCCGAAGGTGACGATCGACTCGAGGAACGGCACCGTGTCCTTGAAGGACGTGCCGCTCATGGCGCCGAGGCGTGAATTGGCGAAAGCTTCGATCCCGTTGAGGAATCCGGTTCCGATGTCGGTCATCGTGTCCCACTTTGTGTTCAGGAGCAGCGCTGGCCTGCAGTCCTGGCTTCGTGCGTCCGTCCGCAGTGCTGCGGACGTTTCGGCTCCGGGCGCGGAACGACGAGTGTGCAGACTCGAAGCGCGAGCGGAGGACGCCCGAACACAGCGGGCATCGCGAGAATTCAGTTGTTCCGGGGGTGGTCAAGTGGCGCGACGTTGCGGGAGCTGAGAACTGATCTGGGCAAGAGCATAGACCCGGGGCAGGGCGGGCGTCTAGAGCACCGTCCCTCCTCACGTCAGCACGAATGGCAACGTCGTACTATCGGAGAATGAAGGTCATCGCGGTCTACAGCACCAAGGGTGGGGTCGGCAAGACAACGACGGCCGTGAACCTCGCATGGGAAGCATCCCGGAACTCGCGTGTTCTGCTCTGGGACCTCGACCCGCAGGGAGCCGCGACCTTCGTTCTCAACGTCAAGCCCAAGGTCAAGGGCGGCGTGAACTCGCTCGTCACGGGCAGGACAGATGCAACGGCATCCGTTCGGGCCACGGCATACGAGCGACTCGACGTGCTGCCCGCCGATGACAGCTACCGTGACCTCGACCTCGTGCTCGACGCCGCGAAGAAATCGACACATCGTCTCGGGCGCATACTCGAGTCGGTCGCCAGAGAATATGACGTCGTCGTGCTCGACTGCCCTCCGGGATCGTCCCTCGTCGCAGAGAACGCCCTCCGCGCAGCCGATGTCGTGGTCGTTCCGCTGATTCCGTCCCCGCTCTCCCTGCGGTCGCTCGACCAGGTGGTCTCGATCGTCACGGAGTCCGCGAAGTCCACACCCATCCTGGCGTTCCTTACGATGGTCGATCGGCGCAAGACCGGGCACCGAGTCGCAGCCGAATCATTGCACGGCGCCCGACCGGAGGTGCTTGCGATCAGCGTGCCCGCGACCGTCGTGGTCGAACGGATGGGTGCCGAACGAGCCCCGGTCGCAGCCTTCGCCCCGAACACGACTGCCGCCCGCGCCTACAAGGACCTCTGGACCGCAGTCGCCGCAGCGGTGCATCTCACGAAGCCGGCCACAAAGCCCACGAAGAAGAGCCACCCCAAGGCCCATTGACACGCGACCCTGCCGGGAGGCTGTATTCGACCGCTATCCCGTGGTCTGGCGCTCTGGCCGCAGGAAACGGGTCTGCAGGGATGCCCAGGGGCTAGAACTGGGCCGGTCGAGAGGCCGAGCCATAGCCTTCGAGGGGAGGCGGGTAGCCGTGCATCGCGAGCAGCTCCGGCGCGTACTGCTCGTCACGGCCGCCAAGGATGATCGCCCAGACGAACGGCAGGAACATGCCGAGCACGAGCATCCCGGAGTCTTTTCGGAACGCGATCCCAATGCGGTACATGCCGATGTAGACGAACACGGAGGAAACCACATTGCCGCCGGGCACAAGCCCCAGCCACACCCAATTGCCGCTCTGACCGCCGAGCCGCAGCAGCGTCCACGTCTGCAGGAAGGGAACCCACGCCTTCCAGGAGGGTATTCCCGTCTTGCGGAACAGTGTCGCGAGCGACGCAGCAAGGAGGAGGTAGCCCGCGAGGAACGACACGAACACGATTCCCGCGGTCGCGGTGAGGACCACGCCCAGTGCCGGTGTGAGAGCGCCCAGATCGAAGCGGCTGAAAGGCCCCTGGCTCGCGAGCGTGGCCAGCGGCGCCGAGAGCGCGCGATCGTTCGCATCGATCGCGAGACAGGCGACAAACCGGTCTCCGACGGCCCACTCCTCCTCCGTCGGATTGAACCAGATGTACGTCAGCCAGCTGGGCACGCCGGAATCGAAAGCTGCACCGCAGCGAGATTCACCGACCGAATTCAGCTGAGCCGTCGACGGGTAGTCGCCGGCAGGGAAGGTGAACGTGTTGTACACCTCGCTGCCGTGCGGGGAACCGCAGTCAAGGATGTCGACCGTGTCGTAGACGACTGTATTCGCGGAGATGTCCGTGCACTGTCCTGGCGTGAGCTGGCTGAACGGTTCCGTGTCGACGACCAGAGAACCGTGTAGATCGGGAGCACCGGGCGCCCCGCTGCCCCCTGCAGATGACTGCGGCCACGCGCATCCCGAAAGGGCCAGAAGCGCGAGCACACCGATCATCCCGCCGAGGACTGCTCGTCGTGCCACAAGTGCGGGCCGCAGCGGGCCGGAGCGTGTCGTCATCGACATGATCCTATGGGCGCGACGAACAATGATCCGGGCACCGATTGTCCGGCGTGTCGCCGAGCCCAGACTGGCGAGAGGTTGTGGCACCCACAGCGGCACTTGTGGCGAAAAAACCTGTGCCTGGAAACAAAAGAACCCCTGGTTTCCGCGGAAACTCAGGGGTTTTAAGCTGGGGTACCTGGACTCGAACCAAGAACAACTGAACCAGAATCAGTCGTGTTGCCAATTACACCATACCCCATTGGCCGTTGGCCTCTCCGAAGATCGGCCGACTCGTAACTCTAACCCACAGAGCGGATGCTGGCCAAACTGAGCGCCACATCGGCGGGTTGCGAGCCCCGAATCATCGGTTCACGCCCGTCAGCTCGCGACCACCGGCGAGCTCGCCGCGTCAGCGGCCACGACCGCAGAGAGCACTCCGAGCCGCGCGAGCGACTCGCCTCGGCCGAGGATCTCCATCGACTCGAACAGCGGCGGCGACACCTTCCGGCCCGAGATCGCGACGCGCAACGGCCCGAACGCGACCCGCGGCTTGAGCCCGAGCCCCTCGATGAGCGCAGCGGTGAGCGCCTCGTGCACCCGGTCGTGGGTCCACTCGGCCTCGGGAATGCTCTCGAGGGTCGTGACGGACGCCGCGAGGATCTCGGCGGCATTCTTCGGGAGGCTCGCGAGGGCATCCGCCTCGTGCACGAGCGCGTCGCTCGTGACGAACAGGAACCCGAGCATGCCCGGCGCCTCGCCGAGCAGCGCGATGCGCTCCTGGATCAGCGGCGCCGCGGCCGTGAGCACGGCCTGGCGGGCGTCGCCCAGCGGCAGGTCGACGACTCCGGCGGAGACGAGGTAGGGCACGATACGCGCGGCGAAGTCAGCTGGCTCGAGCAGGCGGATGTGGTCACCGTTGATCGACTCGGCCTTCTTGAGGTCGAAGCGCGCCGGGTTCGGGTTGACGTTCTCCACGTCGAAGGCGGCGACGAGCTCGTCGACGCTGAAGACGTCCTGGTCCTTGGAGAGTGACCAGCCGAGCAGTGAGAGGTAGTTGAGCAGCCCCTCGGGGATGAAGCCGCGCTCGCGGTGCAGGAACAGGTTCGACTCGGGGTCGCGCTTGGAGAGCTTCTTGTTCTTGTCGCCCATCACGTAGGGCAGGTGGCCGAAGCGCGGCACGAAGGTCGTCAGGCCGATCTCGATCAGCGCGTGGTACAGCGCGATCTGGCGGGGCGTCGAGGACAGCAGGTCCTCGCCGCGCAGCACGTGGGTGACGCCCATCAACGCGTCGTCGACCGGGTTGACGAAGGGGTAGAGCGGATGCCCGTTGGGGCGCACCACGACGAAGTCGCTGAACGAGCCGGCCGGGAAGGTGATCTCGCCGCGGACGAGGTCGTCGAAGCTGATGTCGGTGTCCGGCACCTTGAGCCGCAGCGCGGGGGCGCGGCCCTCGGCACGGTAGGCGGCGCGCTGCTCCTCGGTGAGGTCGCGCTCGAAGTTGTCGTAGCCCTGCTTGGGGTCGCGGCCGAGGGAGACGTTGCGCGCCTCGATCTCCTCGCCGGTCGCGAAGCTCTCGTAAATGTGGCCAGAGGCCTTGAGCTGCTCGACGACGTCCCGGTAGATGTCGTAGCGCTCGGACTGGCGGTACGGCCCGTGCGGTCCCCCGGCGTCGACGCCCTCGTCCCAGTCGAGCTTCAGCCAGCGCAGCGCGTCCTTGAGCTGCAGGTAGCTTTCCTCGCTGTCGCGGGCGGGGTCGGTGTCCTCGATCCGGAAGATGAAGGTGCCGCCGGTGTGCCGCGCGTAGGCCCAGTTGAACATGGCCGTGCGAACGAGACCCACGTGCGGGGTTCCGGTCGGTGAGGGGCAGAACCGTACGCGAACATCCGTGCCGGTCGCGGTGGAAAATGGGTACACAGTGGTCTCAGACATCGGTATCGAGTCTACTTGGCGCGTCGATCACGCGGTGGGTGCACGCGGGGACAGGTGCGTGCCTGCGTGCGTGCGGGGCACTATCGGGCGGATACGGTGAGCGATGCGAGTGCGCGGAGGGTCTCCCCCAGCGCCGGCACGCCAATGGCCCCGTCAGCGGTGACGGCATGGAGCGTGCGATACTCTCCCGGCCGGGTCGGACGGATCAGCACTCCCGACCGAGCGCCGACGGAGTCGATCGCGAGCGTCGGCAGCACGGCGACGCCGATGCCGGCGCCGACCATGCCGAAGACCGCGGCGACATTGTCGGTCTCGTAGGAGATGTCCGGAACGAACCCGCGCCGTTCGCAGAGCTCGAGCAGGTGCCCGCGGCAGCGCGGGCAGCCGCCGATCCAGCGCTCGCCCGCGAGATCGCCGAGGTCGATCGACTCCGCATCGCCGAACCGGTGGCCGGCCGGAACCACGAGCAGCACCTCGTCCCGTCCGAGCGTCGTGACCGAGAGCCCCTCCGCACTGTCCCGGTGCGGGTCGACGAGGTCGCCGGGGTAGCTGAACGTGATCGCGAGGTCGACGCGGTTCTCGCGCACGAGGGCGACGGCCTCGGGTGGTTCGGCTTCGACATAGGTGATCGACAGCCCCGGATGCCGCCTCCCCAGGTCGGCGAGCAGGCGCGGCACGATCGTCGCGGACGCAGAGGGAAAGGCCGCAACCCGCACCAGGCCGGCCCGGAGACCCTGGAGTTCGGCGAGGTCACCTGCGGCGGCGTTGAGGGCTCCGGTCACGGTACGGGCGTGCCGGGCGAGCAACCGGCCGGCCTCGGTGAGACGCACACCCCGGCCGACCCGCTCCACCAGGGCGAGTCCCACCCGCAGCTCGAGGCGCTTGAGTTGCTGGCTGACCGCGGGCTGGCTGTAGCCGAGGGCGCGGGCCGCTGCCGTGATCGAACCGTGCTCGGCGAGAGCCTGAACGATGCGCAGCGAATGGGAGTCGAGGGCGGAATCGGCGAGAGGCATCCTCAAGGATAACGCTGGGTTATGGTTTCTATCACTCACTGGCGATTGTCGAATGAGTGCGAGCGGCGGATGCTGGAGGAATGACCAGCCCAGCCTCCCCCGACACGACCCGCTCGCGAATCGACGGTCCGCTACAGGGCATCCGCGCAGCCCGGGCGCAGTTCCCCGGCGGGCGCGGGTACCTCGCCGCCTGCACGCTCGGGCTGCCGACGGCCGGAACGGTCGCGGCCCTTCGCGCAGACCTCGACGCCTGGGCGAGCGGCTCTGCCTCGGCCGCAGGGTACGCCGCGCTCGTCGAACGGGTGCGTGCCGTCTACGCGCGGCTCGTGATGGTACCGGTGAGCCGGGTGGCAATCGGTTCCCAGGCTTCCGTGCTCGCGGGCCTCGTGGCCGCGAGCGTTCCGGACGGGGCGGAGGTGCTCTGCGTCGACGGCGACTTCAGCTCGATGGTCTTCCCGTTCCTGAACCAGGCCCACCGCGGCGTCACTGTGCGACACGTTCCGCTCGCGGACCTGGCCGAGAGCATCACGGGTAACACCTGGTTGGTCTCCTGGTCACTCGTCCAGTCCGCGACGGGCACTGTCGCCGAGACGACGGCGATCATCGCCGCTGCGCGCCGTCACGGGACCTTCACCCTGTGCGACACCTCACAGGCAGCCGGGTGGATGCCGGTGGACGCCTCGGTCTTCGACGCCACGATCTGCCACGCTTACAAGTGGTTGTGCGCGCCGCGCGGCGTGGCTTTCCTCACGATTGCCGAGGGGTTCGGCTCCGTCGTGCGCCCGGCCCAGGCCGGCTGGTACGCCGGCGAGGACGTCTGGGGCTCCTGTTACGGGCCGGGAATGCGGCTCGCGGCCGACGCCCGTCGTTTCGACGTGTCGCCGGCGTGGCAAGCCTGGGTCGGTGCGGAACCCGCCCTCGAGTTCTTCGGCACACTCGACCTGGCCGAGGTGCGACGGTACGACGTGGGCCTCGCCGACGCCTTCCGCGCCGGACTCGGCATCGACCCGACCGAACAGACCGGCCAGGCCACCGTGACGTGGGCGGATGCCGCGGGCACCGACCTCGCGCGCCTCACGGCGGCCGGACTCACGGCATCCGGTCGGGCGGGCCGCGCTCGCGTGGCCTTCCACCTCTGGAACGATGCCGACGACGTTCAGGACGCGCTCCGCGCCCTCGGCCGCTGACGCCGCAGCCGCTGACAACGCGACCGCCGGCACCGCGTGAGGTGTCGCAGATCGAGGTTCGCGGGCCTCCGGAACCTCGATCTGCGACACCTCAGGCGCGCGTGCTTCTACTACTTTGCAGCGACGACGGCGATGATCCGGGCCGCGAGCTCGCCGGAGGATGCCGGGTTCTGACCGGTGTACAGGTTACGGTCGACTTCGATGTGCGCGGTGAACGGCGCCGCCTCGACGAAGTCCGCGCCGAGGTCCACCAGGCGGGTCTGCACGAGCCAGGGCGCCTTGGGCGCCAGTCCCCCGATGACCTCTTCCTCGTTCGTGAACCCGGTCATGCGATAACCGGTGAACGGCCAGCTGCCGTCCGCGCGCTTCGCGGCGAGGAGCGCGGCAGGGGCGTGGCACAACACGGCCAGGATACGGTCGGTGTCGAGCGCCTCGGTCATGAGCGCGCCGGACGTCGCGTCGACAGCGAGGTCCTCCATCGGGCCGTGGCCACCGGGGTAGAAGACCACGTCGTAGTCGGCGACATCGATGTCGTCGATGCTGCGCGGGGCGTCGAGCTCCTCGCCGATCGACCCGAGGTAGGCGATGATCTCGGCGGCCCGGTCCTCCCCGCCCGCGGCCTGGGGGGTGAGGCTGCCGCGGTCGATCGTGGGCGCGACCCCGCCGGGAGTCGCGATGGTGATGGACCATCCGGCCTCGCTGAATCGCCGGTGCGGTTCCGCGAGCTCCTCCGCCCAGTACCCGGTCGGGTGCAGGGTGCCGTCATTGAGGGTCCAGTGGTCAGCGGCGCTGACGACGAAGAGTACGTGGGCCATGATTCTCCAATGTTCAAAAATGGGTGGATGCGTGTCGTGGAGCGGGATCGAGTCGGCTCAGACGGTCGTGCGCACGACCATCTTGCCGGTGTTCTCTCCGCGCATGAGGCCCAGGAAGGCCTCGACCGCGTTGTCGATCCCGTCGACGACGGTCTCGTCGAAGACGACGGCGCCGCTCGTCAGCCATCCGGACATCTCGGTCGAGAACGCGCCGAAGTGCTGCAGGTAGTTGCCGACCGTGAACCCCTTCAGGGTGAGCCCGCGGGTCACGATGTTCGACATGTTGCGGGGTCCCGCGGATGCCTCGGTCGTGTTGTAGAGGGAGATCGCGCCGCAGAGTGCAGCGCGTCCGCCGTCCTTGAAGGCGCCGAGGGCGGCCTCGAGGTGCTCTCCCCCGACGTTGTCGAAGTACACGTCGATGCCATCGGGTGCGGCGAGGGCGAGCTGGCCGGCGATGTCGCCGTCCTTGTAGTTGAAGGCGGCGTCGAAGCCGTACTTGCTCGTGAGCAGCGCAACCTTCTCGGGCGTGCCTGCGGAACCGACAACGCGGCCGGCACCCTTGAGGCGGGCGATCTGGCCGACCATGCTGCCGACGGCCCCGGCTGCGCCCGAGACGAAGACCGTGTCGCCGGGCTTCATGCCCGCGATGTCGAGGAGGCCGACGTAGGCGGTGAGAGCGGTCATCCCGAGCACGCCGAGGTAGGCGGAGAGCGGAACGCCGGGCAGTTCGGGCACGACGCGGAAGCCCGCGGCGGGGGCCTGCACGAGGTCGCGCCAGCCGTACTGGTGCACGACGACGTCGCCGACGGACACTCCGTCGGCGGCAGATGCGACGACCCGGCCGACCGCGCCACCGGTCATGGTCTCGTCGAGTGCGTAGGGCGGCGAATAGCTCTTCACATCGTTCATCCGGCCGCGCATATAGGGGTCGACGGACACGAACTCGTTGGCGACGCGGATCTCGCCGGGCGCGAGCTCCGGCAGGTCGACGTGGACCGTGCGGAAGTCGGCCGCCGTCGGCCATCCGACGGGGCGTGCGGCGAGCTGGATCTGGGTGCTGGTATTCGCTGTCATGGGTGACTCCTGAACTTCTCTGTGCCGAACGTGGGGCTCGGAACGTTTTTGTACCGACTGGTTTACTATATGCTGAATCGAACGGTACACAAAAACCCGACCACTGACTGGAGACCGAGATGGGCCGCACGCCGAGCTTTGACGCTCCCGTCGTCGTGACCGCGGCACGCGACCTGTTCTGGGACCGCGGCTTCGAGGCGGCGTCCCTCGCCGACCTCGAGCGGGTCACCGGGCTCAACAGGTCGAGCCTGTACCACGCGTTCGGAAGCAAACGCGGGCTCTTCGACGCCGCGGTCGCGGACTACCTCGAGACGGTCATCCGCCCGCGCCTGCGCCCGCTGCTCGCCGAATCGGCCGGCCGTGCCGCCCTGCTCGCGTACTACGGCGACCTGAGCCTGGCCGTCGCCTCCCTGCCCGACGATTCACCGCGCCGGGGCTGCCTGCTCGTCAACTGTGCAGCGGGACTCGCCGGCCACGACGACCCCGCCAGGAAGGTCGTCGACGACTACCGCGCCGAGCTCACGGCGGCACTCCGCAACGCCCTCGCGGGAGCGGCGGCCGAGATCGCTCCGGGCACGGATGCCGGGGCCGCTGTCCTCGACGAACGCGCCCGCACGCTCGCCGCCTTGTCGATGAGCGTCATGCTGCTCGCCCGGGTGAACCGGGACGAGTCGCTCGCACTCCTCGCCACGGCCGCGGACCAGGTCCGGTCCTGGCACCCCTGATCTATTGCTCTAGAGGCGCTTGACCGGGTTCGTCAGGATGCCGATGCCCGGGATCTCGATCTGCACGGCGTCGCCGTCGTGGACCTTTTCGGCGCGGTCAGGGGCGCCGGTGAGGATCACATCGCCCGGCAGGAGCGTGAAGACGCTCGAGACGAACGCGACGACCTCGGCGACCGAATGCTTGTAGAGCGCAGCCGTCCCCTTCTGGAACTTCTCGCCGTTGACCCGACCGGTCAGGTGCAGGCTCGTCCAGTCGTACTCGGTGTCGATCACGGGGCCGAGCGGGCAGAACGAGTCGAAGCTCTTGGCGCGGGCGAGCTGCCCGTCGCGCTCGAGGAGATCGCGCGCCGTCACGTCGTTCGCAATCGTGTACCCGAAGATGACGTCTTCGGCGTTCTCGACCGTCACGTTCTTCGCGATCTTGCCGATCACGATCGCGAGTTCGCCCTCGACGCGCACGTCGTGGGACTGCGCCGGGAGGAAGATCGGGTCGTCCGGCCCGATCACCGAGGTGTTCGGTTTGAGGAAGAAGAGGGGCTCGCGCGGTTCGGCGTGCTCGCGTTCTTCGTCGTCGGAGAAGAACGCATGCGCCATGCCCACGATCTTGGAGCGCGGGATCACGGGCGCGAGCAGCTTCACGTCGCGCAGGGCGATCCGGTCGCCGGTCGGGTCGTACCCGGCGAACATCGGGTCGCCCTTGAGTACGACGAGCTCATCGTCGTCGACGATGCCGAAGGCGATGATTCCGCCCTGGCTGAACCGCGCGACCTTCACGCCTGGTCCGCGGGTACGTCGAGGCGGGTGAGCCAGCCGTGCCGGTCGGGCAGCAGCCCGTACTGGATGTCGGTCAGCTCCTGGCGGAGCGCCATCGTGATCGTGCCGGCCGGCGCATCCGCATCGCCGATGGCCAGGCCGCCCGGTCCCTTGAGCTGTGAGATCGGGGTGACCACGGCGGCGGTGCCGCACGCGAAGACCTCGGTGATGGCACCGGATGCGATTCCGTCGCGCCAGTCGTCGAGGGTCACGTCGCGCTCCTCGACAGTCAGTCCCCGGTCACGAGCGAGCTGGATGATGCTGTCGCGCGTGACACCCTCGAGGATGGTGCCGGTCAGTCGCGGGGTGACGAGCGTGTCGGTGCCGTACACGAAGAAGACGTTCATCCCACCGAGCTCGTCGATGTGCGAACCGGTTTCCCCGTCGAGGAAGAGTACCTGGGCGCAGTCGTTGTCGTATGCCTGCATCTGCGGCAGGAGCGAGGCGGCGTAGTTGCCACCGCACTTCGCGGCCCCGGTTCCGCCGCGGCCGGCACGGGCGTATTCGGTCGAAAGCCAGATCTTGATCGGGGCGACGCCGTTGGCGAAGTAGGCGCCCGCAGGGCTCGCGATGACGTAATAGCCGACCTTGTGGGCGGCGCGCACACCGAGGAAGCTTTCGTTGGCGATCATGAACGGTCGCAGGTAGAGACTCGTCTCATGGTCCGACGGCACCCAATCGCCGTCCACGGCGATCATCTGCCGGATCGATTCGATGAAATCGCTCTCGGAGAGCTCCGGCAGGGCGAGCCTGCGTGCCGAACGCTGGAGCCGGTCGGCGTTCTTCTCCGGGCGGAAGGTCCAGATGGAGCCGTCGGCGTGGCGGTAGGCCTTGAGCCCCTCGAAGATCTCCTGGCCGTAGTGCAGCACCGAAGAGGCCGGGTCGAGCTGCAACGGGCCGTACGGGATGACCCGGGCATCGTGCCAGCCCTCCTCGACGGTCCAATCGATCGAGACCATGTGATCGGTGAACTTTTTGCCGAAACCGGGGTCGGCGAGGATCTCCTCACGCTCGGCCCTCGTGCGCGCCATCGTGGACGGCGTCAGGCTGAAGGTCAGCGGGAAGGCGCCCGTGGTCGCGGCGTCGGTCGTGGTGCCTGTGGTGGTCTCGGTGGTGGTGTCGCTCAGTGCTGCCTGGCTCATTGGAGTCCCTTGTCTGTCATTCGAGTCACGATGGCGTCGCCCACCGCGCTGGTACCGCGCGACGCCGTGAATGCCCCATTTTCCGTACGGGCCGCGATATCGGCGACCACCGCGTCCCGGACCCGGGCCGCGGCATCCGTCAGGCCCAGGTGATCGAGCAGGAGGGCGACGGAAAGGATGGCGGCCGTCGGGTCCGCAAGCTGCTTGCCCGCAATGTCGGGGGCCGAACCGTGCACCGGTTCGAACATGCTCGGGAACCGGCCGTCCGGGTTGATGTTCCCGGATGCTGCCAGGCCGATGCCGCCGCTGATTGCGGCCGCCAGGTCGGTGAGGATGTCGCCGAAGAGGTTATCCGTGACGATGACATCAAATCTACTCGGATTTGAGACGAGGAAAATCGTCGCAGCATCCACGTGCAGGTAGTCCACCGTCACGTCGGGGTATTCGGCGGCGACGGTCGTCACGATCCGCTGCCACAGGCCGCCGGCGAAGACGAGCACGTTGGTCTTGTGCACGAGGGTCAGGTGTTTGGCCGCGCGGCCCCTGGCGACCTCGAAGGCGTAGCGTACGACGCGTTCGACGCCGAAGGCCGTGTTGACCGAGACCTCGTTGGCGACCTCGTGCGCGGTGCCCTGGCGGATGGCGCCGCCGTTGCCGACGTACGGCCCTTCGGTGCCCTCGCGCACGACGACGAAGTCGACGTTGCCGGGAGCCGCGAGCGGGCTCGGCACACCGGGGAACAGCACGCTCGGTCGCAGGTTGACGTAGTGGTCGAGCGAGAAGCGCAGCCTGAGCAGCAGGCCCCGCTCGATGTTCGCGTTCGCGAGGCGCGGGTCGCCGGGCACTCCCCCGACGGCGCCGAGCAGGATGGCGTCGTGGGCGGCGATCGCCCCGAGGTCATCATCGGTGAGCACGTCGCCCGTCTCGAGGAACCGGGTCGCGCCGAGCGAGAACCAGGTCAGCGCGAATTCGACGTCGTCGGCCACTGTCGCTGCGCCGAGCACCTTGACGGCCTCGGCGACGACTTCGGGTCCGATCCCGTCTCCGGGAATGACGGCGAGCTTGATCTGACGGGACATGGGACTCCTGGGGGCTCGGATTGCTGTACCCAAACCCTACTGCGACGCGTCAGGTCGGGTGATCCCCGCGTCTTCGTCACTCCCGGAATCGACGCCGGCTCACCGCGCCGAGCGCAGTGCGACCCAGGCGACCATGGCCGCTACGACCACGAGTCCGGCTCCGATCCAGGCGGTGGGACCGATTCCGGTGAGGAAGGCCTCCCGCGCAGACTCCAGCAGCATCCGGCCGGCTCCTGCCGGCAGCTCGGCCGCAACGGCGACGGCCCCGCCGAGGGTCTCCCCCGCCGCGGCCCGTTGTCCGGCGCCGAGCCCATCAGGCAGCACCACCGCGGAGCGGTATGCCGAGGTGAGGATGCTGCCCAGGACCGTGGTGCCGAGAACCGCGCCCAGTTCGTATGCGGTTTCCCCGACAGCGGATGCAGCGCCCATCTTCTCCGGCGGTGCGCTCGCCACGATCAATTCGTTCGACACCGTCTCGGCAGCCCCGATCCCGATCCCGAGGGCGACGAAGGCGACGGCCACACCGGCAGGGCCGAATCCGGCTCCGCCGATCGCGAATGCCGTGTACCCGGCCGCAGAGAACAGCAGCCCGGCCGGGATCACGATCGACGGCCGGATCCGCCTGGCGATCGGGACGACGATCAATCCGGCCAGGATCATCGCCACCAGGCCGGGCACGAGTACCAGGCCGGCAGCGAGGGGCTCCAGGCCGAGGACGAGCTGGAGGTATTGCGAGACGAAGAACAGTCCGCCGACGAGCGCGACGACGCTCAGGAAGTTGACCCCGACCGCGCCGCTGAACGAACCGCGACGGAAGAGTGCGAGGTCGAGCATCGGCTCATGGAGACGCCGCTGCCGATGGGCGAAGAGGATGCCGGCAACCAGTCCCACTGCGATCGACACGGTTCCGGCGACGCCGAACCCGGAGTCGGCGAGCGTCTTGATGCCGAAGACGATCGGGAACATCGTCAGGAGCGAGAGCAGGATGCTCGGCACATCGATCGCACCCGGGTTCGGATCCCGGGATTCCGGCACGATCAGCGGCGCCACCACGAGCAAGGGCAGCAACAGCGGGACCGCGAGCAGGAAGACGGATCCCCATTCCCCGTTCTCGAGGATGAGTCCGCCGACAACGGGGCCGAGTGCGCTGCCGGCCGCGAAGCCGCTCGCCCAGATGGCGATGGCGAGGCGGCGCTCATTGCGTTCCGTGAAGACGGACCGCAGGAGTGCGAGCGTGGGCGGCATCAGCATGGCCCCGAACACGCCCAGTGCAGCACGGTCGAGGATGAGCCATTCGATGCTCGGCGCGAAGGAGGCGATCACCGACATCGCTCCGAAGCCGGCGGAGCCGATCAGCAGCAGTCGGCGCCGGCCGATCCGGTCGCCGAGGCTGCCCATCGAGACCAGCAGCCCCGCGAGTACGAGGGGGTAGATGTCGATCACCCAGAGCAGCTGGGTGCCGCTCGGGCTGAGGGCCTCGGAGATCTGCGGCAGGGCAAGGTTCAGCACGGTGTTGTCGATCGAAACGAGCAGCACCGGCAGCATCAGCACCGCAAGGGCCCACCAGCGGCGCACGGGCGCGGCGCCGGGTTGGACGGGGATCCGGGGGCGGGTCGGGGTTGACACGGTGCAACAACTTTCCGGGCAGGGGACGGGTGGACCCGTCGCAGAAGGGGGACGGCACAAAACTATACCGTCCAGACGGTACAGTAGCACCATGACACCCTCGCCCGTCCAGCCCCCGCTCCGGTCAGCCGACTATTCCCCGACCCGGGACCGGGTCCTCGACGCGTTCACCGGGCTCCTCATCGACCAGGGCGAACGTGCGGCCACCCTCGAGGGTGTCGCCGCGGCGGCCGGCCTGTCGAAGGGCGGGCTGCTCTACCATTTCGGGTCGAAGGAGGCCCTGGTCCGGGGACTGCTCACCCGGCTCGAGGAGCTCGTGGCCGACGACATCGTACGCATCCGCTCTGCGGCGGCCGGACCCGTTGACTACCTGATCCGGACCTCGATGAGCGAGGGCACTCCCCTGGACCGCACCATCGCGGGAGCCGTGCGCCTGGCGCAGGGATCGCATCCGCTGGCCAACACGGCCGTTGTCTCAATGCGGCGCCAGTGGCTGGCCGTGATCGAGGAGACCGTCGGGGATCCGGACGTCGCAGAGGCGATCATGTTGATCAGTGACGGACTGTACTTCGGTTCCACCATCACGAGCGCGGCCTATCCCGCCGCCGACGTGGTGTCGGCGGCGAGACTGGACCGGTTGCTCGCCGTGATCGGTCGAATGACCGACCGGACCGCTACTCCGTGATGGCGATTTCGACCATCACGTCGGCCGAGATCGCGTCGCGCACGGTGGCGAGCAGGCTCGCCGAGACGGGTGAGTCGACGGTCAGCACGCTCAGCGCCTTGCCGCCGGCCTCGTGGCGGGCGATCTGCATGCCCGCGATGTTGATCTGGGCGTCGCCGAACTCGCGGCCGTAGACGGCGACGATTCCGGGGCGGTCGGTGTAGACCATCACGATCAGGTGCTCGGCGAAGGTGACCTCGACGTCGTACCCGTTGATCTCGACGATCTTCTCGATCTGCTTCGTGCCGGTCAGGGTGCCGGAGACGGAAACCTGTGAGCCGTCTGCGAGGGCGCCACGAATCTGGATGACGTTGCGGTACTCCGGCGATTCCTTGTCGGTGAGCAGGCGGACCGCGATGCCACGCTGCTCGGCGAGCAGCGGCGCGTTCACGTAGGAGACGGTCTCGCTCACGACGTTCGTGAAGATGCCCTTGAGTGCCGCAAGGCGCAGCACGCTCACGTCGTAGTCGGCGAGCTCGCCGCGCACGTCGATGTCCACGCTTGTGAGCGGGCGCTGTGCGGTGAGGCCGGAGAAGACCTGGCCGAGCTTCTCGACGAGCGGGATGCCGGGGCGCACGTAGGGGTCGATGACGCCGCCGGCGACGTTGACCGCGTCCGGCACGAGTTCGCCGGAGAGGGCGAGGCGCACCGACTTCGCGACGGAGACGCCGGCCTTCTCCTGGGCTTCGTCGGTCGATGCACCGAGGTGCGGGGTGGTGATCAGGTTTTCCAGGCCGAGGAGCTTCGACCCGGTCGGGGGCTCAGACACGAACACGTCGAGGCCGGCCCCGGCGATGGTGCCGGCAGTCAGGGCGTCGTAGAGGTCGTCTTCGTCGATGAGGCCGCCTCGGGCGACGTTGATCACGAACGCGGTCGGCTTCATGAGCTTGAACTGCGCGGCTCCGATCATGCCGGTCGTCTCCGCCGTCTTCGGCATGTGGATGGTCACGAAGTCGGACTGCGCGAGGAGTTCTTCGAGAGTCACGGGCACAACGCCGAGCTGCTGCGCACGGGCGGAGGTGATGTACGGGTCGAACGCGATGATCTTCGTGCCGAAGGCCTGCATTCGAGCGGCGATGAGGGCGCCGATACGGCCGAGGCCGATGATGCCGACGGTCTTTTCGTACAGTTCGACACCGGTGTACTTGGAGCGCTTCCACTGCCCCTCTGCGAGGGCGCCACTCGCGGCGGGGATGTGACGGGCGAGGCTAATAATGTGACCGACGGTCAGTTCTGCGGCAGAGATAATGTTCGAGGTCGGTGCATTGACGACCATGACGCCTGCGGCCGTCGCAGCCTTAATGTCCACGTTGTCGAGTCCGACACCGGCGCGGGCGATCACCTTGAGCAGGGGTGCAGCCGCGATAGCCTCGGCGTCGACCTTCGTCGCGGAGCGCACGAGCACGGCGTCGGCCGTTGCGAGCGCGGCGAGCAGGGCCGGCCGGTCCGTGCCATCGACAGTGCGGACCTCGAAGTCGGGTCCGAGTGCATCGACGGTTGCGGGTGATAATTCTTCAGCGATAAGAACGACTGGTTTTGACACGAAAACAGAACCTCCGATAGCAGCAGCAATTGTGGCTCGCGCCGCGACCGTGGGGCGCCAGTATTGGGTCGAGTCTATCGGCCGTAATATTCCCCAATGAGCACTGTTACGTTGGACTCCCTCCAGTTCGTCCTGCGCTGCCTTCTGGCCGTCTTCTTCTTCGGCGCGGGGATCACCCACTTCATCCCGGTGGTCCAGCGCACGATGGCTGCCATGATCCCGCCGGGACTCCGCTTCACGGGATTCTTCGGCGCGCGTGGCCCCGTCGTCCTGGTGATCTTCACGGGCGTCTGCGAGATGCTCGGCGGCCTCGGCCTGCTCTGGCCGCCGACCACCGGAGTCACCGGAGTCACCGGAGTCATGCTCGTGATCTTCCTGATCGCGGTCTTCCCGGCCAACGCGTTCGCCGCCCGCGACCCGCTGCGCTTCGGCCGGGCCGCGATCCCGCTCCGGACCCGGGTCATCGAGCAGGTCGCGCTCATCGCCCTCGTCGTGCTGGCGATTCTCTGAGCCTGCGATCCCGGTCCGACGCCTCGATCAGACGATCAGGCTGCCGAGTCCGAACTGGTAGATATCGAGGGCGAGGGCGGATGCGAGGGCCAGGCCGACGAGGAACAGGGCGGCCTGCGCGTACAGCGGCCTGCCCCGTCCGATCCGGGCGGCGAGCAGGAAGATCAGGATCGGCAGGAGTACCCCGGCGATCAGGATTCCCCAGCCGAACCCGCTGAGCTGGGTGTCGAGGGACCCGGCGGCGAGGTTGAGGCCGATCAGGTTCCCGAGGGCCGCCCAGACATCCCAGGCGTAGAACAGTCCGACGAAGACGGCGACGACCAGGAACGGCCAGGAAGGCCTGCGGCGCTGTGGTGCGGCGACGGTCTCGGTCGAACCGGTGCCGGACGCATCGGGACCGGACGGGTTCGGGAGTGCGACGGGCTCGCTCATGCGACGGCCCCTCCGCTCACGAGGAGCGGGAGCGGAGCGAGCAGCACGACGCCGAGGAGCAGCCAGAGGATTCGTCCGCGCGGCCGGGTCGGGGTCAGCCAGAGCGTCACCGCGAACCACGCGACGGGGGCCGCGACGGCGAGCCAGGTTCCGAGGCTGAACATGAAGCTCGCGAGAGCGTCGCCGAGCGGATTGTCGATCCGGCTCACGCCGATGAACCAGCCGATCGTGAAGAGCAGGTAGATGCCGCCGAACACCCCGAGGGAGATGAGGGTGAATGAACTCATCGGCGAGCGTTCCGAGTTGCGGGCCGCGGCATCCGCTTCGATCGCAGCGGTCGGGCCCTTGACGCTCCAGCCGTCCGGCAAAGCGGCGTAGACCGGAGCGCTGGCCGGTGCGGAGGCAACGGGGTCTGACTCGACCGGCGTGCGCGAGTTCTCGCGGGCGTCGGCGTCCTCCGACCGGGTTTGCAGGGTGGGATCGTCGTCGCCGGCCCAGCCGAGCGCGTCGTCGTCGCGCGGATTTCCGCCGCGTGGTGCTGAAGTCATAGGGCCAGATTAGCCGTCGGAGTGCGGCGCCGCGTCAGGCAGCGGGTCAGGAGACCTGGAGGGGGGCGTGGCGGTGACCGCTGTCGGGGCATCGTTCGGTGGCTGCGGCAGCCCCATGAACATGGTGTGGTGCAGGGCCTCGACGTGCGCGCGGGCGATGCGCACGGCATCCACAGGGTCGGAGCGGCGGAGCGCGGCAACGAGGTCGGCGTGGTCGTCGTTGACCCCGTGCAGGAAGGAGATCGGATAGGGCAGGAAGTATCGGTAGAGGGCGGCGAGGGCGGCACGGTAGAGGGGAAGAGCGAAGTCGAGGCCGCTCGCGACGGCGACTCCGACGTGGAAGCTCTCGTCGGCCAGGTGGTACTCGGTCCAGCTTCTGGCCTCCCGCATCCGGGTGATCTGCAGGTCGAGGACGGCGAGGTCGGATTCCGTCGCGGCGAGCGCGGCGTGGTGCACGACGGCGCACTCGAGGAGCACCCGTCGGTCGATGAGATCGTGTACTTCGGCGGCGTCTGCGAGATAGCTGCGGATCTCGGCGACGGCCGAGTGGGCGGGGACGTCGGCGACAAAGGTTCCGCCGCCTCGGCCCCTGCGGCGCACGAGCACGCCGTCGTCCGCGAGGCTTTCGAGCGCTCGCCGGGCCGTGATCGGGCTGACGGCGAGAGCCTCCGCAACGTCGTCGACGGGCGGCACTCGTTCGCCCGGCAGCAGCAGGCCGAGGTCGACGGCGAGGGCGAGCCGGGCCCGCACGGTGTCGATGGCCGCGAGGCGGGTGATCCCGGTGACGGCGGCGGCGGTCAGGGCCGCGAGGCCCGATGGCGCCGCTTCAGTGTCGCCCGGTATCGATGTGGTCACGACACCACAATAATCGACACGAAACGCGCCGGTAATGTTCAAAATGATCTAATTTAGGAGAACTCGGAAGGACGAAGGATGAGAACCCTGAAAGTGGCCGCCGTGCAGGCGGCTCCCCAGCTGATCGGAGCCGCGATCGAGCCGTTCGCCGCCGAGCTGCGGTCCGTGCTTGCCGGAGCCCCCGATGCCGACGTGGTGGTGTTTCCCGAGTTGCATCTCTTCGGCTCCCCCGCGGACCGCGGCGACGTCACGTCAGAACCTGAGTCGGCCGACGCACGGAACGCGAGCCTCAGGGCATCCGCCCAGCCCCTCGACGGCCCGCTCGGCGATTCCCTCGGAGCGCTCGCCAGGGAGGCAGGCATCTGGCTCGTTCCGGGGAGCGTGTGCGAACTCGGCCAGAACGGGGAACTCTTCAACACGGCCGTGGTGTACGCCCCGACGGGGGAACGCGTGGCCTCATACCGCAAGATGTTTCCCTGGCGGCCGTTCGAACCGTACGATCCCGGCGACCGGTTCGTCGTCTTCGATGTGCCCGGTGTCGGGCGGCTCGGCCTCTCCATCTGTTATGACGCCTGGTTCCCCGAGGTGACCAGGCATCTCGCGTGGCTCGGTGCAGAGGTGGTACTGAACCTCGTGAAGACGACGACGGACGACCGCGCCCAGGAGCTCGTGCTCGCCCGCGCCAACTCGATCGTGAACCAGGTCTTCACCGTGAGCGTCAATTGCGCAGGTCCCGTCGGCCGGGGTCGGAGCATCGTCGTCGACCCGGAGGGCCACGTCCTCGACGAGAGCGCTGACACCAACTCCGACGTGCTTCTGACCACCATCGACCTCGACCACGTGACCCGGGTGCGAGTGCAGGGAACCGCGGGTACCAACCGACCGTGGGCGCAATTCGCCGACACGGATGCCCCGATCGAGCTCCCCCTGTACGGCGGCCGGATCTCTCCTTCCAGCTGGCAGCCCCAGTCCTGGTCCCCGACCTCTCCAGCCCCGCTGATCTCAGTAGTAGCCCCCTCAGTTCGCCCCGCCACCCCAACCCAGTAAGGACGACCCATGGTTACGCCAACGCACCCCAGTCCCACCCTCACTCGTTCTCTCACGCTCTCCTCTGTCGTAATCTTCGGCCTCGCCTATATGACGCCGATCATCGTGCTCGGGATCTTCGGCATCGTCGCCGAGGTCACCGGCGGCGCCACGCCCGCCGCCTACCTCGTGGCCCTCGTCGCGATGCTCTTCACCGCATCGAGCTATGGGCGGATGGCCGCCGCGTACCCGGTCGCGGGGTCGGCATACAGCTACGTGCGCCGCGCGATCGACTCCCGCGTCGGTTTCCTCGTCGGCTGGGCCGTCCTTCTCGACTATCTCTTCCTGCCGATGGTGATCTGGCTGATCGGTGGCGCGTACCTCGGCGCTCAATTCCCCGACGTGCCCGGGTGGATCTGGATCCTCGGGTTCATCCTCGCGACGACCGCGCTCAACATCATCGGGATCCGGGTGGCACAGAAGGCGAACTACATCCTGATGGCCTTCCAGGTGCTCGTGATCGTGCTCTTCGTGGCCCTCTCGATCGGCTCCGTCCTCACGAACTCCGGCCCGCTTGCCCTCTTCAGCTCCACGCCGTTCTTCAACGACACGGCGAGCCTCACCGGCATCTCCGCAGGGGCCGCGATCGCCGCATACTCCTTCCTCGGTTTCGACGCCGTCACGACGCTGACAGAGGAGACGATCAACCCGCGGAAGAACATGCCGCGCGCGATCATGCTCATCGCCCTGATCGGCGGAGCGATCTTCATCGTCGTGGCGTACACGACGACACTCGTCCAGCCGGGCGGCGTCTTCGAGAACGTGTCGTCCGCCGCCTTCGACATCGCTCTCACCATAGGCGGCAACGTGTTCGGCGCGATCTTCATCGCCGGGCTCGTGCTCGGCCAGTTCGCCTCCGGGCTCGCCGCCCAGGCCGGAGGAGCCCGTCTTCTCTACGCGATGGGCCGCGATGGCGTCCTCCCCCGCCGAATCTTCGGCACCATCAGCGAGCGCTACCGCACGCCCGTGATCAGCATCATCATCACAGGAGCCGTCGGCCTCATCGCCCTGTTCCTCGACGTGGCAACCTCGACATCGTTCATCAACTTCGGCGCCTTCACCGCGTTCACGTTCGTGAACCTCGCCGTGATCGCCTTCTTCATCCGCGAGCGCAGGGCCGGCCGGCACCACAACGTGTGGCTGTACGTGGTCGTGCCCGCGATCGGAGCCGTCATCGATGCATGGCTGCTCACCAAGCTCGACGTGAACGCGATCACGCTCGGCCTCACCTGGCTCGGCGTGGGCGTCGTCGTGCTCGCCATCCTGACCAGGGGCTTCCGGATTTCGCCGCCCGACCTGGCCTTCGAGGAGGCTGAAGAGGCCGTCCTCACCGAGCACTGACCCTGCGGGGCGTTACGACGAACGGCGGGGCTCCTCGGGTAGAGGGGCCCCGCCGTTCATGGTGCGGTGCGTCGTGCGCGATGCGGTGGTTAGCGGGCGGCTTCGCCGTCGACGTAGTCGTCGTCGTTCGAGGCGTTCCACGCGAAGAGCTTGCGCAGCTCGCGGCCGGTGGCCTCGATCGGGTGCTCTTCGCCCTTCTTGCGGAGAGCGAGGAACTCGGGTGCTCCGGCGTCCTGGTCGGCGATGAAACGCTCGGCGAACGCGCCGCTCTGGATGTCGGCGAGAACGGCCTTCATGTTCTCCTTGACGTGCGGGTCGATCACGCGCGGGCCGGAGACGTAGTCGCCGTATTCCGCGGTGTCGGAGACGCTCCAGCGCTGCTTGGCGATGCCGCCCTCCCACATCAGGTCGACGATGAGCTTGAGCTCGTGCAGCACCTCGAAGTAGGCGACCTGCGGCTGGTAACCGGCCTCGGTCAGGGTCTCGAAGCCGTACTGGATGAGCTGCGAGACGCCGCCGCAGAGCACGGCCTGCTCGCCGAACAGGTCGGTCTCGGTCTCTTCGGTGAAGGTGGTCTTGATGCCGGCGGCACGGAGCCCGCCGATCGCCTTCGCGTAGCTGAGAGTCAGCGGCCAGGCATTGCCGGTCGCATCCTTCTCGACGGCGACGATGACGGGTACGCCACGGCCGGCCTCGAATTCGCGACGCACGGTGTGGCCGGGCCCCTTGGGGGCGACCATGACGACGTCGACGCCCTCCGGTGCGGTGATGTAGCCGAAGCGGATGTTGAACCCGTGTCCGAAGACGAGCGCCTTTCCGGCCGCGAGGTTCGGAAGCACGTCAGCGGCGTAGAGGTGACGCTGCACCTGGTCGGGCGCGAGGATGACGATGACGTCGGCCCACTTGGCTGCCTCGGCGGTGCTGAGGACGGTGAAGCCGACCTCTTCGGCCTTGGCCTTCGACTTCGAGCCATCCTTCAGGCCGATGACGACCTCGACACCCGAGTCGCGGAGGTTCTGGGCATGCGCGTGTCCCTGCGAGCCGTAACCGATGACGGCTACCTTCTTGCCCTGGATGATCGACAGGTCAGCGTCTTTGTCGTAGTAAATCTCAGACACGAGTGGTTATCTCCTAGTTGTTTGGTGAAGAAAGGTCGGTGAAGAAAGGGGGTGAGGGGCGGACGCTAGCTCTTGAACACGCGTTCGGTGATCGATTTGGACCCGCGGCCGATGGCGAGCAGTCCGGACTGTGCGATTTCCTTGATCCCGTAGGGCTCGAGCACGCGCAGCAGCGCCTGGGTCTTGCCGGAATCCCCGGTCACCTCGATCACGACGGAGTCAGGGGCGACGTCGACGACCCGCGCACGGAACAGCGTGACGGCTTCGAGCACCTGGGACCTCGTCGTGTTGTCCGCACGCACCTTGACCAGCAGGTGCTCGCGCTGCACGGACTGCGCGGGGTCGAGCTCGACGATCTTGATCACGTTGATCAGCTTGTTGAGCTGCTTCGTGACCTGCTCGAGCGGGAGGTCCTCGACGTCGACGAGGATGGTGATCCGCGACAGGCCGGGGATCTCGGTGTGGCCGACCGCGAGGCTTTCGATGTTGAAGCCGCGCCGGGCGAAGAGGCCGGCGACGCGGGTCAGCAGGCCGGGCTTGTCCTCGACGAGGAGGCTCAGGACATGGGAACTCATGGGCTTACTCCTCTCCCCAGGTCGGTGCGTGGTCTTTCGCGTACTGCACGTAACTGTTGCTGACGCCCTGGGGCACCATCGGCCAGACCATCGCATCGCGGCTCACGACGAAGTCGATCACGACCGGGCGGTCGTTCGTCGCGAGGGCGAGCTTGATCGCGTCGTCGACCTGGTCCGCGCTCGTGACGCGGATGCCGAGCGCACCATACGCCTCGGCGAGCTTCACGAAGTCGGGCACCATCGCCGAGCCGTGCCCGGTGTTCAGGTCGGTGAAGGAGTGCCGACCGTCGTAGAACAGGGTCTGCCACTGGCGCACCATGCCGAGCGAGGAGTTGTTGATGATCGCGACCTTGATGGGGATGTTGTTGATCGTGCAGGTCGCGAGTTCCTGGTTGGTCATCTGGAAGCATCCGTCACCGTCGATCGACCAAACCACCCGGTCGGGTTCTGCGACCTTGGCGCCCATCGCCGCGGGAACGGAGTAGCCCATCGTGCCGGCACCGCCCGAGTTGAGCCAGGAGTTGGGGCGCTCGTACTTGATGTACTGGGCCGCCCACATCTGGTGCTGGCCGACGCCGGCGGCGTAGACGCCCTCCGGCCCGGTCAGTTCACCGATGCGCTTGATCACGTACTGCGGGGCGAGCAGGCCGTCCGTCGGCTCGGAGTAGCCGAGCGGGAACTCCTCGCGGAGACCGTTCAGGTAGCTCCACCACTCGGTGAAGTCCGGGGTGGTGGTCTTGAGCACCGCGGAGAAGGCGACGGTCAGGTCGGCGAGCACGTCCTTGGCGTCTCCGACGATGGGCACGTCTGCGGTGCGGATCTTGGAGATCTCCGCGGGGTCGACGTCGACGTGCACGATCGTGGCGTGCGGCGCGAACTCGCTGACCTTCCCGGTGACCCGGTCGTCGAAGCGGGCGCCGAGCGCGATGATCAGGTCGGCCTCCTGCAGGGACAGCACGGCGGGAACGGTGCCGTGCATGCCCGGCATGCCGAGGTGCTGGTCGTGCGAGTCCGGGAAGGCGCCACGGGCCATCAGCGTCGTGACGACGGGCGTGCCGGTGAGTTCGGCGAAGGCGAGGAGCTCGGCGGATGCGCGGGCGCGGATGACGCCGCCGCCGACGTACAGCACGGGCTTCTTCGCATCGGCGAGCAACTGGGCTGCCGCCTGCACCTGCTTGCCGTGGGCCTTGGTGATCGGACGATAGCCGGGCAGGTCGATCTTCGGCGGCCAGATGAACGGCGCCGTCTTCTGCTGGGCGTCCTTGGTGATGTCGACGAGCACAGGGCCTGGCCGGCCGGTCGAGGCGATCAGGTAGGCGGATGCGATCGCACCGGGAACGTCTTCCGGGCGCTTGACGAGGAACGAGTGTTTCGTGATCGGCATCGTGATGCCGACGATGTCGGCCTCCTGGAAGGCATCCGTGCCCATCAGCGTCGAGAAGACCTGGCCGGTGATGCACAGGATCGGCACCGAGTCCATATAGGCGTCCGCGATCGCCGTGACGAGGTTCGTGGCGCCGGGGCCTGAGGTCGCGATGGCGACGCCGACGCGGTTGCTCGCCGAGGCGTAGCCCTCCGCAGCGTGGCCGGCGCCCTGCTCGTGGCGCACCAGGATGTGCCGGATGGCGTCCTGGGTCATCAGCTCGTCGTAGAGCGGGATGACGGCGCCGCCGGGCAGGCCGAAGACATCCGTCACGCCGAGCAGTTCGAGGGTGCGGATGATCGCACCGGAACCGGTGAGGAGTTCGGGCTCACCGGATGCTGCCGCGGCCGTCGCCGCGGCGGACGACGTGGCGGCCGAGGTCGGCGAGGGCGTGGGTGATGGCACGGGGTTCTGTTCCGCGGTCATTGATTCAGGTCCCTAAGGTCGAGTACGAATGGTGAGCGCTACCCCGTGACGGCGCCAACGGCCGCCGATTGCACGAGCTTCGTGTACTTGGCGAGCACGCCGCGGGTGTAGCGCGGAGGGAGAGGCGCCCAGCCGACTCGTCGGGCGTCGAGCTCTTCAGGGTCGACCAGTAGGTCGAGCGTGCGAGCTGCGATATCGACCCGTATGAGATCACCATCGCGCACGAAGGCGATCGGACCTGCGTCCACCGCTTCGGGTGCTATGTGGCCGATACACAGTCCGGTTGTGCCGCCTGAGAATCTGCCGTCCGTTAACAGTAGTACATCGGCACCGAGCCCGGCGCCCTTGATGGCCGCGGTGATCGAGAGCATCTCGCGCATGCCGGGGCCTCCCTTGGGGCCTTCGTAGCGGATGACGACGACGTCGCCCTTTTCGATGGTGCCCTCGGTGAGGGCGTCCATCGCCGCGCGCTCGCGCTCGAAGACGCGGGCGGGTCCGGTGAACACGTCACTGTCGAAGCCGGCGGTCTTGACGACAGCGCCCTCCGGCGCCATCGAGCCCTTGAGGATGGTGATGCCGCCGCTCTTGTGGATCGGGTTGTCGAACGTGCGGAGCACCTCGCCGTCGAGGTCGGGCGGGTCGATCTCCGCGAGGTTCTCTGCGACGGTCTTCCCGGTGACGGTGAGGGCGTCCCCGTGGATGAGGCCGGCCTCGAGCAGGGCGCGCATCACGGCGGGCACCCCGCCGTGGCGGTCGACGTCGTTCATGACGTACTTGCCGAACGGCTTCAGATCGCCGATGTGCGGAACCTTGTCGCCGATCACGTTGAAGTCGTCGAGGCTCAGTTCGACCTCGGCCTCGCGGGCGATGGCGAGCAGGTGCAGCACCACGTTCGTGGAGCCGCCGAAGGCCATGGCGACGGCGATCGCATTCTCGAAGGCCTTGCGGGTGAGGATGTCCCTGGCCGTGATGCCGAGGCGCAGGAGGTTGACGACGGCCTCGCCGGAGCGGTGCGCGTAGTAGTCGCGGCGGCGGTCGGCCGAGGCGGGGGACGCGGATCCCGGAAGGCTCATGCCGAGGGCTTCTGCGACGCTCGCCATGGTGTTCGCGGTGTACATGCCGCCGCAGGCACCCTCGCCGGGGGCGAAGGCGCACTCGATCCGCTTGGCGTCGGCCACGGACATCCGCCCGGCCTTGACGGCGCCGACGGCCTCGAACGAGTCGATGATGGTGATGTCTTTTTCGGTGCCGTCCGAGAGCTTGACCCAGCCAGGCGCGATCGAGCCGGCGTAGAGGAAGACACTCGCGAGATCGAGCCGGGCAGCGGCCATCAGCATGCCGGGCAGGGACTTGTCGCAGCCGGCGAGCAGCACGGAGCCGTCGAGGCGCTCGGCCTGCATGACGACCTCGACGGAGTCCGCGATGACCTCTCGGGAGACGAGGGAGAAGTGCATGCCCTCATGGCCCATCGAGATGCCGTCGGAGACGGAGATGGTGCCGAACTGCAGCGGATAGCCGCCACCGGAGTGCACGCCCTCCTTGGCCGCCTGCGCGAGGCGGTCGAGGGACAGGTTGCACGGTGTGATCTCGTTCCAGGAACTCGCGATGCCGATCTGGGGTTTGTCCCAGTCCGCGTCGCCCATCCCGACGGCACGGAGCATTCCGCGGGAGGTCGTGGCTTCGATTCCGTCGGTGACGTCGCGACTACGCGGTTTCAGATCGATCTCAGGCATGTAGTGATTCTAGAACCTGTGTTTCGGGAACTTTGCCGCAGGGTTACCGTTCGCTGGGAGTTCCGGGGGTTCCGGGAGCTGGGGCGGCCTCCCGGAGGTCGGCGATCAGCTGCAGCACGATCGGCACTTCCTCCGGTCCGCGCACCCGGTAGCCCGCGAGGGAGGTGCCTGCGCCGATCTTCAGTCCGAGGTCGCCGGGGTGCAGTGCGGTGAAGGCGTCTTCGTCCGTCACGTCGTCTCCGGCGTAGAACACCCGGTCGGCGCCCGTGTATGCACGGAGCCGTTCGAGCGCGTCACCCTTCGAGCTCGAGCGCACGGAGAATTCGAGCACATTCTTTCCCTCGCGCACGGTGAGGTCTGGCAGCACGGCGCCGAGCTGCACGCGGGCGTCGCGTTGCACGGCCTGGCCGGCCTGCGCGGTCGACTTGCGGGTGTGCAAGGCCAGGCCGGCGGGCTTCCGTTCGATCCACGCACCCGTCACGGATGCCGAGACCCGTTCGAGCACGCGGGCGAGCGTGTCGAGCTGGTCGAGTTCGTCCTGGTCGAGTCCGAGCTCTTCGCCCGGGGTGTCCAGCTGGACCTCGATGCCGTGTGAACCGGTCAGAAGCACCTCGACCTGCGGTTCGGCGACCTGGCGCAGGCTCGCGAGCGACCGGCCGGAGACGAGGGCGACACGCACGCCGTCGAGTCCGATCAGGCGTTCGACGGCCTCCCGGGTGCCGGCGACGGCACGCGAGTCCTGGGGGTTGTCGACGATCGGGGCGACGGTGCCGTCGAAGTCCAGCGCGATGAGCAGCGAGCCCGCGGAACTGAAGTCGCGGAGGGCGTGAGCGAGATCATCGGGAACGCCGGGCTGCACGGCGGCACCCTCCCGGAGTGTGCGGAGGAAGGACGACGACCAGGCGGCGACGTCGTTGTCGAACACCTTGCGGCGCAGGGCGCGCATCCGCCGCTGCCGTTCGGGGCGCGGCATCGCGATCGCACGCAGGATGGCTGCCTTCATGCCGTCGATGTCGTGCGGGTTGATCAGCACGGCCTGCTTGAGTTCGTCGGCCGCCCCGGCGAATTCGCTCAGGACGAGCACGCCGTCCTTGTAGTCGCGGACGGCGACGTATTCCTTCGCGACGAGGTTCATCCCGTCGCGGAGGGCGGTGACGAGCATGACGTCTGCGGCGAGGTACAGGGCGACCATTTCCTCGCGCGGGTAGCCGTGGTGGTGGTAGCTGATCGCGGTGTGGCTGATCGTCGAGTAGTCGCCGTTGATCCGGCCGACGGCGAGTTCGATCTCGTCGCGGAGGGCCATGTACGCTCCGACCCGTTCCCGGGACGGGCTCGCGACCTGCACGAGGGTGACGTCCTCGACGGAAATCGACCCGTCCTCGAGGAGCTCGCCGAAGGCCTTCAGCCGGTGGCCGATGCCCTTGGTGTAGTCGAGCCTGTCGACGCCGAGAATGATCGTCTTCGGGTTGCCGAGGTCCTCGCGGATGCGGCGCGCGCGGGCCTGGATCTCCGGACGTTTCGCGAGGTCGGCGTATGCGACGGCGTCGATCGAGATCGGGAAGTGCTTGGCGATCACCCGGCGGTGGTGTCCCCCGGCGCCTGGAACGTCGATCGCGACACCGCGGGTGGTGTATCCGAAGAGGCGACGGACCGCGCGGGAGAAGTTGCCGGCATCCGCCAGCCGCTGGAAGCCGATCAGGTCGGCGCCGAGCAGGCCGTCGAGGATCTGCTTACGCCACGGGAGCTGCGCATAGATGCCGTACGGCGGGAACGGTATGTGGTTGAAGAAGCCGATCACGAGGTCGGGGCGCATGTCCCTCAGCATCCGCGGCACGAGTTGCAGCTGGTAGTCGTGCACCCAGACGGTTGCACCGGCTGCCGCGGCCGCGGCGGCCGCTTCGGCGAACCGGCGGTTGACGCGCACGTACGCCTCCCACCATTCGCGGTGGAAGCTCGGCGGGGAGATCACGTCGTGGTAGAGCGGCCAGAGGGTGTCGTTGGAGAAGCCCTCGTAGTAGTCCTCGAGGTCGGCGTCGGTCAGCGAGACGGGAACGATGTTGATGCCGTCGTTTTCGAAGGGGGCGAACTCGCGGTCGGCGACGCCGGGCCAGCCGACCCACGCGCCGTCGGAGGAGCGCATCAGCGGCTCGAGGGCGGTGACGAGTCCGCCGGGTGAGGTCTTCCAGCTTTCGGTGCCGTCCTCGGCGACGACGAAGTCCACGGGCAGCCGGTTCGAGACAGCGACGAGGGCGTATGTCACCTTCGGCTCGGCGGCGGGCGTGTTAACGGCTTCAATCGAAATGGCTGGTCCGTTCCGGTACCTGCACGGCGCACGCACCTCGGTGAACTTCCAAGGATACCAGCAGCCCCGGCGGAGCCCCCTGACTATTCGGGCGCGCGACACCCGTTGTTCAGCAGTCGGGTTTACTCTGGCGCCAATGATTCGCATCGGCATGAGCACGACCTGCGCCTATCCGCTCTCGACGGAGCACGCCTTCCGGCTCGCGAAACTCGCGGGCTACGACGGCATCGAAATCATGGCCTCCCGCGACGACGTCACCCAGGATGCCGCTGCGCTCCTGGCCCTGTCGCGGAAATACAAGCTGCCGATCTTCTCGATCCACGCTCCCGTGCTCCTGCTCACGCATTTCGTCTGGGGTCGGGACCCACTCGTGAAGCTCGAACGCTCGGCGGCGCTCGCGGCCGAGGTCGGGGCGCGAACCGTCGTGGTGCATCCGCCGTTTCGCTGGCAGGCCGACTTCGCCGTCACGTTCCTCGACTCCGTGCGCGAGATCAGCGCGGACAGCGGCATCGAGATCGCGGTCGAGAACATGTTCCCGTGGAAGTTCGGCGGCCGGGGCATGAAGGCGTACTCCCCCGGCTGGGACACCACCCGGATGGACTGCGACGCCGTCACGCTCGACTTCTCGCACTGCGCCCTGAGCGGGCTCGACAGTCTCGCGATGGCGACGGAGCTCGGCGACCGTCTCCGGCATGTGCATCTCTGCGACGGCTCCGGCTCCCTCGACGAGGGCAAAGTCTTCGACGAGCACCTGCTGCCCGGCCGTGGCAGCGAGCCGGTCGCCGAGGTGCTCAACCTGCTCGCGCGCACCGGCTGGGACGGCCGGATCGTCGCGGAGGTCAACACCCGCAAGGCGCGCACCGAGCAGGAACGCCTCGTGCTGCTCGTGGAGACCCTCGCGTTCGCGCGCTTGCACACCGCCCAGCGCCGGGTGCGCCGCGCCCCGCGGTCGCCCCGCGCCCACGAGTCCCTGCGCCCCGGACAGCAGCACTAGCCCCGTCCCCACGCGCGAAAGCGGGTGAATCGTCGGTCTGGTCCGCTCAAACCGACGTTTCACCCGCTCTCGCGGAAGGAGCTCGTGCGTCAGCCGCGGGCGAGGGCCAGGGCGAAGGAGCGCGGGCCGCGCTTGGCGGCAACGGCCCAGAACGTCAGGCCGATGCTGACCACCGCGAAGAGCAGCAGGATGCCCACGGCATTGAGCGCACCTGCTCCCCCTCCGGAGACGATCCCCTGCATGCCGCTCACGGCCCAGGTGAGCGGCAGGAACGGGCTGATCGCCTGGAACGGCGCCGAGACGAGCTCGATCGGGTACAGTCCGCCGACCGCAGTGAGCTGCAGGGCGAGGAGCACGAGGGACACCACGATGCCGACCCGTCCGAACGCCACGGTGAGGAACTGGTGCACCGCGACGAAGACGAACGCGAGGAAGACCGCGAAGCCGAGTGTCGCCGGGAGCAGGGTCCAGGTCACGCCGAGCGAGGCGTGCAGCAGCGCGACGACGACGACCGCCTGGGCTGCGGCAAGGCCGAACGCCCGGCCGAAGCCACGCGAGACAAGGCGCCCTGTTGAGGCGGTCGAAGCGAGAGCGGTGCTTGTCACCGGGCGCATCACGAGGAAGATCGCGAGCGCGCCGATCCAGAGCCCCACCGGCACGAAGACCATCCCGAGGAGCGGGCCGATCGTCGCGATCGGGTTGTCGCGGCTCGTGGTGATGGCGACGGGCTCGGAAACGACCGAAGCCGACTGCGCAGGGTCGTCCTGGTTCAGCTTCTTCGCGCTCTCGGCTCCGGACGCGAGCCCGGTCGCGAGCTGGCTCGCGCCCGTCTCGAGCTGGTGCACCCCGGTGGCCGCGGCCGCGGTCCCCGTCGCGAGTTGGGAGACGCCGCTCGAGAGGCTCGAGACGCCGGAGGCGAGGCCGGTCGCGCCCGTCCGCAGCGATGCCGAACCGGCTGCGAGCTTCGCGGCCCCTGTCGCGCTCTGCGCCACGCCGCCCTGCACCCCGGTGAGGGCGGATGTCGTCTGCTGGCTGAGTCCGGCGCCCTGCGTCGAGAGGGTGTCGAGTCCGCCCTGGAACTGGGTCAGTCCGGCCTGGTAGGTGTCGAGTCCGGCCTGGTACTGGGCGATGTAGGCGTCGGCGTTTGCGGGGTCAGCCTTGATCGCCGCGGCGACCCCGGCGAACTGGCCGGCCAGCGTCGTGAAGCCCGCCGAGACCTTGGTGAACCCGGTTGCCGCCTGCGTGACTCCCCCGGTGTACTGGGCGACGCCACTGCTGAGGGCGCTGAGACCTGCCGTGCCGGTGTTGAGTTTGCCGAGGCCCGCACTGAGCGCATCCACCCCGTTCGTGTACGCGGTAACCCCGGTCGCGAAGCTCGACGCTCCTGTCGAGGCGGACGCCGCCCCGGTTGCAGCGGAGGCCGCGCCCCCGGAGAGGGAATCGAGGCCGGTGGCCACTCCGGTGACGCCCGTCGAGACCTGGCCGGCGCCATCCGCTGCCGTCGTCAGCGAGCCGCCGAGCGTTGACAGGCCGGAATACAGGCCGCTCAGGTACTGGGTCGTGATCTGCCGGCCGAAGACGCCCGTCATCGCGGAGCCGACCGTCCCTGCGACGGTTCCGGCGAGATAGGAATGCGCGTCATCGGTGCGGATGGCGAGCTCGGCCTGGGTCGGCGCTGCGGTGCCGATCGAGGTGATCGACTTGGAGAAGTCTGCGGGGATGGTGAGCACCGCGTATGCCTTGCCGGAGGCGAGTGCCGCCGCAGCGTCCGCGGAATTGGAGATCGTCCAGGCGAACCCGGTCGACGCCGTCCGCGACGAGGCCGGCGCGGTGAGCTCGGTCACGAGCAGGCGCCCGGCGAGCACGGTCTGCTTCGTGCCGTCCGCGGCCGTCGTCGTCACGAAGGTGTCGTTGTTGACGACGATCGCCGGCAGGGTGTCGAGCCGCTGGTCGGCGGTCGCGAGCGCGCCGGCGAAGACGCCTGCGACCGCAAGGGGTACCACGATCAGTCCGGCGAGTACGGCGCCGAAGGTCCAGCGGCGCTGTCCCGGCGTGCGGCTGAAGAGTCGTTCGAGCCTGGTGCTCATCGCAGTGCGGCCTTTCCATCCAGGGCGTCGGCGCCGAAGACGGCGTCGCGGGGGTCGAGGGTGTCGGTTGGCCGGGTCGCATGACGCGGCTCCGGGTCGAGCGGTGGGTATCCGCCGAGAGCTCCGCGGGCGGCGGGACCCGTCGTTTCGACGGGCTCGAGCGTTTCGAGGTCGACGACCAGCACGGCCCGGCCGGCTGCGGCGAGCGGATGCTGCGACGCCGCCGCGATGATGAGCGTGGTGTCTGCGGGGGCGAGCGTCGCAACCACGACACCGATGCTGAGTCCTGCGGGATCGGCGGGGAGTCCTTCGCCCAGGTCGATGACGACGACGCCAGGACGCTCGGCGAGCGCCGCCGCGACGAGGACCGCGGCACGGGACACGGCGGAGAGGGAGGACACCGGGGTGTCCGCGGTGGGGGGTGCGACCGGGGCACGGTCGTCGGCGATGGCACGGTTGATCCGTCCGATCCAGGCGTCGAGCTGACCGCGCCGGCTGCGGGAGCGGAACCGTGGCTGGGTGAGGTCGAGCCGCTCGGCGAGCAGTTCGCCGATGGTCAGGCCGTTGTCGCGGCTGTCGCCGACGTCGGCGAGCGCGACGACGCGCAAGGCGCGGCCGCGTTCGGAGGGCAGCGGGTAGCTGAGCACCTGGAGCCGGCCGGAGACCGGGTCGAGACGGCCGGCGAGCGTCGCGGCGACGACCCGGCGATGGGCGGTGGTCCCGGTGAGGACCAGCACCGATCCGGTCGGCACGGAGACGGTGAGCGGGCCGATCGTGCTGCCCGGCAGGCCGAAGACGGCCTGGTCCGCCGTGATGGCGCCGTCCTGGGCCTTCGCCCAGTGGCTGTCGAGCATGTGGTGGCGAAGTCCCTCGCCCTCGATGTCGACGTTGGGGAGCAGGCGGTCGAGCCAGCGCGGCAGCCACCACGCCGCCCGGCCTGCGAGGGCCATCGCTGCGGGCACGAGGGTCATCCGCACCAGGAAGGCGTCGAGGAACACGCCGACGGCCAGGGCGAATGCGATGCCCTTGATCGCCCCGGTGCCGTCGGGTACGAAGGCGAAGAAGACGAAGAACATGATGAGTGCCGCAGCGGTGACGACGCGGGCGGCGTGTGCGAATCCGTAGACGACGGCCTGGCGCGGGTCGTTGTTCTTGACGTACTCCTCACGCATGCCGGAGACGAGGAAGACCTCGTAGTCCATGGCCAGTCCGAAGAGCACGGCCATCAGCAGGATCGGCAGGAAGCTCAGGATCGGACCGGGCGTGCTCACCCCGAGCAGGTCGGCGAACCATCCCCACTGGAAGATCGCGACGGTCGCACCGATCGAGGCGAAGACGGAGAGCAGGAACCCGACCGCGGCCTTGACCGGAACGA
Source organism: Cryobacterium sp. MDB2-A-1 (assembly GCF_004402675.1). Lineage (NCBI taxonomy): Bacteria > Bacillati > Actinomycetota > Actinomycetes > Micrococcales > Microbacteriaceae > Cryobacterium > Cryobacterium sp. MDB2-A-1. The sequence goes on along the minus strand of NZ_SOFK01000028.1, from coordinate 77,743 downwards.
AGACGGAACGGAACACCATCGTCAGCAGGATGATCGAGAGCCCGACGACGATGAGCGCGAACGGGATGAGGGCGTTGCTGAGCCGGTTCGAGATGTCGATCGACACGGCCGTCGCTCCCGTCACCGTGACGGGAGTCCCGAGTTCGGAGTCGATCCCCGGCGCGAGGTCGCGGATGGCCTGGACGAGATCCTTGGTCTTGGGGTCGTTCGGCGCGCTGTTCGGCATCACCTGGATGATCGCGGTGTCGACGGTGGCGTTCGGGGTGCCCTTGCCGACGAAGGCGACGTCGGGCAGGGTACGCAGCTTGGCGCTGATCGTCTCGAGGTCAGGGAAGATGTTCGTGGTCTGGGTGATGTCGACGACCACGATGAGCGGGCCGTTGTAGCCGGGACCGAAGCCCTCCTCGATCATGGTGAACGCCTTGTGCTGGGTCGAGTCGACCGGCTCGGACGCTCCGTCCGGCAGGTTGAGGTCGAGGCTGAGCGCGGGGATCGCGAGGGTGCCGAGGATTCCGACGACGAGGATGACGGCGACGATCGGCGCCTTCATCACGAGGCCCACCCAGCGGCGGCCCATCGTGGGCCTGCCCGTGTCCGGCATGGTCGCCCGGTTGTGGGCGCGCCCGCCGGGTTTCGGGGTGAGGCGGCCCTTGGCGAGGCCGAGAATCGCGGGCAGGAGGGTGATCGCGACGAGGATGGCGATGAAGACGGCGACCGCGGCTCCCACACCCATCACGCTCAGGAACGGGATTCCGACGACGAGCAGTCCGAGCAGGGCGATGATGACGGTGAGCCCGGCGAAGACGACCGCGCTCCCGGCGGTGGCCACGCTCGTCGATGCCGATTCGTGCGGCTCGACGCCCCTGGCGAGCTGGGTCCGGTGCCTGGACAGGATGAACAGTGAGTAGTCGATGCCGACGGCGAGCCCGAGCATCATTGCGAGCATCGGTGCGGTGCTCGAGACGGGCACGAACGCGGAGATCGCGGTGATACCGCCGATCGCAACGCCGACGCCGATGAGCGCCATCAGCAGGGGCATCCCAGCCGAGGCGAGCGACCCAAAGGTGATCAGCAGCACGACCCCGGCGAAGAGGAGGCCGAAGACCTCGGTGATGGTGATGCCGAAGGTGTTGGACGAGAAGACCTGGCCGCCGAAGGCGACCTCGAGACCGGCCTTCTCCGCGATCGCGGCCGTCGCCGTGACGGCGTTGAGGGTAGCGTCCGTCACATCCGCGGATGGACCGTCGAGTTGAACGACGCTGCGCGCGGTGGCCTCGTCCGTCGAGATGGCGCTCGAGGCGTAGTCGGAATACGGGGTGATCACGGACACGACGCCGGGAACGGCCTCGAGTTCGGTCGCCATGTCGGTGATGGCCGTCTTGTACGGCTCCGTGTTGACGGATGCCCCGTCCGGCGTCCTGTAGACGACCTGCACCGAGGCTCCGGCCGCCTGGGGGAAGACGGCGGCGAGCTGGTCGATCGCGTCCTGCGATTCGGTGCCTGGGATCGCGAAGGACTCGGCGGTCTTGCCGCCGAGCGCGATGCCGCCGCCGAGGATCCCGACGAGGAGGAGTGCCCAGACGCCGATGACGAGCCACGCGCGCTTGTAGGCGAAGTGGCCGATCCGATACAGAAGGGTTGCCATTGTGATTACTTCCTGGGCTGGGTGGTGCGGACGGCGACGGGGGCGAGGAGCTCGGAGAGGAGGGTGATGAGGGCGGGCCGGAGATCGTCGGTCGGCGTGATGTCCTCGTCGAAGAACGTCAGGCCGGCGACGAGGGAGTACGCGGCGCCGCCGAGCGCGACACCGAAGCGCATCCGGTCGATGGTCGTGGCGTGCTCCTGGCAGAGGGCGTCGCCGAGGCGCACGATCAGGGCCCTGGCCCGATCGATCACGGCGATGCCCTTGAGGGACTGGGCCTGGTTGATCAGGACATGCACTTCGAGCCGGTACTGGAGCAGGAAGTCGACGAAGTCCTCGATGAACCGGTGCCGCGAGGCCGCGTTCTCCGAGGTCGACGTGAACCCGCCGAGGATGGCCTCGAGGCGTTCGATGGCCGGGGTCAGCACCTCGCCGAGGAGGGCGTCCTTCGAGGCGAAATGGTAGAGCACACTCGATTTCGAGTACCCGGCGGATGCTGCGATCTGCTGCAGGGAGGTACCGGCGAACCCGACGGCAGCGAACTGCTGGAGCGCCATGACCCGCAGTTCGGCTCCCGCGCCGGGGCGGACGGTCGCGGTCGCGGTCGCGGCCGCTGCGGGGACGAGGTCTTCCGGTTCGATCTGCACTGGACTACCTTACCTGACCGATCGGTCAGTTCCTGCACGGTCGGTCAGTTTGTTCACCCGACGGAAACATGCCGGATGCCTGGGACCGGGCGGCACACGACCCGGTCCCGATCCGGGTACCGTGGTCCTCGGAGGACCCATGCGAAAATTCATCTTCAGCAGCGCGATGCTCGGCGTCGTCGCCGGCGGTTGGAACATCCTGCAGGCCACCCGGCGCGGACCGCGCGACTGGCGATTGCTGCTCATGTGGATCGGCTGGGCGCTGAGCGCAGCCGTCGCCATTGGCACCATCGTCAAAGATGCCGATGAACGGCAAATCGACAGCTAGAAAGCCCCGGTTTCCCTCCCGGACTCGCGATTGACCGGCGTGTCCGCGGTTCAATCATGCCCGGGGCCGCCACACTGATAGCAGAAAGAGCTTTCGATCGAAAGGGGCTCCCGATGTTTGGTCGACGACGTCGTGCCGCGCCTGCTATTCCGGTACCGGTGCTGCCCACCCCCGAGCTCAGCGACGACGAGGTGTTCGACCTCTTCCACGGCGAGCTGTCGCGGCTGATCGGCGAGCAGGGACTCTGGACCCTCGTTCCGCGCAGCCCCGCGGACACCGACGTGATCTTCCACGACCTCAAGGCCCGCCAGGTGGCCGCCTCCCTGACATCCGCGCTCCGCAGCGCCACCTCGGAACTGCGCGGCGAGTCCGTCGGTGAACCGGCGGCACTGTCGTTCACCCCCGCCCCCATCACCGTCTGGGCCGAACCGGATGCCGCGGCCCGCAAGCCGACTGCCCCGCAGGCGGAACGTTTCGTCTCGGCCGTGCCGCTCCCGGGGTACACCGCTGTCGAACCCGCAGAACGCGCCCGCCTCGTCGCCTGAGGATTTCCTCCGGGTCCCGGCCCGGGCATCCGCTCACGGCCGGAGGACGCCCGCGCGGTGACAGGATGTCTGCATGCCCCTGAACATCGAGGATTACGCCCTGATCGGCGATTGCCATTCAGCGGCCCTCGTCGGCAGTGACGGAAGCATCGACTGGCTCTGCCTGCCGCGCTTCGACTCCGCGTCCATGTTCGGCGCGCTCCTCGGCACCGAGGACCACGGGCGCTGGCTGCTCGCCCCGGCAGACCCCGCTGCAACGAGCACGCGCAACTATGTCGACGGCACCTTCATCCTGGCCCAGGTCTGGACGACCCCGACCGGACGTGTCGAGGTCCTCGACTTCATGCCGCACGGTGACGGCCGGCCGGACGTGCTCCGCCGGGTGCGCGGCCTGGCCGGTGCCGTTGAGATGACCGAGGAACTGCGCATCCGTTTCGGCTATGCAGTGAGCATTCCCTGGGTGCGCCAGGTCCACCAGGACGGCGAGACCGTGCTGCTCGCCGTCGCGGGGCCAGACGCCATCGCCGTGCGCGGCCCGGAACTGACCGCCGCCGATCACCGGCACACGGCCACATTCACGGTCGCGGCGGGAGAGGTCGTCGACCTGCAGCTCGCCTGGCATCCCTCGCACCGGCCGCCGCCCGCCCGGATCGACGTCGACGCCGCCCTGGCTGCGACGACCGCCTGGTGGACAGACTGGGCGCGCTCGTGCACCCACGACGGTCCATACCGGGACGAAGTCGTGCGCTCCATGCTCGTGCTGCGGGCGCTCACCCACGAGGAAACCGGCGGCATCGTCGCGGCGGCGACGACCTCGCTGCCCGAATTCCGCGGCGGCCACCGCAACTGGGACTACCGCTACGTCTGGCTCCGCGACGCGGCGCTCGCCCTCAGCGTGCTGCTCGCGCACGGGTACGCCGAGGAGGCCCAGAACTGGCGCGGCTGGCTGTTGCGCGCGATCGCCGGCGACCCGGACGACGTGCAGATCATGTACGGCCTCGCCGGCGAACGCTACCTGCCGGAACGCGAGCTCCCGAGCCTGCCCGGGTACCGCGGGTCCAGCCCCGTGCGGGTCGGCAACGGCGCCGTCGACCAGTTCCAGGCCGACGTCATCGGCGAGGTCATGGTGGCACTGCACGCCGCGCGCCACAGCGGCCTCACCGAGGGCGAATTCTCCTGGCCGCTGCAGCGCGCCCTGATCGGGTCCCTCGAACGAACCTGGTCCCGGCCGGACCAGGGTATCTGGGAGGTGCGCGGTCCGGCCCGCGAATTCACCCACTCCCGCGTGATGGTCTGGGCGGCCTTCGACCGGATGGTGCGGGGCTGTACCGAATTCGGCCTCGACGGCCCCGTCGAACGCTGGACCGCCCTCAGGGACGAGATCCGCAGCGACATCGAGCAGCGGGGCTTCAACGCCGAACTCGGCACATACACCCAGTACTTCGGCGGCACGGAGGTCGACGCCTCCCTGCTCGTGCTTCCCCAGGTGGGCTTCCATGATCCGACGGATGCCCGGATGCTCGGCACGGTCGCCGCGATCGAGGCCGACCTGTTGCGGGACGGCCTGGTGCTGCGCTACCGCACGGAGGTTCCTGTCGACGGACTGGCCGGTGGCGAGCATCCGTTTCTCGCCTGTTCCTTCTGGCTCGTGGAGCAGTACGCGAACTCCGGACGGGGTGAAGACGCCCGGGCCCTGATGGACCGGCTCGTCGGATTCGCCAACGACGTGGGCCTGTTGAGCGAGGAGTACGACGTCGGCGCGGGCCGCCAGGCCGGCAATACACCGCAGGCGCTCAGCCACCTCGCCCTCGTGCGTGCCGCCGATGCGATCACGGCGATGGAGGATCGGGCAGCCCGGCTCGCCGGGACGGGCAACGACGCCGCCACTGTGGCCGTCCCCGGCGCCGGGGGATAGAGATCCGCCGGATTCTTTGTAGGTCTCCTCTGGAAACCGCCCCCGCGCTGCTCGTACATTGAAAACCATGACCGCCAGAACCCTGACCGTGCGCGACCTCGCGCAGATCGCCATCTTCGCCGCGCTGATCGCGGCGCTCGGCGTCCCCGGACCTCTCTCCCTCGGCGTGATCGCGGTGCCGATCACCCTGCAGACCCTCGGCGTGATGCTCGCCGGCGCGGTCCTCGGGGCCCGCAAGGGCTTCTTCGCCGTACTGCTCTTCCTCGCCCTCACGGCCGCAGGGCTGCCGCTGCTCGCCGGCGGCCGTGGCGGCCTCGCCTGGTTCACGACCTCGCCGTCCGCTGGCTATCTCTACGGCTGGCTCCTCGGCGTACTCGTGATCGGGTATCTCACCAGCCGGCTGCTCCCGAAATACCCGTTCTGGCCCGCCCTCGGCGCGACCGTGCTCGGCGGCATCGTCATGATTTACGCCATCGGCGTTCCCGTCACGGCGTTCACCCTGCACCTCCCGATCTGGGGCGCCCTGGTCGACGCCTCGAAATTCCTGCCCGGAGACGCGATCAAGGCCGTGGTCACGGTGCTCGTCGCCCGGCAGGTGCACCGCGCATACCCGGGGCTCATCCCCCGCCGCCGCGCAGTCACCGCGTCGTCCGCAACCTCGACCCCGACCTCGACCTCGACCGCGACCCCGACCCCGGCCCGGGCCTCGGACGAGTAGGCCACCGTGAGCACGATCGTCTTCGACGGAGTGTCGCACTCCTTCGGCGACCGCAGCGTGCTCCGCGACCTGAGCCTCACCCTCACCGAACGCCGCATCGGGATCGTCGGCGCGAACGGCTCGGGCAAATCCACCCTCGTCCGCCTGATCAACGGGCTCATCACACCGGATGCCGGGACTGTCACGGTCGACGGGCTCCTCGTCGCGAAGAACGCGCGCGAAGTACGGCGCAGGGTCGGCTTCATCTTCACCAATCCTGACAACCAGATCGTGATGCCCACCGTCGAGGAAGACGTCGCGTTCAGCCTCCGCAAACGCGGACTGGGCGCCGCCGAGATCGCCGGCCGTACCCAGGCGGCACTCGACCGCTTCGGGCTCAGCGCCCACGCCGCCCATCCGGCGCATCGGCTCTCCGGTGGCCAGAAGCAGTTGCTCGCCCTCGCCGCCGTCCTCGTCGGCGAGCCGCAGGTCGTCGTGGCCGACGAGCCGACAACGCTCCTGGACGCCCGCAATTCCCGGCGCATCGCCGACCTCTTCCGGGCCATGACCCAGCAGGTGATCGTGGTCACCCATCAGCTCGACCTGCTCGAAGACTTCGACAGGGTGATCTGCATCGAGGACGGCACGGTCGTCGCGGACGGCGCACCGGCCGTGGCCATCGATGCGTACCGGGCATTGCTGGCATGATCGGCCTCTACTCCCCCGGGCATTCACTCCTCCACCGGGCGCCGACCCTGCTCAAGCTCGCCGTCCTGTCGGCCGGGGTGCTCTGGGTCGGCATTCTCGGCGAGCCGTGGCAGCTCCTGGTCGCGCTCGGCATCATCGCCGGCCTGTATCCCGTGGCCGGCGTGCCTCCGCGCGCAGCCTGGCAGCAGATCGGTCCGATCCTGTGGATCCTCCTGATCGCCGTGCCGATCCAGGCGCTCCTGTCTGGCTGGGTGCCGGCGGCGCTCATGGCCGGGCGGCTGCTCGCGGCCGTCGCCCTCGCAGCGCTCTTCACGCTCACGACCACCGTCACGGCGGTCCTCGAGGGGTTCCAGCGGCTGCTCCGCCCCTTCGATCGCTGGGTCGATGCCGACAGGGTCGGACTGCTCGTTGCGATCACTCTGCGCTGCATCCCCCTCGTCGCCGAGATCGTCACCGAGGTACTCGAGGCACGCAGGGCCCGCGGCACCCAGGGTTCCCTGCTCGCGCTCGCGGTGCCGGTCGTCGTGCGCTCCCTGTACGCAGCGGATGCGATCGGTGAGGCCCTCGTCGCGCGCGGCCTCGACGACTGATCGCACCCGTCTGACACCCGTTCTGGGTGCTTCTCCGGCACGAACGAGCCTCGACAGGCCCACCCTCCGGGACCACACTGAGAGCATCTGAACCGTCGTTTCCGACTGGAGGCCGCTCGTGAGCGCGCTCGTTGTCTTCGATTCCAACTACGGCACCACCGAATCCGTTGCAGGGGCCATCGCGGATGCGATCGGCGGCAGTGCGGTGTCCGTTTCGACCATCAGCCCGGACAGCCTGACCGGAGTGGATCTCCTCGTCGTCGGCTGCCCGATCAACGGCTGGCGTCCGTCACCGCGGATGCAGGCCTTCCTCGACCAGTTGAACCCCGGCACCCTGCGCGGCATCCAGGCTGCCGCCTTCGACACCCGGGTCCACTCGCCCCTGCACGGGGATGCCGCAGGAAGGGTGACCCGCAGGCTCAAGTCCGCAGGGGCCCACATCCTGACCCGGCCGACGGGGTTCATCGTCGACGGCAAGACCGGACCGCTCGCCGACGGGGAGCTCGACCGGGCACGACAGTGGGGCGACTCGATCGTCGCCGCCCTCGCCTCCTGATCCGTTTCCTGATCGGCCCCTGATCAGCCTCCGTCAGGATCCGCCTGCGTCGTGAGGCTATTTCCGCCCGGCCCTGGCACGTCGGCGCCGCGAGGCCGACCGTCGCCTGGCGACGACCGCTCCCGGTTCCACGACGCTGAAGCGTGCCGCGCGCCGGGCAAGGTGGTGGCTCGAGACCCGCTGACGGGTGGCCGTCGGCTGCTGCGCGGGACGGCTGAAGAACCACTGCTTGGCGAACTCGACCAGGACGAGGTACAGCACGGTCATCCCGGCCAGGGCGAGGAAGAACGGCAGCGGCAGGGGGTCGAAGCCGAGGACTCCGGCGAGCGGAGAAAACGGCAGGTACATGCCGATCGCGACAACGGAGAACGCCGAGATGGTGAGCCCTCGAGAGGCCCGGCTGCGCAGGAACGGCACCCGTCTGGTGCGGATCGCGAAAATAATGAGCGTCTGCGTGGCCAGCGATTCGATGAACCACCCGGCCCGGAACTCTCCGGGCGCGGCCTGGAAGACCAGGAGCATCAGCGCGAAGGTCGCGAAGTCGAAGAGCGAGCTGATCGGGCCGAACAGGAACATGAAGCGCCGGATGTACCCGATGTCCCAGTGCGAGGGCGCGAGCAGCTGCTCCTTGTCGACCCTGTCGCCGGGAATGGCGAGCTGGCCGGCGTCGTACAGGAGGTTGTTCAGCAGGATCTGCCCCGGCAGCATCGGCAGGAAGCTGAGCACGACGGATGCCGTCGCCGCGCTGAACATGTTGCCGAAATTGCTCGAGGTGCCCATCAGCACGTACTTGATCGTGTTCGCGAAGATCCGTCGACCTTCCATCACCCCGTCTGCCAGCACTCCGAGGTCTTTGTCGAGCAGCACGACATCCGCGGCGTCCTTGGCGACATCCGTTGCGCTGTCCACCGAGATCCCGATGTCGGCTCCGTGCAGGGCGAGGGCGTCGTTGACGCCGTCGCCGAGGAAACCGACGGCACGCCCGTTCGCCCGCAGGGCGTGGATGAGCCGGGACTTCTGCTCCGGGGACACCCGGGCGAAGATGCTCGCTTCCTCCGCCCGGACCGCGAGTTCGGCATCCGTGAGGGCGTCGATCTCCCCGCCCGTCAGGGTGCCTCCCGACTCGAGGCCGAGGTCGCCGCACACCTTCTCCGCGACCCGGGCGTTGTCCCCCGTCGCGATCTTCACGGAGATGCCCAGGGTCTCGAGCCGCTTCAGTGAGGCCCGCGCGCTCTGTTTCGGGCGGTCGAGGAAGATGAGGAACCCGGCGAGCGTGAGGTCGTTCTCATCGGCCGGGCTGATGTCCGTGAGCCCGGAGCCGGTCCGGGTCGCCACCGCGACGACGCGGCTGCCCTTCGCGTATTGCTGGTCGAGCAGGTGCCGGGCGGCCGGTGCCACGTCGCGGCAGACCCGGAGCACATCCTCGGGCGATCCCTTGGTGACGAGGGTGAGCGTCCCTGCCGGGTCTCGCACGAGCACGCTTGTCATCCGGCGCTCATGGTCGAATGGGATCACGTCGAGCCGGGTGTACTCGGACACCTGCGAGGCCGGGGCCTCCGGTGCGGCCCAGACGGCCACATCGAGCGGGTTCTGGCCGACCGTCGACACCGTGCCCGTCGAGTAGTCGACCTCGGTCGCGAGCAGCCCGAACCGGAGGACGTCACCCGCGTCCACGTGCGGGGCCGCAGGGAGCGCCGTCGTGAACGAGATCTTCCCCTCGGTCAGGGTTCCCGTCTTGTCCGTGACGAGCACGTCCATGTCTCCGAGGTCCTCGATCGAGACCAGGCGCTTGACCAGCACCTTGCGCTTCGCGAGCTCCCTGGTTCCGGTGGCGAGGCTCGTAGACACGACGGCGGGCAGGAGCTGGGGCGTGATCCCGACCGCGATCGCGAGCGAGAACAGCAGGGACTCGAGCAGGGGGCGCTGGAGAAGCAGGTTTGCGACGAAGATGAGCGTCGTCAACCCAATGGCCACCTGGAGCAGCAGCAGCGAGAAACGCCGCAGGCCGAGCTCGAACTCGGTCTGCGGCTGCCGGGTGCCGAGGCCGAGCGCAATGCGCCCGAATTCGGCGTGGGCGCCCGTGTAGACGACCACGCCGACGCAGCTTCCGGACTGGATGACCGTGCCCATCAGCACGCAGGAGTTCAGGTCGCCGAGCGCCGCTCCGGCGGGGATGGGTTCCGGCGACTTGTCAACCGGCAGTGATTCCCCGGTCAGGATGCTCTCGTCGCAGAGCAGGTCCTCACACGAGAGCAGGCGGATGTCGGCGGGGACGACGGCGCCGAGGGACAGGTGGAGGATGTCGCCGGGAACGATGTCGACGACATCGATCTCGACCAGGGACCCGTCCCTGACGGCGACGGCCTTGTGCGTCACCCGCGAATGCAGCGCCTCGGCGGCGAGCTCGGCCCGGTACTCATTGCTGAAGCCGAGTCCGACGCTCGCCAGGAGGATGACGCCGATCACGATGGAGTTGGTGACGTCCCCGAGGAGAAGCGACAGGGCGGCGGTCACGATCAGGAGGATGAGGATAGGACTGCGCAGTTGCCTGCCGAGCACGGACAGGGGACCTGCCTTGTGCGTGCGCACCGCATTGGGTCCGGTCGAGGCGAGCCGACGAGCTGCCTCGACGCCGGTCAGGCCCGCAGCCGTTGACCCGAGTCGGCTCAGCACCTCACCGGCGCTGCTGCTCGCGAAGTCCGCGAGCGTCGTCGCCTCGGGAGGCTCCGGGTTCAGCCTCGCGGTTTCCTTCGACGTGAGGTCGGGCATCTCCGTCATCTTCTTCTCGGTCCCCCGGTCAGGCGCCTCCGGCGGCGCTGATTCCGAGACTATCCCTCCCCGGCGAGAACACGGATGCGCGACGGCGAGCCCGCCCTCGAAGGGGGCGGGCCCGGCGCCGCGCACCAGGTGGGGCCTGGGTCAGTGCCTGGCGTCTTCGAGCACCGCAGACTGCGCAGCCCGTTCTGCCGCGACGGACCGCTCCGCGGGGGTGGGATCGATGGTGTGCGCCATCATCGTGGTCTCGTCGAACGGCTCCAGTCGGTCGAGGACCCGGTCGACCTGGGCCCTGTCGATCTCCCGGGTCCAGGAGCCGATCAGAACGGTGGCCACGGCATTGCCGGTGAAGTTCGTGAGTGCGCGGGCCTCCGACATGAACCGGTCGATGCCGACGATGAAGCCGACACCGCCGAGCAGCTGCGGGGCGTGGGCCTGCAGCCCCGCAGCGAGGGTCGCGAGGCCGGCACCTGACACACCGGCGGCTCCCTTCGACGCGATGATCATGAACACGAGCAGGCCGATCTGCTCGCCGAGGGCGAGGGGCTGGCCCATTGCTGTGGCGATGAAGAGGGAGGCCATGGTCAGGTAGATGGCGGTGCCGTCGAGGTTGAACGAGTACCCCGTCGGCACGGTGACGCCGACGACCGGCTTCGAGACACCGAGGTGCTCCATCTTGGCGATCAGCCGCGGCAGCGCCGCCTCAGACGACGACGTCGAGAAGATCAACAGGTATTCCCGGCCGAGGTAGCGCATCAGCTTGAAGATGCTCACGCCGGTGGAAATCTTCAGCAGCCCGCCGAGGATGACGACGATGAAGAGGATGCAGGTGAGGTAGAAGGCGCCCATCAGGGTGAAGAGACTGACCACGGCCTGGAAGCCTGTCGCGCCCACGACCGCCGCGATGGCGCCGAACGCGCCGATCGGAGCGAGCCACATCACCATGATCAGGATCCGGAAGACGAGGGCCTGCACGTTCGCGATCGCCTCGAGTATCGGTTTGCCCGCCCTGCCCATCTTCTGCAGGGCGAACCCGGCGATCAGTGCGACGAAGAGGGTCTGCAGGATGTTGCCGCTCGTCAACGACGAGAAGAGCGTCGTCGGGATGATGCCCAGGAAGAAGCCCTGCGAGTCCGCGGCGGCCGGCGGCACGTATGCCGCGGCCGCTTTCAGGTCGAGCCCTGCGCCGGGGTGGATCAGGTTCCCGACCAGCAGCCCGATTCCGAGTGCGAAGGTCGACATGACGAGGAAGTACCCGAGCGCCAGTCCGCCGATCCGTCCGACCGTCGCGGCCTTCGCGATCGAGCCGATGCCGATCACGATCGTGCAGAAGATGATCGGCGAGATCATCATCTTGATGAGTGCGATGAACACGTCGCCGAGCGGCTTGAGCGAGACGGCGAAGCCGTCCTTCCCGCCGAAAAGCAGGCCGACGGTGATGCCGAGCACGACGGCCACGACGACCGCGATGTACAGGTAGTGGGACGTGTCGATCCGTTTCGCCGGCCGGACCGGACGTGTGGCTCGCAGTGCTGCCATGAGAGACTCCTTTGTCTGGTGTTGTGCGTTTCAGAATGGTCGACGCGGCGCGTGGCGTCACGGTTGCGGTCATATTGTTCACGCGCGACGGGCATATGGTTTCATTCACATCGAGGTGAGAAGGGCGGCACGCCATGATCCGCGACTGGAGCATCGCGCGCCGGCTCTTCCTGGCCCATTCCGTCTTCATCGTCGCGCTCGCCGCCTCGGTCGGCACGGCACTGTTCATCGACGCTCGCGATCGCGGCTACGCCGAAACCGAGAGCCGGATGCTGTCGGTCGCGACGGCCATCGCGGAGAACCCGCTCGTCCTGGAGGCCAGCGGGGCCCCGGATCCGAGCGCGCTCCTGCAGCCATACGCGCTCAGCGTCACGCAGAAGGCGGGGCTCGACTTCATCACGATCATGGCGCCGGACCGCACCAGGTGGACTCACCCGACCGAATCGGAAATCGGGCGGCCGTACATCGGCACCATCGCGCCGGCCCTGGCGGGAACGCCGTTCACCGAGGTCACGACGGGAACCCTGGGCCCGTCCGTCCGCGCAGTCGTGCCCGTCGTCGATGCGCAGGGCGCCGTCCGCGCGCTCGTCGCTGCCGGGGTGAAGACCAGCAACCTGTCGATCGCCCTGACCGCCCGACTGCCCGCTGTCCTGGGCCTGGCACTCGCCCTCCTCGTGGCCGGCGCGATCGTCACGTCCCTGATCGGGCGCTACCTGCGCAGGGTCACCCTGGGCTGGGGACCGGAACAGCTCGCCCAGCTGTTCGTGTACTACGACTCCGTACTGCATTCCGTGCGGGAAGGCCTCGTCCTCGTTGATCTGAAGGGCGACCTCGTTCTCTACAACGACCAGGCCGCCGAGCTTCTCGGCATCCCGTCCCGACCGGCGAATCCGAGGGGCGGAGCCGCCGCCCCGACCCTCGGCGAGCTCGAGCTCCCGGCGGGACTCGGTGACCTGCTCCGCAGTGGCCGCCCCGTGCAGGATGAGATCCACCTCACCAGCACCCGGGTGCTCGTCGTCAGCCAGCAGCCCGCACTCGCGCCACCGGTGAGCGGCCGTGGGAAATCGACGCCGATGGGGTGGGTCGCCACGATCCGCGACCACACCGATCTGGAGTCCCTGGGCAGCGAGCTGCAGTCCATGCAGACCCTGTCCGATGCCTTGCGGGCCCAGACGCACGAGCATGCCAACCGGCTGCACACGATCGTCTCGCTGATGGAACTCGGCCGCACCGGAGACGCACTGGAATTCGCGACCAGGGACCTCGAACTCGGCCAGATGTTGACGGACGAGGTGGTCGCGTCGGTCGACGAGCCCGTGCTGAGCGCACTGCTGATGGGTAAGTTCGCCCAGGCCAGCGAGCTCGGCGTCGTCCTCGCCGTCGAGGCCACCGGCAGCCTGTCCGACACCGGGCTGCAGGCCAGGGACCTCGTCACGATCGTGGGCAACCTGATCGACAACGCCCTCGACGCGGCCATGGACGCCGCGGCGCCGCGGGAGGTCCACCTCTCCGTGCACAGCGGTGCGGCCTCCGTCGTCGTCGAAGTCGCCGACAGCGGCCATGGCGTCGATCCGGAGACGCTCGACGACGTGCTTCGCCGCGGCTTCAGCACCAAGGAACCCGGTGAGTTCGGGCGTGGGCTCGGCCTCGCACTGGTCCAACAGACCGTCAACCGCCTCGGCGGTACCCTGACGATCGGATTCCGGAGGGGCGCGGTCTTCACGGTCACGCTTCCCTGCCGGGCACCCTCAGCGGAGGTCGCCGCCGTGCGCCCCACCGGAGCGAGGGATCCGCACGATGCCTGACGCGGACATCCGCGTGCTCGTCGTCGAAGACGAGGCCATCGCGGCTGAAGCCCACGCGGTCTATCTCGGTCGCCTGGCAGGCTTCGTCCACGCCGGAACCGCGCGGGACGGACACTCCGCCCTGCGTTCGCTGGCAGAAGCCGAGTCCGCGGGCCGCCCGATCGACCTGGTCCTGATGGACATGACCCTCCCCGACCTCCACGGCCTCGACGTCAGCCGCCGGATGCGTTCGGCCGGGCTGATGACGGACATCATCGCGATCACGGCGGTGCGCGACCTGAAGATCGTGCGTGGCGCGGTGGCAGCAGGCATCGTCCAATACCTGATCAAGCCGTTCACCTACGCGACCTTCGCGCAGAAGCTCGGCCAGTACCGGGACTTCCGACTCCAGCTCGGCACCCAATCCCGGGTCACCAACCAGTCGGACGTCGACCTGGCATTCGCGAGCCTGCGCGCGCCCGCCGAGCTTCCCCGGCCGAAAGGACTCGCGGAAGGCACCCTCTCGGCCGTCGTCGACTTCCTCAAAGAGCACGAGTCCCCGGTCTCCTCGAGCGAGGTCACCGACGCACTCGGGATCTCCCGGGTGACGGCTCGCCGGTACCTCGAGTACCTCGCGGACACCGGAACCGTTCTGCGCTCTCCGCGCTACGGGACGCCTGGGCGTCCGGAGAACGAATATTCCTGGATGCGCATACCGCGCCCGTGACGCTCAGGGAGCGGCGGGACGCCGCCGGAGCACGCCGAGGCGCAGCGAAACGTAGGCGGCGAGACCGAGCGGGATCGGAAGCCAGAACTCGAGCACCCGCCAGCCGACAACGGCGAGCAGCGCCGTCGCGTGCGGAGTCCCGACCGCGACGAGGGCGGGCACGAGCACACCCTCGACGATACCGAGGCCTCCCGGGGTCAACGGCAGGAGCGCGAGGAGCCCGCCGAGCCCGTAGACCGCCAGCAGCGGGCCGATGGCAAGCGGATGCCCGAACGCGGCGAGCAGGACTCCGAGCGAAGCAGCGTCGAGAAGCCAGTTCGCGCCGGCGAGGCCGAGCGCGGCGGACATCCGCCGTCGGTCTGTGACGAGCTCGAGGACCTGCGCCGCCACGCTGCGAACGAAGACCTCGACCCGATCCTCGGAGACCAGCGGCACGCGCGCCGCCACCCGGCGCGATCCACGCACGACGAGCTCAGTCCGGCGGGTCAGGAACCAGACGCCGGCGCCCGTGCCGACCAGCAGGACCAGCACCACCGTCCCTGCCACGATGTACGTGCCCGTGACGACAAGGGTCGTGATCGACAACAGGATCCCGCCGGCGAACACGATCCCGAGCACGAGGTTCGAACCAGTGGTCTCGATGGTCGCCGTGGTGAGCGCAGCGCCGGATCGCACTCCGGCGCGGACGAGGAGCCGGAAGCGCACCGCGGCTGCCGTCGCTCCTCCGCCGGGCACCACGTGGTTCACCCCGAGGTCCGCGAGGTCGATCCGGAGGAGGGTGAAGTAGCCCGGCCGGACGGGTCCGAGCACCGCGGCGGTCAACGCGCTGAAGGAGAGCAGCGAGGACAGCTGGAGGGCAGCGGCCAGGAGAACGAGCGGCAGCGAAACGCTTTCCAGCGACGCGAGGGCTGCCTCAACGCCGGCGAACTGCGGCACGACGACGAACCAGACGATGACGAAGAGCAGGGCCGTCGACAGGAGTACCTTGAGCCACAGCGGCACGCGCGCGCGGGTCCCGGCAGGAGTTGCGCCGGCGGCGGGAGGAACAGCGCCCTGGCGCACGGCGGGGTCAGTCCCCGGAACGGACCGCCAGGCCCCGCACGAACGCGGCCTGGCCCGCGTGCTGCAGGTCGTCGGCCAGCACGCTCACCAACCGGGCTCCGAGGGTCACGGGCGGGTTCCACGAGGTGTCGACGATCCGGTCGAGGTCCTCGGGGGTCAGCGTCGGAAGATAGGCGAGGGTCCGGCTGTGCACGGCGTCGAAGTAACCGCCGAGCAGCTCGGCACTGGCCCGGACGCCGCCGACCTGTTCCGCGGTCTGGCCGTATCCGGTCTCGGAGTCGGAGAAGGGCAGGTCGAATTTCGCGGCCCAGCCGCCGCTGATCCAGACCTCGTCCTCGCCGAGAAGTTCGGAGACATGTCCGTCCTGCACCCGTGTCAGGTGCCAGACCAGCCAGGCGATCGAATTCGCCTCCGGGTCCGCCCGGTATTCGAGCAGGGCCGGTCCGGCCTGCCGCAACACCGAACGCACCACGCCGCCGACCCGGCCATAGGCCTCACTCAACAGCTCGCCTGACAGCATCCGTCTCCCCCGCTCTGGTTTGTTCCTCTCAGACTAGCTTCGAGGCGCCGAAGCGGAGAAACGCGGAAACGACGCTGGGCGCACGAAATGGGACTACGTTTCCCAATGAATCGTTGGCGGAGCCACTCGATGGACAACCCATCGAAGAGGATGGCGGGACAAGTATGAGCATCGTCGGACCCGACCCCACACCCCTGCCCCGGTATCCCCGCGGGACGCTGCTCCTGGTCGGCCTCGCAGCCGCCACGATCACGGCGATCGGGATGAGCAGCATCCGCGGCATTCTGGCGCCGGTCCTGCTCACTCTTGTGCTGTCCATCTGCGCTCATCCTGTCCGGGTACGCCTGGAGAAGCGCGGGGTGCCGCACGGCCTCGCGACCGGCTCGGTGATCCTCGTCGTCTTCGCGCTGCTGTCCGGCTTCTTCTATGTCGTCATCGTGGCCATCTCCCAATTCGTCTCGATGCTGCCTGGCTATGCCGCGGAGATCCACGATCTCGGCGTCTCCCTTGGCGAGTTTCTCAACACGATCGGCATCGGCGACGCGCAGATCCAGGCGATGACGGAAGGCTTCACGCCCAGCAGGTTCGTCCCCTACCTCAGCGGTTTCCTCGGCAGCTTCTTCGGCATCGTCGGCTTCCTGGTCATCGTCCTGACCATGCTGATCCTGATGTCCTCGGACGCTTCCTATGCGCACACCATTCTCGGGCAGTTGAGCCAGCGCCGGCCGGGCCTCGTCGATGCCCTCAAGGTCTTCGCCGCGAACGTTCGCCGCTACATGATCGTCACGACCGTGCTCGGGTTGGTGCAGGGATTTCTCAACACCATCGCGCTGTGGATCCTCCAGGTGCCCGCCGCCCTGCTCTGGGGGCTCCTGGCTTTCCTCTGCAGTTTCATCCCCAACATCGGCTATTTCTTCGCCATCACCCCGCCCGTCGTGTTCGGCTATCTTGTCGGCGGCTGGCCGACCGTGATCGCCGTGATCATCGTCTACGGCGTGATCAACGGCGGCGTGCAGTCAATCATCCAGCCCAAGGCCGTCGGCAGCGCCGTCTCTCTCAACCAGACCATCACCTTCTTCTCCGTGCTGTTCTGGGCCGTCGTGATCGGGCCCATCGGCGCCATCCTCGCTATCCCCCTCACCCTGCTCGCCCGAACGTTCCTCGTCGACTCCGATCCCGACGTCGCGTGGGTCAGGCCGGCATTCGGCCCGACAGTCGAGACCCGACGTCTCCTGAAGGCGGCCGATGTCGCAGGCAAGAATGCGCGGAAAGCGAAGCCACCCTCATCTCCCCGCCCGACAGCCACGCAAGCGCCGGAGCCCGGGCACGAGGGGTGAGGCGCTCCCATGCTCGCCACAATCGGACGGCTGCTCCCGCTTGCACTCGCCGTCGCGCTCAGCACCACCCCGCTCCTCGTGACGGTGCTGTTGCTTCTGTCTCCGAAACAGCGCTGGTCGGCCCCCGCCTTCCTCGCGGGCTGGATCGTCGGGCTCATCGTCGTCACGGCCGTGTTCACGGCCACACTGACCTGGCTTCCCCCGGCCGACATGACTGCCCTCCAGCCGGCCATCGGCTGGACGGAGATCGTTCTCGGCGCCGTGCTGATCGGGTCCGGCGTGTGGAAACTCCTGCATCCGTCCCCTCCCCGGCTGGCCGAACCCGCCTGGCTCAACCGGATCGCGACCCTCGGGCCCGTGTCCTGCGCCGGGGTCGGACTTGTGCTCAATATCCGGCCGAAGGCCCTCGTTCTCGGCACTGCAGCGGGGCTCGCCCTCAGCGCGCACGCGCTCCCGCTTGCCGAATTGGTGATCTGCATCCTCGTCTACACGGTCATCGGGGTGTCCAGTGTCGCGGTCCCTGTGATCCTCACGCTGGCGTCCCCGCAGACGATGATCAAACCCCTCGTGGCGCTCAAGAAGCGCATCATCAATCCGTCCCAGACCGTCACGGTTGTCGTGGCCCTGATGCTCGGTGCCCTGATCCTGGGCGACGGCATGACCCGGGTCTGAAGCAGCCACGCCACCTGGTGTGGCGTGGCGTGTTCGTGACCCGACCGCCACGGGGCTACGGCGCAGGCTACTGAGCAGGCGGCTGCGGGGTGACCGGGGAGACGGGATCGACCCGCCAGCGTGACCACGGCCATACCCCGTCCATTTCGACTTCGAGCGAGAAGCTCAACACAACGCGGATCACGACGATCACGGCGAGGACGACGACGCTTTGGACGGTCGGTTCGACGAGGATGGTCCGGATGATGTCGGCCACGATCAGGACCTCGAGGCCGAGGAGGATGGCCCGGCCCAGGTCACGACGGAGGTCCACGTACGCCTGGGCACGGGTGGAGCTCCGCAGCACGCGCGGAAGGGCGACCGCGAAAGCCAGGGCCCCACCGAGCACCATGATGATTGCACCGGCAGCCTCGACGACCTGCACGCCGGCCGAAATGACCTGCTCGAAGTCCATGGACATCCCTCTCCTCGTGGTTCAGCGTGCAGACGGTCGGCGGGATGCCCGCTCAGATCACGAGTGTTTGTTCGACAAGACCTTGGGCGACGCTTGAGAGCAGCAGGCGGTTTGCCCGGGCATACGTCCTCAGCAGGGTGAACGCTTCCTCCATCGACACGCCTCGGGAGTGCGCAAGTACGCCCTTGGCCTGCTCAATGACCACCCGGGAGGTCAACGCGTTTGTCAGCTGTTCCCGGACCGACATGCTTTCCCGGAGCGTACGCTCCTGCAGGATTCCGATCGTGGCAACGTCGGCCAGCGCCTGGGAGGCCCGCACGTCCTGCTGGCGAAGTGCACCCGGAACATTCGACAGCAGGTTGAGGGCACCGATTGTCGTCTCCCGCAGCCGCAACGGTATGGCGAAGACCGCGGCAAAACCCTGCTCGCGTGCGCTGTCCCGAAAACGCTGCCACGCGGGCGGACTCTCCTCTACATCCGTCAGGGATACGACGGCACCGGTGACAAAGCATTCCACGCAGGGGCCCGCCCGAGCGCTCAGTTGCATGACCTCGACAAGTCTGCTGGCCTCGCTCGTCGAAGCGACAACTTCCAATTCGCCATCGGCGTCGGCCAGAAGAATTCCAGCGGCCGCAATATCGAAGAGATCAGTGCAACTCTCGACCAGGGTCTGCAGGAGATCCACCACGTCGTAGTCGGCCACAAGCGTGTCGGCAAGGGTCGCGAACGTGTCGATTAAACGGTCCTCTCTCGTTCCATCAATCATGGGACCCTTCGATCTGGCTCTCGATTACCGCGAAACTCAATCGGCGGTCAATGATTTCTGCCGCAATCTCGGCCATTGACCGGCCAGCCGCAAAAGCATGGCCCTGCATGACGAGGAGGGCATCCGCGGCAGGAATTCTCAGTTGAGCCAGGACCATTCCGGTGGCTTGATGGATCTCGCGACGAGAGAATTTCTGGCGAGTGGCACTGTCGGTCTCGTTTTCGATCTCGGTGTGGGACAGTCTGATGGCTCGAGAGAGGACCAGACGACTGACCACGGTCGCAAGGCTCGAAATCTGCTGGACGCTCTGAGAGCTGAGACGATAAGGGCGGTTGGTATACAGATCGATCGCACCGATGCGCAAAGGCCCCAGGATCAGGGGAAAAGCAAAGACCGCACCGAGGTCATCTGCAAGGATCGCTTCCGAAAAGGCCGGCCAGGTCCGGTTCGGCCGTTTGCGAATATCAGGCTCGAGGACCGGAGCCGCGGTCTGCAGTGCGTCCCAACAGGGGCCCTCGCCAAGATCGAATTGCAACTCGTCGAGACGAAACGACTGGGCGTCACTGGCCGAAATCGTTTCAGCGGCAAGAATATCGCCGAACGTCGAGACGGATGCCCCGTCCACGGGCAACGCCGCCAGGAGCGGCTCGTACAGACGCGCCTCCTGCCCGGTCAGGGCGTTCAGTGCATCAGCAGCCACGGCAAACAGATCAGGCATCGGGGTCATACCCGCGATTCTGGTCGCAACCACGATTCACTCCCGTCCGCTGCATGATCGCAACGTACTCCTCCGGCGTCGAAAAGGAATGCAGGCAGCGCTCGGGCTCTCTCCGCCACCGTCCCGGCCCCGACAACGGTGTGGGCGTGCGCACCGGGAATCGCTCTCGTGCGTTCCCCGGAGTGTGCTCGGGAGTGCAGTCGTCGTGTCGGTTCACGACTGAGACCTTATCGAATCGGGAATGCCGCTTCCAGCATCCACTCGATGGAATTCTGATTTTCGGGAGGCACGATTGCGGGCAAGAGAATCTCCCACATTTCCCGTACGCGTCGACAGAGGTCGGCACGTTCGGTGAAGACATCAGAAACCATCTGGACCCCCGTGAAAGCGGGAATGATGAAGTGCGCCAGCTTCTCGGCGTCGGTGCCTGCGCGGAGTTCGCCGGCCTCCGTGGCGGCCAGAGTCAGTGCCTCGAAGGTCGCAAGCCAATCTTCGTATGGTCGCGCCATCGACCGATCGAAAGTCGAGGTTTCGGTTGTGAGGCGGATGCCGGCACGGACGATGGGGTCGGTGGTCAATCGTCCGGCCAGATCGCTGCAGAGCCTGAGCATCGACTCAAGCGGCCCGGTTGTCGTGTCGAGTATCGCCGTCGCGGCAGCTGTCGCGATCTCGTGTTCCGCTTCGATCACGGCGAGGGCGACGTGCTCCTTGGACTGGAAATGAAAGTACAGCGCGCCCTTGGTCACTCCGGCGGCGGCCGTGATGTCCGAGAGCGTGGCCCCGCCGAAACCCTGGCGATAGAAGACGTCCGCAGCCCCCGCGATAATCTTCTCGCGAGTGAGTACGGCGCGCTCTTGTTTCACGGTCATGGTGCGCCTCCTGGCGATTCCGCATCGAACATGGACCCGACGGCACCTCTGCATCCCCGTCCGGCACCCTCACTCCGGCTCGATCAGCGCCTCTGGGTTGGGTTCCGATCTGAGCGCCGACCGAATCATCAGGACACCGATGGCCAACAACACCGAAATACCGAGAATCGGCCCCACTGCGTAGCCGAGCCAGAAGAGCGGCACGAATACGCAACCGGCGATGACGAGTGCTGTTGAAATGTCCACCAGCTGCGCGCGAGTTGATTGTTTCAAACTTCCCCCCAGATGTTTTTTCGGTGAGCGCGGCACCGGCCGAACGCGAGTTCGACTCCGTGCTCACCGACCCCCGACGGCACAGACGCCGGCGATGCGCCTTTCAGCGAACGCCGATGCCATCCAATAAAAAACCGGTTTCCCCGTTTGTTTGGTTCCCCTCGATGAGTGTATGCCATTGTGCGCAGCGACAGGGTGGTCTCACTCAAGAAAAGTGGCGACGTGGGCGAGGAACCGGGCGGCCTCAGGTACCGATGCAGGTGGCCTTACTGGTTACGCGACGCGGTCGCGGGTGATGTCGTTCCCAGCCGCATCGACGAGAAAGCGAACATCATCGCGATCAAGATGTTCGTGACCAGTGGAACCATCAGGCCCCCCGATTCCGGCCGACTGACAAAAGCGATAAGCACGTAGATCGCCTGGGAACCGAACAGGAGTGCAAACACGACACCGGATGTCCGGTGCGCCGTCATCTTCCACCACGGGCGCCTCTGTTCGACCGGTTCGTCCTCGGCGCGAAAGGTTCTCGCAGCAAAGACGACCAGGACCAGCGCAAGGACGGCTGCCGCGACGGACGCAACAGGCACCGGGAGACCGATCGTCAGGGCCGACCCGAGAATGACGAGAACGCCACCGCTCGTCACGTAGGCGATTTTCGTTGACGTGCTCGTGATTCGAATTGCCATGGACATCCCCCTCGATGAAAAGACTGACTGGCGTAGACCTGGCTACCGCACCTGCCGGACCCACCCCTGCGACCGATCAGGACGCGGTGCGTGGTGGCGCTTCTTGCACACCCGCGTCTCCGTGTTCCTGATTATGCCGCAGTGCGCTCAGCAGCCGGTCACGGGACAGCGACCCGCGAGGCCCGGCCCGCGCGCGCCCGTCCGATCGCCTTGTTCACTTCCACGAGCAGGAAGATGACGGCGGAAAGTCCCAGCGTGTACGCCCATTCGCGAACCCCGATCGGCGTCGAGCTGAACCAGAGGTTCATGAATGGCGTGCAGAGGGTGAGGCTCGACGCCCGGAGGAACCGGGAAGTGAACAGGAACGCGAGCCGGCTGAAGGTGGGCATGGTCGCGGCCGCGGTCTGCGCTTCCACGGTGGTGGACCCGATTCCCTGCTCGAGGAAGAACACCCCGACGGTCGCGGCCGTGATCAGGTTGACCCACAGGATCTGCGTCGGTTGGAGCGGCAGCGCGAATCCGAACAGCACGGCGAGCAGGAGCACCAGAGACTCGGCTGCGGTCGTGGGCAGAATGAAGACGATGGATTTCTGCAGGTTGTCGCGGATGCGACGGCCTTCGTGAACTGCACTCTGGATGGTGGCGAAGTTGTCGTCGGCGAGCACGATGCCTGCCGCTTCCTTCGTCGCTTCGTGCCCTTGATCCCCCTTGCCAGTCCGACGTCCGCTCGACGAAGCGCGGGCGCGTCGTCGACCCCGTCGCCGGTCATCGCGACCTCCTCCCGGTGTGGCTGGAGGGCCTTGGGGAGAAGTTGTCCACAGAAATCTTCTTTGACCGGGTATTCCACAGGTGGCTTGTGGGGTGGCGGATGCCCCGGGAATGTCGGTGGTGGTCCGTAGAGTGACCGGTATGACAGCTGAAGAACCCTCAACTATTCGTTCGGAAAGCACGGCGGAACCCCCGCCCGGGATCCCTCCCGACTCGTACCTCAACCCCCGGCATCTCAGCCTGGTGGAGCCGTCCCTGCCCGAGGTGTATGACGCGATCCGGGAGGCGGACCGGGAGATGAACCGGGCCGCCGCGAAGCGGGCGGCCGCGATCTATGCGGCGCAACGGGTGCTCGCGGACGTGGGCCGGGCCCGGGCGGAGGCCGCAGAACGCGCCGGCGGGCCGCGAATGCCGTGGTCTCCGGAAGAAGCCACGAAAGAGGAATTCACCTGCGAGGTCAGCGCCCTGCTGCGGCTCCCGCGCCGGACGGCGGAGACCCTGATCGAAGCCAGCCGCACCCTCGCCGAAGACCTCCCCGCAACCCGGGATGCCCTGGCCTCCGGGGTGATCAGTTACCGGCACGCGCAGGTGATCATGGAGCAGGCCTGGGGCATCCGGGTCGATGACCCGGAAGCGGCCGCGCGGGCGCGTGCGGTGTTCGAGGAGGTCCTTGTCCCGGATGCGGAAGTGCTGACCGTGGCGAAGCTCGCCGACCGGGCCCGAAGGGTGCGGGAACGCACCCACCCGGAGACCATTACCGCGAGGCACCAGAAAAGCGTCGAGGACCGGCATGTGGTGTTCCAGGCCCTCAACGACGGCATGGCCTCCCTGTATCTGACCGGGGATGCGGAGAAGGTGCAGGCTGCCTACCACCGCACCGTCGACACCGCGCTGACCCTGCAGGGCCCGGAGGAGTCACGCACCCTGACCCAGATCGCGGCGGACGTCCTCACCGATGTCCTGATCGGCGGGGTCACCCCGGACGGACTCGGTGCCGGGGTGGCCGCGCAGGTCAACGTCACCGTCCCCGTGCTGACCCTGCTCGGGAAGAGCGAGGAACCCGGGTATCTGGCCGGGTACGGACCCATCGAACCCGACACCGCGAGGCGTCTCGCGGCCGGGGCGCCGAGCTTCACCCGGCTCCTCACCCACCCGGAAACCGGCGTCGTGCTCTCCATGGGACGCGACACCTACAAACCGCCCGCGGCTTTGAAGAAGTGGCTCGAGGTGCGCGATGAAACCTGCACCTTCCCGGGCTGCCGGCGCTCCGCCAAACGATCAGACCTCGACCACAGTGTGGAGTGGCAGCACGGCGGGGAGACCGACGCGATGAACCTCGCCCACCTCTGCCCGTATCACCACGCGGTGAAGAGCTACACCCGGTGGTCGCCCAGGCACCTCGGCGACGGTCGCATCGAATGGACCTGCCCGGCCGGGTACAGCTACATCGTCGAACCCTCCGCGGATATGAGACCACCCCGGAAACCGAAACCCGCACCGAAACCACCGGTCCCGTTCGTGGACGTCTGGAACCTCGACCCCACACCCGACGACCCCGACGACCCGACACCGTTCTAGAACGCAGGGCGTTGCCCGGCAGGAAGTATTGCTCGTGGCGTGCGGTCGTGAGCCTCAAAGTCATGGTCGAATCTGGCGGACCTGCACATGTCGCAGACATGGCTGAATCTCAATGCAACAAAAAAGGGCCCCGTTCGTGAGAACGGAACCCTCCGCTGATCTGGCTTTACTGGTGCACCCCCCGGGACTTGAACCCGGAACCCACTGATTAAGAGTCAGTTGCTCTGCCAATTGAGCTAGAGGTGCGTATTTGTTTCTCCGGGACGACCCGAAGCGACTCTAGAGAATAACACCGGAAACGTCCCCGGCGCCAATCGAGGCCGCGCACCGGTGAGTCGCGCGGAAATTACTATCCTTGGGAGTGTGACCGACGCGACAATTCCTCCCCGAAACAGTGCCTCCGACGAGGCCTCGACCTACAGCCTCGACGATGACCTGGCCCTCGCCATCGAACTCGCCGATGCCGCGGATGCCATCTCCCGCGACCGCTTCACCGCGATGGACCTCGTCGTCACGACCAAGCCGGACCGCACCCCCGTGACGGACGCCGACCAGGCCGTCGAACGAGCCATCCGCGCCCTCCTCGCGGAACGACGTCCGAAAGACGGCATTCTCGGCGAGGAATACGGCACCGCCGGCTCGACCGTGCGCCAGTGGATCATCGACCCGATCGACGGCACCGCCGGTTTCCTGCGCGGCGTGCAGATCTGGGGAACTCTGATCTCCCTCGCTGTCGACGGTATCCCCGTCGTCGGAGTGGTGAGCTCCCCCGCCCTCGGCAAGCGCTGGTGGGCGCGAGCCGGCGCCGGCGCCTGGTCCAGCGACGAGCGCACCCCCGACGCAGCCCCGCGCCGGCTCCAGGTCTCCGGCGTCCCGACCCTCACCGACGCGTCCCTGAGCTACAACAGCATCCAGCAGTGGGACCAGACCGGCCACCTCGACGAGCTTGTCGCCCTCTCCCGGTCGGTGTGGCGCACTCGGGCATACGGCGACATGTGGTCGTACATGCTCCTGGCCGAAGGCGTGCTCGATATCGTGGCCGAATTCGACCTCAAGCCATACGACATGGCCGCGCTCGCCCCGATCGTCCAGGAGGCCGGCGGCACCTTCACCTCGGCCGACGGGCTCGAGGGACCCTGGCACGGCAGCTCCCTCGCCACCAACGGACTGCTGCACGCCGCGACCCTCGACGTCCTCCGTGCGTCCGCGGCCGGCACCGCCGGCACGGCCCGTCACGGCTGATGCCACCCTCGCGCCCCGGGCCGGTCCGGGTTGCCCCCCTCTCTGCCCGGCGCGCCGTCATCGCGCGAGCCGCGGCCACAGCAGCACTCGCCCTCGGCCTGTCGCTTGCGGTGAGCGGATGCGCCTCCGTCGCCCGTCTGGCCCCCTCGGCCAGTGACGGGGCCGCCTCGCTTGCCGCATCAGCCACGGCCGTGCCGATCGAGGTGTCAAAGGTCGTAGTCGGGGACTGCCTCGACAACGCCGGGGACGCCGATGTGGCATCCGCTGTCACCGTCACGCTGGTGCCGTGTGCCGAAGTGCACGCCTTCGAGGTCTACGCGGGCTTCGACCTGCCGATGGAGTCGTATCCCGGCGAAGACGCGGTCGTCGCGGCGGCCGAAGACGGCTGCGGAACCCGGTTCGAGGCCTTCACCGGCAGCGCCTATGACGGCTCCCAGCTCGATTACAACTACTTCGTTCCGCCGGAGGACGGCTGGACGATCTCCGGCAGCCACCTGGTCTCGTGCCTGATCGACGACCCCGCCGGCCCCGTGACCGGAACCCTCGCCCAGGCCCGCCGTTGATGCCCTGACATCACGAGGTCAGGCGTCACGGTCCCACTGCGTGCCGTCGAGGTCGCCCCGCAGCGTCCCGGTCGCCGCGTCGACGGCAGCGCCGACGGTGTCGGCGAATCGTTCGGGCGGGAACCGTTTGCCGAGGCCGTATCGACGCAGGACGTCTTTCACGGGACCCTTCATCTCCGCGAAAACGAGGGTGGCGCCGCGCTTCTGCAGGAACTCATCCAGTTCGAGCAGTTCGTCGACGGCGGTGGTGTCGATATCGGTGATGGGTTCCGCGGCCAGGATCACGGTTTGCACGTCGGCGCCGGCCGCGCTGACGGTCGCCCGGACGTAGTCGTCGAAGATCCCGCCATTGGCGAAGAAGAGCGGCGCGTCGAAACGCACGATGACGATTCCGGGCAGGCGCTCGCCTTCCGGGTGCCGGGACAGGTCGTGGTAGCCCCGGAGGCCATGAATGCGACCCAGCTCCGCACGATACGGCCGCCAGGCGTGGCCGACGAATTCGCCGAGCGACAAGACGACCGCGACGATGATCCCTTCGATCACGCCGACGACGAGCACGCCGAAGAAAGCAGCGACGGACAAGAAGGCATCGGTCCTGCTCATCCGCACGAGGGCGACGAATCCCGTGATGTCGACGAGCCCCGCCGCCGCGACCATCACGACGGCCGCGATCGTGGCGGATGGCAGGAAGTCCGTGAGGCCGGGTGCGAGCAGCATGAACAGAACGAGGAGGACAGCCCCGGCCACTCCGGCGAGTTGAGAGCGCGCCCCGGCGCTCTCAGCGGCGGCAGTACGCGACGACGACGCCGAGATGGGGAACCCGCCGAACAGGCCGGCGAGCAGATTCGAAGCGCCGACCGCCACCATCTCCTGGCTGCCGTCGACGTTGTCCCCGCGGCGCGCGGCGAAGGTGCGGGAGAGCACCGCGGTGTCCGCGAAGGCGATGAGCGCCATCCCGAGCGCGGGAAGGGCCAGGCCGACGACATCTGCCCCCTGCAGGCCGGCGAGGGCGGGTGCCGGAAGGCCGGCGGGGAGAGCGCCGACGACGGGGAGGCCGTCGTGGAGGCCGAGGGCGAACGTCAGCACCATCGAGGCCACGACCGCGACGAGGATCCCAGGGATCCGGCTCTTCGTCCAGACCAGGACGACGATGACACCCAGTGAGCCGATCCCGAACAGCATCGCGGTCGGGTTCACCTGGCCGCCGACGATGCCGGTGACGATGGCGATCGCATCTCGCAGCGGCGATGCCGACGAGAGAGAGAATCCGAGGAGCGGCGGGATCTGCGACAGAATGACGATCACCGCGAGTGCGTTGAGGTAGCCGACCCGGAGCGGCTTGGAAAGCAGGTCGGTCACGAACCCCAGGCGCAGCAATCCGCCCAGGATGAGTACCGCGCCGACCATGATTCCCAGGAGTCCGGCGAGGGCAACGGCACGGGCGCTGTCCCCGGCGGCGAGCGGCAGGATGGCCGCGGCGATGATCGGCGCGAGAGCCGAGTCGGGAGCGAGCACCAGGATCCGGGACGGCCCGACGACGGCGTAGACGAGAAGAGGAACGATCGTGGCGAACAGGCCGGACTCGGGCGGAAGGCCGGCGACCTCGGCATAGCCGATGCCGACCGGGATGAGCAGGGCGGTCAGGATCGCCCCTGCGCGCAGATCGGGCAGCAGCCAGATGCGCCGATAGCCCAGCGCTGTAGCGACGCCTGGCGCCCATTTCCGCAGTCCGGTGTCGGCCATGAGACTCCTCGTCCGAGGTCATCATGCCCCGAAAGCGCGCGGCGGACTACCGAGCCGTGCGACGGGTGAAGACCAGATGGACGACTCCGGACGGAGAAGGGGTCGCCTCGATGTCAAAGCGTTGCTCGAGCCCTTCGAGTCCGTCCCACAGTCGTTCGCCCCGGCCCAGGACGATCGGTACGAGGACGATGTGCATGTGATCGATCAGGTCGGCCTCGAGGAACTGTCGAACCGTGCTGACGCCGCCACCGACCCGGACGTCGCGGTCGCCGGCCAGGGCGCGAGCCTGTTCGAGCGCCGAGACGGGGTCGGAATCAACGAAATGGAAGGTTGTTCCGCCGTCCATCACGAGCATCGGCCGGGGATGGTGCGTCAGCACGACCACGGGGGTGTGGAACACCGGGTTGTCGCCCCACCATCCCTTCCACTCTTCGTCCTCCCAGGGACCACGCACCGGGCCGAACTTGTTGCGGCCCATGATCTCCACGCCGATCCCGGGACCCCAGGCGCTGGCGAACGCATCGTCGACGCCGAAGGATGCCGCAGACTCCCCGTGAAGGCCCATCTCGCGGAAGGTGCGTGTCGCGATCGCCCATTCCAGGAGCCGGGAGCCTGCGTGTCCGAAGGGAGCGTCGAGTTTCTGGCCTTCTCCGGTGCCGAAGCCGTCGAGGGAGACCGAGAAGTTGTGCACGCGGACGAGGGACATGTCATCTCCTGGAGTCGTGGTCGTAGGGAATCACACTATGGTGATTCGACCCACGGGCTCAAGGGGTCACGAGCTCACGACCGACGGTCCGAGACTCGAGGACTCAAGAGCGTGTGACAGGAACCGATGGTGGAGATGGGGGGAATTGAACCCCCGTCCACTGCTGTGGTCATATGCCTTCTACGGGTGTATCCAGTGAAGTCGTTCTACTCGGCTCCGGAATTTGCCACTGTCAGCTAATCCGACGAGCCCAGCCCTCGTTTAAGTCCCCCTACACCCCGCGGCTCAGAGTAGGAGCAATCTCTCTAAATGACGTCAGGGTCCGGGTAGAGAGCATTCCCGGCCTGACGGACTCTCTAGTTGCTTTACTTAGGCCGCGAGGGCGTAAGCAGAAGCAGAGTCAGTGCGGTTTGTTTTGGCACTTATTGTTTTGCAGGGAGCGTTAACGAGTTAACCCTGCATCCTCGACCCGCTTCTCACAATTGCGCAGTCAATGTCGAAACCGATCATCCCCATGAGCACTCGTCGCCATTGTTCGGCGCCACCGACGTGCGGCGGAATGAGTGGGTCCTGTCACACGCTGTTGAGTTGTCAATACTGCACTCGTTCTTTTCGAACTGATCGTGCAGCCCTTCAGTCTACAACACTTCTGCCGGAATGCGGGGCGACGGCCAGCAGGACGCGCTCGGCCTCGGAGTCGCCGGGAACGATCACATCGATGCGCGCAGCACCAGACCGGACCGTGACGATACTCGCCTCGGCGTAACGCGGATGCCGCTGCACGGTGACCGACTCCAACCGCGCCAGGAACACGATCAGCCGGGAGCTCGACAATTCGGACCGATCGGCCAGACCGAACCAGTCGCGACGGGACAGCACTTGAACCTCCGCGTCGGTCCCGCAGACGATGGCGCCGTGCAGCACAGTCGGACGGAACAGGTTCAACACCCGCGCCATGAAGCCGCCGGTCGCCCGAACCCGCTCACGCGGATGCGCGGCGTAGAGGTGGAGTTCCGGCTCGCGATCCCGCAGATTCGTCCAGTCCGCCATCAGGTCCGCGTCGGTTGCCCGGAATACGGCAGAGTTGAGGACGGCATTGGGCCGCCGGTCGATGGCGGGGCCGACCGGGAAAGTCAGCATCGAAGCAGCGGCCGTTGCGGCGTCGTGTGAGCCGAACGTCACTCCCAAGCCCAGCGACATGTCACGGAGCATGTCGACGAATCCGCTGACGACCTCGCGCGAGGAGCCGTTGTAGCCGACCTGGAGCACGCTGCCGTCCCGGGAGTACACCCGAAGGCGCCCGTCGGTGAGGTCGACGCTGTCCTCGATGGCAACGACGGCGTCGTAGGGCAGAGTCGAGCCGGCGTATGCCGAACCTGTCCTGCTCAGCACAGTGAGGGCGTCGCTCCCCGCGATGATCAGGTGGTCATAGAGGTCCATGGTCGGATCCGCGTCCCTGCGCGGGATGTTCCGCGGCACCTTGAGCACGAGGCGCTCCGACGTGGGATCGCACCCGAAGTCGCGAAAGAGCCGCGGGACCTCATCCAGTGTCCGCACCGCGTCCACCCAGGGGCCGAAGGCGTTGTATTCCGCGTCGGCTGTACTCATTGCCTTCATCGTAACGCCCCGCATCCGCCGCATCGACGCGTGCGGATGCCGTCGCCCGCTCGTCCGACGGGCGGGCGATTCAACCGGGTGTCAGTCGCCGAGGTGCTTGCGCGCGGACATCGCGCGGTCGGACTCGCGCTTGTCCTGGCGCTCACGGAGCGTCTGGCGCTTGTCGTATTCCTTCTTGCCCTTGGCGACGGCGATCTCGACCTTGGCCTTGCCGTTGCTGAAGTAGATCCGCAGGGGAACGAGCGTGTAGCCGCCCTCCTTGGTCTTGTGGCTGATCTTGATGATCTCCTGCTTGTGCAGCAGCAGTTTGCGCTTGCGCCGCGGCGGGTGGTTCGTCCAGGTACCGGCCATGTATTCCTGGATGTGAACGGCGTCGAGCCAGGCTTCGCCGCCCTCGATGAAGGCATAGCCGTCGACGAGCGAGGCGCGGCCGGCGCGCAGGGATTTCACCTCGGTCCCGGTGAGCACCATTCCGGCCTCGTACGTCTCCTCGATGAGGTAGTCGTGGCGTGCCTTGCGATTGGTCGAGACGACCTTTTCGCCGATTTCCCTGGGCACGGGTTACTCCTCAACGTCGGTGGGTGGGCAGACCGGTACCGGCCAGCCCACCAGTCTAGCTCTCGGCCTCGAGCCGTTCGGACGAACGGCTACACCTTCAGGTAGCGGGTGATGGCGAAGTTCGCGGAGAAAGCCGCGAGTACCGCGCCGACCACCAGCAGGATCGGCACGACGAGGAGCGCATCCTGCATGCCCACAAGCGAGAAGCCTGTCAGCCGGGAACCGAGGAAGCCCTGGACGAACCATTGCACGAGGGCAAGGACCGCACCACCTGCCAGAAGCGATCCCAGCAGCGCCGCAAAGACGCCCTCGAGGATGAACGGCGTCTGGATGAACCGGTTCGATGCACCGACGAGTCTCATGATGCCGAGCTCACGCCGCCTCGAGAAGGCCGACAGCCGGATGGTGGTGGCGATCAGCAACGCTGCAGCCACGAGCATGAGCGAGGCGATACCGATCGCCGTGTAGCTCGCCGCATTGAGCACGGAGAAGATCTGGTCGAGGTACTTGCGCTGGTCAGCGACGTTCTCGACCCCGGCCACGCCGGACAGGCTCTCCACGAGCACATCCGATTGGGACGGGTCCTTGAGGTTCACCCAGAAGGTCTGGTTCAGTTGCTCCGGAGTCACATAGTCGGCGACCGGGTTGCCTGCGAACTGCTTCTTGAAGTTCTCGAAGGCCTGTTCATGCGTCTCGAAATAGTACTTGTCCACGAACGGCGAGAGCGTCGGCGACTCGAGCTGGGCCTTGACGGCGTCGATCTGACCCTGGCTCGCCTCTCCCCCGGTGCAGGTCTCCCCCGGTGAGATCGCGGTGCACATGTAGATTCCGACCTGGGCGCGGTCGTACCAGAAGTTCTTCATCTGGCCGATCTGCATCTGCATCAGGATCGCAGCGCCGACGAAGGTCAGCGAGATGAAGGTCACGAGCACGACAGAGACAACCATCGAGGCATTGCGACGCAGGCCGTTGGCGGCTTCGGAGAGCACCAGTCCGAGTCTCATCGGGTGGGTCCCACATTCTGTTCGCCGGTCTGGTCTGGTTTTTCGCCGGGAGCACGAAGCCCCAGCCTCTCGGCCAGGGTGAGCTGGTCGAGAACGTCGTCCTGGGTAGGTGCCATCGGACGCGACATGTACTTCGGTTGCTCGGCAGCACCCGCATCTGACGGGGAATCGTCTGCACCGGTCCCGGTTGGCGTCGTCGCGGCATCCGCCTGCTGCTCGCGGCCGGGCAGGAAGATCGCCGAGGTCAGCGGGAGGGGCATGCCGGAATCTGAGGCAATAGCCATGGCCTGCTCGCCGAACGGCTGCGGAATGGCGGCGGGCGGCGTGGCCGGGGCCGCAGCGTCTGCGCCCGTCTCGGCGAGGGCGCCCGCACGAGCCGGGGCGTCGGGGACGATGACGACCGGCGTGATGGGTGCAGCAGGAACGGGAACGGCCGCTGGCACGAGCGGCGCGGGCACGGGTGCGGAGGGGTGGGTGAGGGCAGGAGTGGCCGGGGCCATCGGGTTCGCCTGGTTTGCCTGGTTCGCCGGGGCGAACACCGACGGCAGTGCGCTCGGCGCAAGTGCTGACACGGTGTGCTGCGGGTCGATGGCCGGCTTCCGGTGCAGGCCAGCTCCGAGCGGAATGATCGGGATGCCTGCGGTCGCGTAACCACCCTGGCGTTCGTCGCGCACGATCTTGCCGCCGGAGAGCTCGATGACCCGGCGCTGCATCTGGTCGACGATGCCGGCCTCGTGCGTGGCCATGACCACGGTCGTGCCGCCCGCGTTGATGCGCTCGAGCAGGGCCATGATGCCCGCGCTCGTGGTGGGGTCGAGGTTTCCGGTCGGCTCGTCGGCGAGAAGCACCTGCGGCTTGTTGACGATGGCTCGCGCGATCGCGACCCGCTGCTGCTCACCGCCGGAGAGTTCGTGGGGCAGCCGGAGCGCCTTCTCGGCGAGTCCGACCATCTTGAGCGTGTCAGGAACGGCCTCCTGGATGAAGCCGCGCGACTTGCCGATCACCTGCAGGCTGAAGGCGACGTTCTCGAACACGCTCTTGTTCGGCAACAGCCGGAAGTCCTGGAAGACGACTCCGAGGTTGCGCCGGAAGTACGGGACTTTGCGGTTCGAGATCGACCGCAGGTCCTGTCCGAGCACGTGGATGCGCCCGCTCGTGGGCTTGTCCTCCTTGAGGATCAGCCGCAGGCAGGTTGACTTACCCGAACCGGATGCACCGACGAGGAAGACGAACTCGCCGCGCAGAACCTCGACGTTGATGTCGTCGAGGGCCGGTCGGGTCGTTCCCGGATATTTCTTAGTGATGCTGTCAAAACGGATCATGGCCCCTTGAGCCTAGGCAGGCATCCTGTGTTTTGCCAGTTCGACATACCGGCAAGCTTTTCCTCACAGGCAGGAACCGCCGAATTGGGCTCAATCCTGCGGTGCCTGCTTCCGCCAGCGGATGCCGGCGGCGATGAAACCGTCGAGGTCGCCGTCGAAGACCTGGGTGGGATTGTTGACCTCATAGTTGGTGCGGAGGTCCTTGACCATTTGGTACGGGGCGAGCACGTAGCTGCGCATCTGGTCGCCCCAGCTCGCCGTGATGACGCCGGCGAATTCCTTCTTGGTCGCGGCTTCCTGCTCGCGCTGGATCAGCAACAGCCGGGACTGCAGCACCCGCATGGCGGCCGCGCGGTTCTGGATCTGGCTCTTCTCGTTCTGGCAGCTCACCACCGTGCCGGTCGGGAGGTGGGTGATCCGGACGGCGGAGTCCGTCGTGTTGACGGACTGGCCGCCGGGTCCGCTCGACCGGAACACGTCCACGCGGATGTCGGTGTCCGGGATCTCGATCGACTCGGTCTGCTCGATGAGCGGCACGACCTCGACGGCGGCGAAAGAGGTCTGGCGCTTGCCCGCGGAGTTGAACGGGCTCATCCGCACGAGCCGGTGGGTGCCGGCCTCGACGCTCAGCGTGCCGAAGGCATACGGCGAATCGATCTGCAGGGTCGCGGACTTGATGCCGGCCTCTTCCGCGTATCCGACGTCCAGCACCGTCACCGGGTAGTCGTGCTGTTCGGCCCAGCGCAGGTACATCCGCATCAGCATCTCGGCGAAGTCGGCGGCGTCGACGCCACCGGCGCCCGAGCGGATGGTCATCACGGCGGGTCGTTCGTCGAATTCGCCGTTGAGAAGGGTGTGCACTTCGAGTTCGCCGAGTACCTTCTGCAGGCTCGCGAGCTCTGCGGTGGCTTCCTCGGCCGACTCCTCGTCGCCCTCGCCGTCGTTGGCCATCTCCACGAGGACTTCGAGGTCGTCGAGCCGGGACTCAATGCTCTCGATGCGCGCGAGCTCCGACTGGCGGTGGCTGAGGTCGCTCGTGACCTTCTGGGCGTGCTCCGAGTCGTCCCACAGGTCGGGGGCGCCGGCCTGGTCGTTCAGGTCGGCGATGTCGGTGCGCAGTTGATCGATGTCGATCACGGCCCGAATGTCGCCGAAGGTGGCCCGCAATGCGGCGATCTGCTCCGAAATGTCCAGCTCAATCATTTGCTGCCCAGCCTACCCGGCGTCGCAGGTCCCGGGCTGGTGCCCGCCCGGGCGCGGCTGCGCACCCGGGTAGCATCGAGGAGTCATGACAAGCACCGAACGCCCCTTCAGCCTGCGCTCGGTGGCCCTTGCCGCCTTCCTGCCGACGTTCCTCTTCTCCGTCGGTGAGGGTGCGATCATCCCGCTGATCCCGATCGTGGCCAACAACCTCGGGGCGTCACTCGCCATGGCCGGGTTCATCGCCGCGATGATCATGGTCGGCGAGCTCATCGGCGACATCCCGAGCGGCTGGGTCGTCTCCCGGATCGGCGAGCGCAACGCGATGATCTGGGCATCGTTCCTCGCGATCATCGCGATCCTCGTCTGCCTGGTCGCCCCGAACCCGCTCGTGCTGGGCGTCGGGATCTTCATCGTCGGCCTCGCGACGGCGATCTTCTCCCTCGCCAGGCACGCCTTCATGACGAGCTACGTGCCGGTCGCCTACCGGGCGCGTGCGCTGTCGACCCTCGGCGGGATCTTCCGCGGCGGCTGGTTCGTCGGCCCCTTCATCGCGACCGCCGTCATCCGCTTCACCGGGGGCACCCAGGCCGTGTTCTGGGTGTTCGTCGTCGCGTGCCTCGGCGCGGCCCTCGTGCTCCTGCTGCTGCCGGACCCGGAGAGCACCTTCGGCACTCCCGAACTCGCGACGTCGCCGGACGGAACCGTGCGCCCGGCCGGCCAGGAACTCGCGGAGGAGGAGAGCCAGGGCCTGTTCCAGACCATCTGGAGCTTCCGCGGCGTCCTCATCCGGCTCGGCACCGGCGCGGGCCTCGTCGGCGCGATGCGGTCCGCGCGCGCCGTCCTCATCCCGCTCTGGGCCGTCAGCATCGGCATCAGCGAGCCGGACATCGCGCTCATCATCGGCATCGCCGGCGGCATCGACTTCGCCCTGTTCTACGCGAGCGGCCAGATCATGGACCGTTACGGTCGCATGTGGAGCGCGCTCCCCTCGATGATCGGCCTCGGCCTCGGCCTCCTCGTCCTCGCGTTCACGCATGACCTGTCCACCAACGTGCAGTGGCTCATCGGTGTCGCGATGTTCCTGTCGGTCGCGAACGGGATCGGCAGCGGAATCCTGATGACTCTCGGCGCCGACCTGGCCCCCAAGGACAACCCGGCACCGTTCCTCGGGGCGTGGCGGTTCACCGGCGACTTCGGCAGCGCCGTCGCCCCCGTCGCGGTCGCCGGGCTCACGATCGTGTCGATCTCCCTCGCGAGCGGCGTGATGGGCGCCTTCGGGCTGATCGGCGCCGTGTTGCTCGGCCGGTACATTCCGCGCTACGTGCCCCGCCGCCCCCGGCCCGGAACCAAGCCCGGACCAGCGTCGGGGACCCCCGGAACGCTGCCCGGCCGGGAATGACCGATGTGGAATGTTCCCCAGTGCAGTGACGTTTAATGGTGTCATGCCCCTCATCGGAGAATATGAACCCAGCCCACAGCAGTGGGTCCGCGACCAGGTCGCCCTCTACGAGAGCTCCGGCGGCGAGCAGGGCACCACGATGCGCGGCATGCCCGTCATCGTCCTGACCACGCTCGGTGCGAAGTCCGGCAAGATCCGCAAGGCCCCGCTGATGCGCGTCGAGCACGACGGCAGCTACGCGGCCATCGCCTCGCTCGGCGGCGCACCGCGGAACCCGGTCTGGTACGCCAACGTCGTCGCCCACCCCGAGGTCGAGCTGCAGGACGGCACCCGGAAATGGGACATGGTCGCCCGTGAGGTCACCGGCGACGAACGCGCCGCGTGGTGGGAGCGCGCCGTCGCGGCGTATCCCGACTATGCCGACTACCAGGTCAAGACCGAACGGATCATCCCCGTCTTCGTGCTCGAGCCCGTCGCCGCAGAGCCGGTAACCGCAGAGCCTGTCTCCGCCGTTCAGAGCACCGCCGCACCCGCGGCGCAGGACTGAGCGTGGCGCGCGCCCGCTCCGGCACCAGACCTCCCCTTCTCGACCCGATCCGCCTCGACGACCTCACGGATGCCGATGGCTCAGAGCTCGTCTCGGGCGCCGATGTCGAAGCACAGCGTTTCAGCGACTGCGACTTCGACGGACGGGACCTCACCGGGGTCGCCTTCCGCGAATGCGAATTCCACACGGTGTCGCTGAACGATGCGAAACTGCGCGGCGCGACCCTGTCGGAGTGCGTCGCGGGCGAACTGCACGCGGCCATCTTCAGCGCACCCCGCTCGGTCTGGCGCGACGTGCGCGTCGAGCACTCCCGCCTCGGCTCGGTCGAACTCTACGAGTCGAGCCTCCGGTCCGTGCAATTCGACGGCAGCAAGCTCGACTTCGTCAATCTGCGGAACGCCCAGCTGCACGATGTCCTGCTGAGCAATTGCATCATCGAGGAGCTCGACCTCGGCAGCGCGACGGTGCAGCGCCTCGAGCTCCGGGACTGCCGGATCGGCACTCTCGACGTGACGAGGGCCGCGCTCAAGGACGTCGACCTGCGCGGAAGCGATTTCAGCGCCATCCGTGGTCTCGAGGGTCTCCGTGGCGCCACGATCGACGACTCCCAGCTGAGCCTCCTCGCCCCGATCATGGCGGATCACCTGGGCATCATCGTCGAGTAACGGCGTCGCGGCGCGGCGGCGCGGCGCGTTACTGCCCCCCCCACGCGCAACGTCTCGCCGGCCCGGGGCGGGCTCAGGGCTTCCGCGCACCGCCCGATTTTGCCGGCTTCCGGAGTTTCCCGGCCTTCGACTTGGCGGATTTCTTATGGGACTTCGGGGACTTCGGCGCCTTCGAGGACTTCACTGGTCCCGCAGGAGCGGAGCGGCCCGCGGAGAGGCGGGAGGTGGCCTGCAGGTCGCTCGGGTCGGCATCCGCTTCGGCCCACATGGACGCAGACTCGACCGGCTGGTCGCTCGGCGCTGCGGGAACACGGCGATACCCCTGCAGCCAGGCGTCGAGCTCGTCGAACCCGGTGGATGCGAGCGAGTAGATGCGTTGCTGGGCGCGGGGCTCCACGGTGACGAAGCCCGCCTCGCGCAGGGTGCGCAGATGCCGGGAGGTTCCGGGCTGGCTGAGGCCCAGGTGCGCCGCGAGCTGTCCGGTGCTGCGCACGCCGAGCCGCAGCTCGGCAAGGATCAATCGACGATTCGGGTCGACAAGGACATCGAACGCGGTTTGCATACCCCCGGCATGGGTATCTTTCGGCGAACTGCCCATGGTCTGCATTGCTTTAGTATGCCTTCGGCTTATATAACCGTCAAGCTCATATAAGCGCCGGTCCTGGACTACGGGATGGCGCCCGCTGTCGCCTCCAGGTCGGAGATCGGGCGGTCGCGCTAGGTCGCGATCGCGGCGCCCGCGGCCACGCAGACCACGACGATCGCGATCTGCTGCTGGAGCAGCAGAGTCTCCCCGAGCACGAGCACACCGAATATCGCCGCGATGACCGGTCCGAAGCTCGTGATGATCGCGTAGAGACGCGGAGTGATCCGGCGCAGGATGTACGTGTCGAGCACGTACGGGAATGCAGAGGAGAGCACCCCGATCGCGAGCAGCAGCCCAAGCACACCCCAGTCGAGCCGGGTGTAGTCGACCGTGAGGAGCGCAAACGGCACGAGCAGGGTGAGACTGACGACGCTCGCGACCGAGATGCCCTCGAGGCCGGGGAAGGTCACGGCGACCCGTCGGGTCAGCAGGATATACCCGGCCCACGCCGCCGCCGCGACGAGGGCGTAGAACAGGCCGAGCAGGTTGATCTCTCCGGAGGACCAGGTCAGCAGGAAGACTCCCCCGGCCGCCGTGGTCGCGCAGAGGAAGTCGAGCGGTCGCCGCGAGGTGAAGAGGGCGAGGGAGAACGGGCCCAGGAATTCGATCGTCGCAGCGATGCCGAGCCCGAGCAGGTGCACCGCCTCGTAGAAGGCGAGGTTCATCACGGCGAGATCGACTCCGAGAAGGAGCGCGGGCCAGAGCAGCCGCCACGTCAGGGTGGACAGTTTCGGTCGGTAGAACGGCAGGACCGCGCAGGCCATCACGATCTGCCTGGCCGCGACGACGACGGGGGAACCCACGATCGGGATCGCGAGTCCGGCGAGCGAGGAGCCGTAGTTGATGCTGACCTCGGTGACGAGCTGGGCACCGGCCCCCGCCAGCCGTCTGGATTTCGCCGTCACGCCGGGCGCCCCTGTCTCGTTCACGATGTCGTGCCGCGCGGATCGCGCTCGAATTCGAGGCTAGCGGGTGACGGGACGGTTCACGGCCCGGCCCACGCCTCGGCCAGGAGTGTGACCGTTTCGTCATCGGAGAGCTGGTGGAAGTCGACGTAGAACTGGCCGATCGCCCAGAACTGCTCGGGGGTCTGCACCACGACGACGTCGTCCGCGAGCCCGCGCATCTCCTCGACGACATCGGCCGGGGCGACGGGCACCGCAAGGACGATACGGGCGGCGCCCTGGCGCTTCACCGCGACGAGGGCCGCCTTGGCCGTCGCTCCCGTGGCCAGCCCGTCGTCCACGACCACGACGACCCGTCCGTCTGGGTTCACCCGGGGACGGTCTCCGAGATAGACGGCGCGCCGCCGCTCGATCTCGGTGAGCTCCCGGCGCCTGGCCCGGCCGAGTCCCGCGGCGTCGGCCCCGGTCTCGACGAAGACGTCCTCGTTGACGATCATCTGGGCGTCTGCCCCGTCCACGACGGCGCCCATCGCGACCTCGGGGAATCCGGGTGCACCGAGCTTGCGCACGAGGATCAGGTCGAGAGGAGCGTGCAGGCGCCGGGCGACCTCGAGGGCGACCGGCACTCCGCCGCGGGGCAGCGCATAGACGACGGGGTCGGTGAGGTCCAGCTCGGCGACGAGCTCGGCGAGCAGGCGGCCGGCGTCGCGGCGATCGGTGAACATGGGGCCTCCCGGTTCCTCCCGGTTCCTCCCGGACTCTCCCGGTTCAC
The DNA here is from genome assembly GCF_004402675.1 of Cryobacterium sp. MDB2-A-1. Taxonomy (NCBI): domain Bacteria; kingdom Bacillati; phylum Actinomycetota; class Actinomycetes; order Micrococcales; family Microbacteriaceae; genus Cryobacterium; species Cryobacterium sp. MDB2-A-1. The sequence continues at coordinate 38,695 of NZ_SOFK01000028.1, read as the reverse complement.
TGTGGAGAGTAGCCCCGCGTGCGCCTCTACCGGAAGACCGAGCGGGCGACGGCCGACACCTCGAGGGGAACACCCGCCGGCACCACGAGGGTGAGGACGGGCGGGCGCCAGTACGCACTCAGGGACACCGTCGCACTCTGACCGTCTGCGGATACCGCCCGACTCACGACCAGTTCCTCGAGGGTGGGGTGCGGGGCCGCCGCGAGGTAGGCATCCGCTGCCGTGCGTACCGCAACGGAATCGAGTTCGGTGCGCAGCGGGACCGCCGAACCATCCGGGGCGATGGTGACCGCGTCCAGGGTGTACGCCTCAGCTGCGGCGAGCGCGGCACCGTCCGCGAGGGTGAGCAGGCGTTTCCGCTCGAGGTAGAGGGACGATGCGGCCACGACCAGGAGGATCACGACGAGCGCGAGAAAGCCGTAGAAGATGGTGAGCAGGAGAGTGGAACCGGTGTCGTCCGACAGGTCGTCCCGCCTGTCGCCGGCTCGCACCTCGGGCGCCCGGCCTCGTGGTCGCACGGTCATGGTCCGGTCCCCGGCTGCCAGAATCGGGACACGGTCTGGGTCGCGTTCGACTCGAGGGGCACGCTCGCCGTCCCGGCCAGCCCAAGCACGTCCGGTACAAGGGGCAGGGACACCCGCAGGCGCACGGTGACCGTCACTGCGGTGCGGCGTTTCAGGCATCCGCCGGCCGCGGCCGCGCAGTCGATCGACACCTGCGCGTCCCCGGCCGGAAGGCCGTAGTCGGCGAGGGCGAAGTCGACCGCGCGCTGAGCGCGCTCCGCCGCGACTGCCTCGCTCGGCGCGCGCACATAGACCCGGGCGGCCTGCCGGGCGGCGCCCTCCACGGCGAGCGCGCCGCCCTGAAGCACGGACATGGCGAGCACGAGGTAGACGAGCGGCACAAGGAGAATCATGCCCGTCGTAATGAATTCGAGGGACGCTGACCCGTGGTCAGAGCGCAGTCGGCGGGAGATTCGCTCCACAAAACCGGCGGGGGCTGAATGACGGGTGGCGTCTGCCTCAGTCCGAGCCTTCGACGACGGCACGCCCGATCACCTCCAGGCTCCGATCGGGGCCGAGCAACCCGAGCAGCGGAAGCGGGGCGACCACCCGCATCCGCACGGTTGGGAAGCCTCCGTCACTCGCGTAGGTCGCGGTCACGTCGGTCGCGAAGGCGGGACCGAGCGCGGCCACGATCAGGTCCCGGGTGCGCGCGGTGCCGGCATCGAGGCCGGTGTCGGCGAGCGAACCGTAACGGGCGCCCTCGGCGGCGGCATCGAGCACGGTGTTGCGCACGTGCAGCGCGAGTGCGAGTTGAAGCACGGTCAGGGTCAGCACCGTCAGCAGTGCCGCGACGAGCACGAACTCGACCGGCGAGGAGCCGCGGTCGGCGCCGAAATCGAGGCGCAGCATCCCTCGTCGACCGCCGGTCTGCGGCGCGACGCCGTGCGCCGGGCGGGCCGAACCCGTCAGAGTCCGCTCACCCGGTTGATCGCCTGTTGGAAGATGCCGCTCAGCGCCGGCCCGGCGAGACCCCAGATCACGATCACCAGCCCGGCGGTCATCAGCGTGATCAGGACCCAGCCGGGCACGTCCCCGGTGTCGTCGTGCCTCGCCGTCCACTGCCTGCGGATGCGCCGCGTCAGGGTATGCATGTTCGTCTCCTCTTCTCGGTGGTCGTCGTGTCGGTGCTTGTCGTGCACGTGGTGAGGGTGCCAGGGTGCGGTCCATATATGCGGTCGAGGCCGGCACGGTCAGAAACCGGCCTGCAGGATGAAGAGGCCGGGGAAGATCGCGAACAGGATCGTCATGGGGAGGATCAGGAATACGAGCGGGCTCATACAGAGACTAGGATGTTAACTATGCGAGCTGCGATTTACACCCGGATCAGCGAAGACTCCGCGGGCCGCGGCCTCGGTGTTGCCAGGCAGAAGCGGGACTGCGAGGAGTACGCCGCACGCAAGGGATGGGACGTCGCCGACTACTTCACGGACAACGACATATCCGCCACGCGGTCAAAGGTGCGCCCTGAATACGAGCGGATGCTTGCGGATGTCCGGGGGCAGCGTATCGATGCAATCATCGTTTATTCGATGGACAGGCTCACTCGGCGCCCCTCAGAACTTGAGTCCGTAATCGCCCTGGCCGACATCTACGGGCTGGAACTTGCGACTGTTGCCGGCAACGTGCATATCGCGACGCATGAGGACCGTGTGCTTGCCCGGACGATGGGGGCACTGGCATCCTACGAAACTGCGAAAATGAGCCAGCGGCTCAAACGCAAATTCTTGGAGAAGGCAGAGCTCGGCGAGCCGCACGGCTTCTCCCCCTACGGATACACGCGGATCCAGCCGCTTGACCCTGACGGACGGCGCACCAGTAAGATCGGCCGGGACGTAGTCCATCCGGAGCATGGCGAGGTAGTGCGGGAAGCCGCACGGCGCACGCTTGCGGGCGAATCGCTCCGTTCGATCGTGAGCGACTTCAATGAGCGCAGCATCCATGGGCCGAAAGCCAACCAGTGGAACTCGACCATCCTTCGTCAGATTCTGCTACGGCCGACGAACGCCGGGCTGCGGCAGTACCAAGGCAGGGTGCTAGGCCCGTCAACGACCCAGCCGCTGTACGACGTCCCAACGCATGACCGTCTGGTTGCACTACTGAAAGACCCCAGCCGTAAGAGCAACTTCGCCGGGTCCAGCTACAAGTACCTGCTAAGCGGCCTCGCCATTTGCGGCTTGTGCAGAGGTCCGATGCGCCGCCAGATCGGGCGCACGGTAGTAAGCAAGAAGACCGGCGCCACTAAGCGACGGCCGGCGTCGTACAACTGTGCAGACTGCTACAGGGTGCGACGCAGCCAGGAGGCCGTCGACGAACTGATCGTTGAGCAAGTAATCGCCCGCCTATCGATGGCCGACGCGGAGGGACTCTCCAGAACTGGTGACAGTGAGCTCGCCCAGGAAGCGCAAGCTTCCATCGAAGCGATTGACGCGAAGCTGGCTCGTGTCGCCGACCTGTTCGCCGGCGATGAGATCACACACGAGCAGTTGAAACGGATGACCGAGACGCTACGACGGAATCGTGTTGGCGCTGTACGCGACCTCGACGGGGCCCGACCCCGCACGCACCTGACAGAGCTGGCCGGCGGCGAAGTCAGAGAGAAGTGGGGCGCTCTACCAATTGACGCCAAGCGAGCGGTCATCGCCGACCTTCTCACGGTAACCATCATGCCGACCGGGTCCGGCACGCGTTTCGACCGGGACCTCATCGTGGTCAACTGGAAGACCTCAGGTGAGTTGAAGAGCGCGGTAGACGACGCTCCGTGAGCACCCAAGCTCGGTACCAATCTCGATGGCGCTCGAGCCGCGCTTGAACATGACTCGAGCCAGCTCGACCTTTGCTTCACTGAGCGCACGAGGTCGGCCGCCGATGCGGCCGCGCTCACGCGCTGCTCGCAGTCCAGCGTTCGTCCGTTCGATCAGGATTTCTCGCTCCATCGTTGCGAATGAGATGAGCAAGGTTTGGAGCATGCGTCCAGCCGGCGTCGACGAGTCGAGGCCCTCAGTGATCGACCGGAAGGCGACACCCCGGCGTTCGAGGTCCTGCAAGAGTTCCAGGACCGCCAGTGTGTTGCGCCCGAGACGATCCAAGCGGAAAGTCACCAGCTGATCACCATCGCGGAGGAAGTCTAGAGCCGCGGTTAGGCCGGCCCTAACCGCGACCGAGCCGCTAACCCCGACATCCTCGAAGATCTTCTTGACCCCGGCTGCGGCCAACGCGTCGTACTGAAGGTCGGTCTTCTGCTCGCTGGAAGAAATCCTCACGTATCCGATGAGTGCCATGTCGTTTCCGCTCCCCAATACGCCCCAAACCGTTTCTGGGAATGACCCGGTTTAGGGACTTCTTCTGGGACGCCGATCGGCGTCTGACGGACACATGCGCGGGAGTTCCCGGAACCGGTCGTTTTTGGGACGCCCCGCGCATGTACTCCGTATGACCACCACACCGAACCCGCGAACGTTTAACATCTTCCGCATCACGACCAGCGCTGACGAAACCGTCACGTTCTTTCGAAGCCGGACTTCCGCTCACTCCGAGGCAGCGATCGGCGAGGGCGCTCCGCAGAGGGCGGCCGTCGGCTGTAACTTCGAGATTGGGGAGCCGGCCGTCGTCCAGTGGGCTGACGGCGGCGGTTGGACTGGCGGCCTGGTCGTTGACGTCGTGCAAATCGTGGAGATCGTGGAGATCGTGGAGATCGTGGAGATCGTGGAGATCGTGGAGATCGTGGAGATCGTGGAGATCGATCCTGCAAATACTCCGCGCATGTACTCCGCATGCCCACCACACACGACCTGACCAAGCTCTCACTGTTCAAAATCACTACGGCCCGAGAAGTGATTCTGTACGCGCGGCACGTAGTGACCGGCCGCGCCATGGCTTCGGCTGCCGAGGGGCTCCCATACGCACCATGCGCAGGCGTCCGGCTGGAAGCAGGCTCGCCGGCATTGATTGATTTCGACGATGACGGCCGTGCCGTCCATTTCACCGGCGGCGTCGTGCTTTCGGTCGAGCAACTACCCGGACCGCCATTTGAGCCGCTGCCGTGATGGACAACGGCCTCGGGCCTCGAATCGTCAACCTTGGATCCCTCCGCGGGTGGAGTTACACAGCAATCACGGATGCGGAGATAGTCGTCGTTCGGATCTACCAGAACGGCTCTATCAAAATCGGCCGCGGCGTTGCCAGAGGCAGCTCTGGCCCGCACCTGATCACCGACGGGCGAATGTACGCGGTCGACCTCTTTGAACTGGCCAAAGGCTCCTATGGGTGGTGGTCATTCCGCGACCCAGACGACGTGATCGGATCAGGCGGGACGACCGCGGCTCCCATCCTTTGGGTCGATGCGGAGCCAATTCCGGAGATACGACCTGAGTGGCGTACCTCCTAATCGAGCCCGGTCCGCGCATGCACCTGTCGTGAAGCAACTCACGAGCGCAGACACACCCGACATCTACACCGCGGCCGGCGCCGGCACGGTCGCGGTCGTCGAGATCGACGAGTCACAAACGGTAGTCACCTGGCGACTCCGAGAGGTCGCCGATGACGACGACAGCTCCCCGGAATCCGAGTGGCCTGGCGGGCCAATCAACGACCTCCACCTGACAGTCGGCAAGCCCGGTACCCTCCACGGAGCCGGCACCATCGGTGATGCCGAACTCGGGATTATCCGGACCATCACGAAGCTGAGTCCGCGGGTACCCTGACCGATATGAAACCCTCGAATAACAGCGAGCCGGCCCGGCTGCCGGTGGATCAGGTGTGGGCGGCTAATCCCTTGGATCTCAGCGGCGGGGAGTGCTGGCTAGCGACTGGGCCCGAGCTGTTGCCTCAGTCCCGATTCCGCCAGGTAGCGGGCTAGCGCGAAGATTTCAGGACCTGGCGATCGTCTGGATCTGACTCAGCACTCCGGCATGAAGAATTTGATCGCTCGCTCGCGCACCGCACGGCGGTCTCCGTATAGGCCGAAATCACCGGTCCCGCGCAGCTGGCGGTCGTCAGCCATGCCACGGCCCGATTCCTGCCACAGCCCCTCGCCGGCGCGGTTCGTGTAGAAACGGCGAGCGACGGTGCCGAATGGGTAATTTTCGTCAAGAACGGCCCAGGTGTAGCCGCCAGTTGTGAATTCGTCGATCGTTGAAACAAAGACTTCAACCTCCCCGTACTCTGCAATCTTCGTACTGCGGAAGTACCTTTGGCCCTCGAAGACGATCGAGCGTGCTGACCGGATCTTGGCTCCCGACATCTCATTCCCCTGACGTCTTGAGGCCGCCGCTGGTCTTGCCTTCGCGGTTGTGATGACAATTCGTGCGGTTGCAGTTCTTGCCTGGCCCACTGGCGCCCCTTTGAATATGGGGCTTCACCTGCGTTCTGCCCTCCACATAGAGACATGCGGCGATTAGGGATGCGCCAAGACAGGTGTTATGGAAATGTTACCAAACCCATTCGGTGAGGCGAGCGGAGGGGGACGTCGGCCTGCCTGGCCGTCGGTCAGTCTTCCTGTTGCGCCTGGAAGGAATCTCTCGACTTGCCGGCGAGGAGGACCCCGTCACGTAGGGCGACGCCCATCGGTGCAAGTAGCATCTCGACGGAATCCGAGTTCCATATCGCTGCAAAAGGGGTCATCGAACGGTGGGCCCCACGGAAGCGGGAATCTTGCGCGACCTCTGGACTCGTGATTTCGACGGGCTCGAGAAGTTCGAGTCCCTACGGTGCACGTCTGGGGTCTCGATGCCTCGGGCCCGGGACCCCAGGCAAGCATCGCTGACGACGTGTCGACGACAACATAGACCGGCAGAACCAAGGATCTCTTGATCACGGGCTCAACCGGGCTCATGCGAGGAGTTTGAACAGGCGTATTTCGACTTTGTGGTCTTCATGACCGAGCCGGGTCTCCCAACCGCGCAGCTCGTCTCCGACGAGGGTCAGTGCGGATCGGTAGTCGCCGATCTGGATGACGGCGTGATTGGTGCCGCTAGTGGCATCGACGACATAGGTGCCCGTCCAGCTGGGCCGATCGTCGGCACCGAACATGTTTTTTTCGCTCAGGCCGTTCGCCCGGATCGTGACCAGAAAGCTGGATCCCTCAGCGGTGACTTTCACCCAGTTTCCGAACAACGCCCTGTCCCCCAGATACATCATTATGACTCCCGTTCGTTTCGATTCGTGGACCGTGCGATGGTGAACTTCCCTGCGATGATCTGGGACCAGACGCGCGGGAACCCCTCGCCCTCGACGGTGCGAGAAATCAGCCGGAATCCTTCGCCGTACGGATCGTGTCGGCGCTGGAACATGGCATCCGCTATTCGGAGCGCGGCCGGCGACGCGTCGCACTGTCGAAGGTAGGACCAGCGCACATACTCGGCCAGTCCCTCCTCGATCGCAGCGCCGATCGAGACGGCGCCGGCGGCCACCATGGCGACATGGGTGTACTCATGGGCCAGGCACGACCGGAAGTGCACCAACGGCAGCCCCGCGCGGATCGTCACGACGAGACTTCCGGGCACGACCCGGGAATCGACGAACCGACCCCGGGTGATGCCGTGGATCTCATCGGGCAGCGACGGAATGCTGCGTTGCATCGCGGTCAGGGAGCGAAGTTGCACGGTTACGCCGGCCGGCACAGCGAGGCCGAGGTCCCGGACATCCCTCAATACCGCACGCGCGGGCATGCTCACCTGCGTCGCGTGATCGATCACTGAGTCGGTGCACTCCCGGCAGGCGAATGGGCCGGACGGACGGGCACCGGTGTCCCCAAAAAAGCTGTTCAAGACATAACACCAGGAACACCGGATCATATCTTGGGCTCGGCCAGCCGAGGAGGCGACGTGCAGATCGTTGTGCCCCTCTCCTCAATCCGGTAGCCCCACTGAGCTGCGTCGGGACACGGATCGGTCAGGTTGCCCAAGACAGCGCCGATCGTGACGACGGCCGGGTACTGCGCCGTCGCGGCTATATCGCAGGGCACCGGGTCGGGGCTCAGGTCGGCCTCCGCGCGCTCCATACTGGCCACTCGGCGGCACTGCCCGACGTGAAAAACATTCGCCCGGCACAACTCGTCCGTCCCGACTCTGATGAGAGTCTCGCCCGAATTGCAGGTTACGCCCGCGTCCGTCGCGGCCCGGGAGGCGATGACGTGGGTTGCCGCCGGATTCTCGCACGGCACAACCAACACGGGCTCCGTGATCAGAAGAGATTGCTCCTCTTCGGTAGGCCGGAACAGTATCGTCGTGCACACGCCCGCCTGTAGCGGTTTCAGAACCTCCAGGTAGGCCAGCCAGGCATCATTAGCCGCAGTCGATTTCCCGGCCCCGGACAGGTTGAAGACGACCAGGCCGACCACGATGAGGGCCATCACCCCACCCCAGGCGAGCCAGAATCGGCTCGTGAGCGTCGTCGGCGGGGCCTTACTAACGGGGGGTTTCCCGGGCACACCCGCTTTCACCACCACCTGGCGCGCTACCGGCTTCGGCGCCACCGGCTTCGGAACGGCTTGTGACATCGTTAGGTTCGGAACGTCGTGCAACTCCTTCAGGAGTCCCGGAAAGGCTGGCCAGATGACCTGAGCCACGAGAGCGATTTCCGGCGCGGGAATGCCACACGAGTGGATGAGCTGATAGATCGCCCCCAGAACGTCCGACGTTTCTCGCCCGGTTCGTCCGCCCAGATTGGAGGGCCAGTTCAGCCGACCGATGTTCGACCACAACTCCCCGGGCACGAGAACGCTCCCGTTTTCACCGATGGTGATGACCGCCACGACGGCGGTGGATGAACGGACGGGTCGAGAGATCTCGTCGATGCTCGTCTGGCCGATTTTCTTCACGCCGAACCGGTCTGCCAGAACGACGACGATATCGGCCGTCAACTTGGGCCTACGGTCGGTCGCACTTTCCACACGCTACTTGGCCCCCATACTCTTGGCCTGCGCGATGACGCGTGCCAGGAAACGTTCCATCTCCACTGCATCCGCTTCGAACCCGGCCACCTTGCGACGCGCGGCGGCGAAGGTGTTCTCAAACGATTTACTGTTCGCGTCATTCCAGTCGGCCGTCCGCAGGGCAGAATCGACCGCCCGGAGGGCGTCTTTGACCGCTCGGTTCGACTTGGCGAGTTCGGCCTTCAGGCGCTCGACGTCGGCCACTTTGATGTGAATGTCTGGCATAGGGACTCCTCAGTCACGGGTGTTCGTTAGTCGTCTTCAGGTCACTAATCGTTGTCGGTCACTAATCGATGTCGGCCACAGTGCGCAGTGCAGCGGTCAGCACCTCACCCAGCTGGTCCAAAGCGCGACTGGTGCGCTCGTTCACCCGGGCCACCGGGACCACAACCCGCTGGCGGTATTCCAGCGAACGAGTGTCATTCCAGTGGGCAAAAGCGGCCTCGGCACGCTGGTTCCAGAGCATCGCGGAATCGGCCGCTATGGAGATCTGGTACAGGAGCGGATTCACGGCACGATCCTCGCCGGTACGCTGTGGCGCCCGTCTCGCAGCGCGACCCAGATGCGATGCTGGCCGTTCGCAATCGAGAACTGACCGCCCGGCTCCGCGTTCAGTCGAATGGAGTCCCCGTCGTTGAGAAACTGCGAACGGGTCATCGCGTAGGACCGCGTTCCACTCAGACCGGAGCGAGTGTCCCGGTCGACGAGAGCATCGCGGGGTACCCCGTCCCGAAGGCCCGGCAGCACCACCTGGTCAAAGGCGTCGAAAGCCCAGCTCAAATCTGCCGGGCTATAGCCCTTGCCGAAATCCGCCGGACCCGTGACCGTCGATCGGGAGATGTCGATGCGCGACAGGGGGACCAGAGCGAATCCGGCCGGGAGTCCGGGCGGATACTCCAGCGCGTCGGGAACCGTTGCAGCCTGGCCCGGTACCGCTCCTGTGGAGCCCGTGCCGCTGGCGCCGGGCAGAGAGAAGTGGGCCATTGCCTGGTAGTCCCGGAGATCACCCGTCAGCGTTCGCAGCAACGCGACGCCGATCTGACCCACGGAGTGCAGTTCGATCTCAAGGCGCCGTGTTTCCGCGGCGAATGTCGTCCGCGCCGCATCGACTTGGGTGAGGGCCACCCGAACCCGATTCAGGTTCGCTTCCGCCTGCGCGAGTCGACGACGTGGCTCCGAACAGCCAGATCTACCACCGGAGACCCGGCACGCGTCGAGCTCGGCGCGCAGACGCTGGGTCAGCTGTTCGAGTTCACTGATTCTAGCCGCCACTCTCCGGTGCACTTCCGCCGCCTTGCGTGCACCCTCGGCGAGAACCTGATCGGTGCGTCGCACGGAGTCCTGCAGGTCGAGCCTCGCCCGAATCAGCGTGCGTTCGTTCACCCGGGCCGCTCCCCCGCTCATGAACTCCTCCAGAATGCGAGGGTCGGTTCGACGAAGGCGCGCGCAACCACGGTGGTGTCACGGGACCGATCATAGACGATCAATTGTTCCGGCAGCAGGTTGGTCGCATCGGCGCTGTCGATGAGGCGGTGGGAATCCTCCCGGCTGAGCTGGCCGACGACGCGCAGGTCGAAGCGGTCCTCGGCGGAACCGCCCAGTTTGCGGCTCAGGGTGGCGAACCGGTCGAGGGAGACGATGGTGTGAATGCCGACCGCGGGGCCGTCGTCCAGTATGCGGTCCAGTACATCGCTGAGCGGCTTTGCGGCCTCCAGCTGGGAGGATCGATCAACATTGGCGAGCATCAGCAGCACTCCACGTTCCTCGTACCGGCCCTGGGTGTGTCTGCGTTCGACCAGGGACAGCACGCCGGCAATTCCGGATTCGATCTGACGTCCGCGAAGGGACGTGAGCGAACCTGCCGTGGCCGCCCGCGTCTGGAACTGGTTCAGCGCAGGTTCCAACGCAATGCTGAATTCCGAACCCAGCCCTCCGAAGTCACACACGATGACATCGAGGTCGCCGCGCATCACCGTTGCTGCGGCCAGGGTGAGTACGGGCACTGACCGTTGAGCCGGGCCGACAAGAAGCAGATTGCCGGCCACAGACCGAGCGAGTCGAGCCGTGACTGGACCACCCAGATTCATCGGCAGGCCCACTGCAACAGGAATCGTCTGACCGGGCTGGACGGCGCGCACCAGGGCACCGATCGACGCCGGCACCGCGCACTCAGCGATGCCTTCGAACACGATGGGTCGGAGCCGGATTCCCTTGAGATCCGCCAGCTTTCGCACGAGGCGCGTCGTTTTGGCGGCGAGGTCGCGGGACACCAGCGTCGCCTGGAAGCGTTCGTTGTCGCCCTTCCTCCCCGCTCGCAGGTTGATGATTCCTTCCCCGGGTCGGTTCAGCACTGCCGCTTCCGGGTTGTCCTCCGCCAGGAGCAGCCGTGCGTCAGCATCGGCTGAGGCGAACACCACTCGCGTCGGCACGAGGCTCAGTGCATCCTTCGGCAAAGCTTCCGCGCCCGACAGCGTTTGCGAGGCCAGTACCAGGTGGATGCCGATCGCGCTCCCTTGCTTGAGGATGCGGCGCAGCAGCCGTTGAGCCTCGTCTCCCAGCGCGTCCGCGGTCTCGAAGAGCGCATGGAACTCGTCGATCACCGCGACGACCCGGGGCATCGGCTTGGCCACCTTGCCGCGATATTCGGCCAGATTGGCAACCTGTTGCGCACGGAACAAGGCGCCGCGATGTTCCATCTTGTCGACCAGGGCCTGCAATACCGAGATGCCGAACTCCCGCCCCGATTCCAACGCAACGACCCGCGCATGCGGCGACGCGGTGTACGCCTTGAACTCGACACCCATCTTGATGTCGATGAGGAACAGTTCGAGTTCGTCGGGGCCGTAGGTCTGTGTCAGCGATGCGATCAGCGCATGCAGGAATACCGATTTCCCCGAGCGGGGGGCACCACCGACGAGCACATGGGCGTTCTCCAGCTTGGACGCGATTTCAACTTCGGCGATGTCGGCGGAACCTTTCCTGCCGACCCGTGCGATAAGTCCGTCCCGCGAATTGCCCTGCCACCAGGTGTCGGGCCGGCCGGGAACGGCGACCGGCGGGCCGCCGGCCAGCGCCTTGCCCAATCGGTCGGCGCGCTTGCGCTGGGCTAAGTCGCTGACCCGTTCCGGGCTGACTTCGACAGTGGATGCCCGCTCCAGACCCTTTTCAATCTTCACCATGAGCTGCCCCGTCACCCCGCCCACAATTGCGGTGGGGTCGCTGCCCTGCCAGACCAGTTCCGACGACGACGTGAACAGGTTGCGATCCCGCGGCAGGGCAACCGATGTAAGCAACTGCTGAATAGTGCCCCCGGCGGTCGCGGCCCTCGATGCCAGACGGGCGCGGTCTGAGATTCTCTGCATCGCGAGGGGCCAGCGTGCGCTCACTGAGTATCCGGATTCCAGCACGGGGAGGCCCGAAGGGATGGGGGCCGCATCACCCCAGCGTGCGCCCGGCGTCGCCCGAGCACCCGAGATGGCGGCCCCTTCGGTCACAATGAGCGTGTAGACACCGCAGCGCGGCCCGGATGTGATGATCTTTTCCAGTTGCGCGATGGCCTCGTGATCGACACCGCCGCCGGCCCGCTCGAACCCCTTCGGGTAGTCGAAGAGCAACAGGACCCGATATGGCTCGGCGATCTCGCCGGCAGCCAGGTTGTACTCGTGCAGGCTCGAATGCTGGGCGCCCAGGTATTTCTGGGTAACGAAGGTGATATGCGCTTCGACACTGTCGAGCAGTTGGTGCAACTCGGTAGCCGTGCTCCTGACCTTGTCACCGATGATCCGGCTGGCCGCTTCGCCCAGCTGGAAGATGTATTTCACCGAGTCGCCGAGCCCCACCGGATCGAAGACGTTGAGTTTCAGGTCACCGGCCGGGAGCAGCCCCAGCAGCCGCAGGACCAGGCTTTGCAGGGACACTCGGCTGTTGGTGATCGCGCCGCCGTCACGGTCCAGGTCGATCAGGGCGGGGATCCAAAATGGTGTGGACTGCACCACGGTCGCCTGAAACCCGACACCGTGATGTTCCGCCGTCCCGGATGGACCCGCTATCTGAACCGTGGGACCCGGATCGACGAGCCAGCCGAACTGCACGACGAGGGGGCCGTGGCCGGGGATCACAGCAAGAATCTGGCGGTCGACCAGGTCGGCGATCCCTGCGGGGAGGCGGAGCATCCGGTTGGCGGCGGTGACGGCGCCCTCATCGCCGGGGATGTGGGAGTGCATGGCCAGGGCCGACGCCGAGATGCGTCCTCGAAGGTTCTGCGCGATCTCGATCTGCGCGGCCGTGGCCTCGGCACAACACTCGGCGAATTCGGTGCGTTCGGCCTGAAAAAGCCAGTACTTGCTGGTGGACAGAAGCGGCATCCGCGCGCTGAGCAGCCGTGCCGCCAGATCGGACAGCAGTGTTGCTGCCTGATCGATCGTCACCCTCCCCGTGGCCGACTGCGGCTCCCGCAGTTGGGCAACCGTGAGCTCGAGCCGCCACTTTGCCGCGTCCTTCTTCACGATCTGGCCGTTCCACCGCTGCAGGAAGGTAGACTCTAGAGCCGTCAGGGCCCGCTGGATACGTTGCATGCGGCGTGATGGTCCGTCGGCGACGGCGTCGAGCACTGAAACTATCTTCGCGACGCGCTTCGAGCGCAAGAGCAGAAGCCGGTCGACGGAGCGCTCGAAACTGCTCGGTCGCGACAGCGCCCAGGTGGCGAGGGTACTCGGAGGGGATGCCATCGGGATGGATCTATGATTGGCGAACGAAATCGTCGAACAGCACGTCGATGGTGGGTCGATCTTTGGGCTCGGCGGCGAGTGCCGCAGCCAGCGTTGCGGCGAACCTCTTGCCGCGAAACTTCGTAATTTTCGCCATCGACTCTGGAGAATGTCGAGTGGATAGGGATTTCTCTCCCCCGTCGAACAGCCTGAGGATCAGAATCGCCGTCTTGAAGACGTCGCTTCGTTTGTCCTGGATGTCCACGGCGGCCCGCGCCGAAGCGATCTGGTTCGCCGAAGCGCCCGCCGCTACGAGCGATTTGTAGAGCGCCGACCTCTTGGCATTCTCGGGGGTCTGCCAGTCGGGCGTGTGTCCCTGCACGAGGGCAGGGACACCCGAACCGAGCCGGTACGAATCCACGTCCACGAACATGACCGAATTGCGCTCTTTCTGTTCCGTGGGATGGATGAAAAAGAGCACGTTTGCCGAACTGAAGTCCCCGATGACCACGTCGAGTTCGTGCATCAGGGCCACGTACCGCAGCAGTCGCGCGGTGAGGTAGAGCCTGCCGTGCAGCGTGAGGGGGGTGAGGTTTCGGGCCCTGATGTCGGCTTCGGGCTGCAGATACAGCGAGGCTTCCGCCGGATCCCGGAAGGTCTTGCCCGAACTCGTCGTCACCTGCACGAAGAAACGGTCCGGGATCTCGCGCATCAGAAGCCCGATCGCACCGACGTGATCTTCGACCACGGCCACCGGCCACACGCTCGACGCGTCAATACGCTGCCGCTGCGCGGGAGTCGCACCGCTGCGCACCCGGATTAGGCCTACGAGCGACCGCCGGATTCCATGCTCGATCCCCGAGCGCACCTTGGACCGATACTCCTTGTAAACGTACGGCCCGTCACTCCCGGGCAGGGTCACCGCGGGCGCGCGGTAGAGGATCGCCTGTGATCCCGAGTTGAGGGGCTTGAGACCGCCCAGGGCATCACGGCGAACGCTGATCACGCCCACACGATCACCACCGTGCGGTCGTCGTCGGCTTGAAAAGTCACGAAACTCGCTGCACGCACGAGGTCGACCGGGCCCACCGGGGATTTGAGCGCGTTGTGCAGATACCCGCCGACCTCCGTCGACCCGTCCAGTAGAAAATCCCCGATACCGTCAGTGGTCACCAGTAGCGCCTGCCCCCGATGGAGCGTCCCGTGCTGAACCGTCGCGGGGCCGGGATCCAGGGGAAGCGCGGTGACCGCGTTGGACTTCGTTCCCGAGCTGGTCGATTTTCCCAGGCTGAGTACCTGCCAGCCCTTGGACGGGTCGAGGATGAGACTGGAGCCGTCACCGGCGACGACGACTCGGACATAACGGTGCGCGCCGTCGATGTCGGCGCGATTGGCAACGACGATGAATTCTGCTGTCGTTCCGAGCTGTACGGCATACTGCCGATCCGACACCCCGGCGACGTCCATGGGTTCCCCGCGCGGGTTGCTGATCGAGCCGGCCAACACGGCCTCGGCCCGCGCGCGAACGGCATCCCGCACCTTGACGGCGACGGATTGCCAGTCCGCGTCGTCAAATCCCGAACGCGCGAGTTCAGCCTGAACCTGGCTGACCCCGGTCTGCGCTGCCGCGTCAGCACCAATCTGGGAGAGTGCCCCCTGGGAGACCCCATCGGCGATCGTTGCGATGAACCAGGCCCCGTCCCGGGATTCGCCGACGGAGTAACTGTCCTGGCGCACACGGCCACCGTCGTAATGCGCCGCCCCCCGCAGCGACACGGCGCCGATCGCGAGCGCCCCGGAATCGATGCGATCGACCACGATGGCCGGCCGGTGTCCTCCGGGGGTCGGCATGGCCAGTCTGGCCATCACCTCCAGCAGGGAACCCGCGGTGCCGATGACGGCAGAGCCGGCGTTCGGGCCGTCGGCTACCGGGACTGCGACGAATGGCCCGGGCTTCACCCACCGACCCGGGGGAAACGCGCCCGACGCGATCGGTTCGATTGCGGGCACATTTCCGACCGGGACCCGCGGCGCGACCAGCGGAGGTACGACAGCCGCTGGCTCCGCTTCCTGTGGTTCGGCCGCTTCGGCCGCTTCGGCCGATGTGACCGAGACGTCTTCAGGCGTGGCCCCCTCCACCGCGCCAGTGCGATCGGCGCCTGGATCGGCGCCGACGTTCGCCACGTCAAACGGGCTCACGGTCAGTGAGGAGGTCCCGGATTGTGACGCCGCTCCCATCACCGGCACGGGCTCATCAAGCGGGTAGGAATCGACGGAGTGACTCATGGGTTGACCTGGCCTCGTGTTCGCAATCGTTGGAGCCGCGTCGGCGCCGAGATGGCGCCGCGACCGCTGTCTGCCGAACAGCCCGAACGGCCACAAGAGCCTGATCAGGTGCTTCATATCGGTTAGTCGTAGACCTTGACGTCGAAAAGATCGGAGTCGATGCCGTCCAGGTCGATCGTGATTTCTTCGTCGCCCTCGTCATCACCAGACTTGCCCACCGCCGTGCCGATAATGGTGCTGACCAGCGGTTTGATGATCGCAGCCAGCGCCGCGCCGGCATCGACGCCTGACTTCGCGACGATGAGCGCGCCATGTTTCTTTGTGACGTAGCGGTCAAGCGTCGTAGCGGATGCTTCCGCTACGCCGAATGCGACGATTGTCGGGTGGGCGACGAAATTGTCATCGATGAGGTCGTTAAACGCTGCGTCTCGAGCCGCTTCGTCATTGTCGTTGGGTTCACCGTCGGTAACGAAGAATACGAGCGGCCGATAGACGTCGACGTCGTCCGATTTCAGGGATTGATAACCCAGATCCAGTTCGTGCCGCAAAAGCTGGAAGACCTTGGTGTAATTCGTCGCCCCATTCGCCTGCAGCACGGGAGTCGGGATGAAGTCCTGCTTATCCCCGAGCGGAACAACGGTTCTGGCTTCGCTGGCGAACTCGATCAGGCAGAGTCGAATCTTGTCCCGCACGGTGGGAGTGCGTTCGATCTCGTCGACAATCGCGGGAATGATCTCATTGGCGATGTCAATGAGGCGCTTTCCCGCGGGGCCGTCCCGCATCGATGAGGAGGTGTCCACCACGATGTAGCAGGGCAGGAGCGCTGGCTTTTTGATAAGGGGAGCATCTTCGACAATCACGGACTCAGACATTGTTCTCCTTACGGATGACGGCACCTCAGGAGTCTTCGATGCCTTCTTTGAATGCTATCGGCGCGGCAGGTTGCCCTATCGACTAAGTGTGCAATTACAGTGCATCGTCGATTGCCCCAGAAAGGGTGACAACACATCGGAGACCCGCACCAGTTTCAGAACGCATTGGAATTTTCCCAACTCCACAGCCGCCGGCCCCGCGTCGGGGCGGTGCGCGGGACGGGCAGACGGGGGATGCTTTGAGCGGTCCGAAGGGCATCCAGTACACAGTCGAGCAGCTCGCGTCGATGGTCGAGCGGAGGCGTTGGCCGCTGAGCCGCCCCGTCTGCGCGTCGCCGTCGCCGAACGGGCCCGCCTCGCCACTGAGCGCGCGGTCGTCGAGTCACTCTAAGCCTCGATCCACCGATCGGGCTGGGGCTCGAGTCGGCTTCTGATTCGACCCGGGTCAGGGTTGTCGGGCGCGATTGAGTGCGGGGCCTCGCTGCCCGTGGTGTTCCACTCGTGGTCCTGATCGTTTGGGTCGGGGGTTTGGTCGTCAGCTGGGCGCGGGTCGGGGGCGCTCGGTGCTGTGGCGGAACAGGGCGGTCCACGCGGTTTCCCATGGCCATTGCTCGGGCAGGTGGAGCGTGATGCGTCTGGCGGATGAGGCGATCCTGGCTGGGACGGTGACGGGTTCCCGGCGGATGGTGGCCGTGGTTGCTTTGTCCAGGCCGGCGCCCGCGATGGTCGCCGCGGCGCGGGTGAGGTTGAAGGCCATCACGGCCAGGACCAGCCAGGCGGCGATCGCGGTGAACACGCCAGAGGGCAGGTGCGCGAGGGCGCTGTTCTTCAAGTCCGCGTTCACGAGATCGATCACCGCGTGAGCCCGGTGGGTTTTCTCCGCGGCGACCGTGGGCAGGTCACTGGTGGTGAAGAACGCGTGGAAGCGGTGCGTGTCGAAGAGAGTGGGGTGCTCGAGGTCTTTCTTGTTCAGTTCCGGGATTCGACGCACAACGAGGCGGCCAATGATGTGCTCACTCTTCTTCCGGGACGTGAAAGCGGTGAACGGTATTTCGGCGACTTCGGCCGTGCTGATCCAGGCTTTCGTGGCCTCGTCGTAGATGGCGTTGGTGTACTCAATGGCCTCCCAGGCGGTATCGGGAATGGCCGTGATCGCGCGTTTCACGGCAGGATGTATCCGGGCCGTGACAGACAGGGCCGCGCCCGCAGGATCGCTGCGCTCATCGTGGCGTAACCGTAGAACGCGGAATCGGCCCGGAGCAGCACTCGGGCGGAGGCCATGCCGTTGAGGCGTTGGTGGCGAGGGCGTCGCGAACCATCCGAGCCGCTCCGCGCGGCGACCCGCACGCGCCCCGCCGTAACCGCTGCCCGACGATGATCGGCGCGGAAACATCCGTTTCACCGTCGCAAGGAAAGCATTGATCCCATAGACCCCGAGTACAATTTTACCTGACAAGAAAGGCATTCTAGGTTTAACGCGCCGCTAGATGCCCAACCCTATCGGTGGATCGAGTTTTCACCGTGCACCCCACAACGGCCAACGCACGTGACATTTCAACCACCTACGATCTGCTTTTCCAGAGGTGCCAGCACAATTCGGACCTGACCACCACGTTCATCGCGCTGACCCAAATCGGGTGACGCGAGCACGTCTCTTCAGAATCAGAGCCGCCGCGCATGCAACCGACATCGCACTTATCTTCGCTTCAAGAGAGTCCAATGAATACCGCATCAGACCATCGCATGTCCGTACATGAGGACATAGGGATCGAAATCCTCTTGGGGCACCTCGCCGCCGGAACGATACTTCCCGCACAACGGAGTTGGGGCGGCGGTGAGGTTCACGCATCGGCGGGCACTGTGACGAAGGAGTATGCACGGCTGGATGCGATGGGCCTTGTCATCGCGCACGCTAACAACCGTAAGAAGGTTGTCGCTGCGGGTGTTGCCGCGAGCGAGCGACTGAGTGTGGCAACACAGGAACTCGTGGACGTCTCTCGCTCCGACGGACGGTCGCTGGAAACGACGATCCTGCTCCTGAGGGGCTTGTGGCGGCAGACCGAGGCGACCGAATGCCTGGCCGACCCCTGGCAGAACTTCAGCGCGGATGTACTTCCTGGATCGACGCGAATCGGGGCAGAGGCGCCGCCCGAAGCCGCCGGGCCAGAAGACGATGCATACGATCAAGAGCGCAGCGCCATCAGTAACGACGGAGATGACGACGATTTCTAGCCCGAGATCTGACGAACAATCGGCGTCGCTTTAAGGGTCTCGCCAAGGCACCGGTGACGCCTGACAGGACCCGATTCAGAGCCACTCCGCCCGATTTCATCGCCAACACCTGCACTCCGGCCAGCCGGGCTCAGCCTGTCGTCTGCGTGCCGGTGCGGCACCCGAGCAGTTGCCCGCGCACGGCCGATCCGTCGCCAAAACGTGCGCAGGTAACCCTGCGTCCCTACGGGACAGTGGAACGCTGCGCTCATGCGTTTCAGCACCTGTCGCTTACGCTCGTCGGAAGATCCGTGCCATTCAACTGTCACAGATTTTGAGCCGCTGAATGTCACGCAATCTGTGCCGCTCAGCGCGCACACTTTCGAAAATCGCGCTAGCCAACCCGCACAAAACGCGGCTTGTCCCGGTTGACCGACACGAAAACGATTTGTGCCGTTCGCGTGTGACAGACCCGATTTGTGATGACCTGCTGGTACAAACGCATTCCGGACCGACACGACTAGAGCGGAAACGCCGCCGGAATGCTTCGAAGCGCCAGAACATTACCAGCGTTACCAGCACATTACCAGCATCTGGTAATCTATTTTTACCTGATCAGACCGCAAATTTGAGGCAAAATTACCAGATTACCAGTTTGGCGAGGTACTACTAGTAGATATAAGAGAGACATAGAGAGAGACCCCTGTGAGATACCTCCCTCTCTCTTCCCTTGTATGTATGTATCTGTTTAAACTGGTAATTTGGTAATAAGTAAGAAGAAGGGCTCTGCAGCCCTTCTAAACATTGGGGACTGAAGATTACCAGTCGCTGGTAATCTTCTGGTAATGTTGGTAATCTTGAGGATTTGTCACTCATGAGGGCAATTCTCACCCGGCTTGATAGAGAATTCCGCCGGATCAACCGAGAAGACCTGCGTCGCAAGCTAGCGCCGGGTAGCGCGCCAGTCAAATCGATCATGGGCAGACCCTCTGATGTGCTCACTGTGCCCTCAGCGGCCCTGTGAGCTTGCTGAGAGCGATTTGCTCTGCATCCGATAGTCGGGTGCGTCCGCCGCCCCTAACGCGTCAGTCGGGCGCACAGCGCGTTGGCAAAGAGAAGACACTAGGCCCGGTGAATCGGCCCCGCATCTACTCTCGTGCACTTTGATCGGCTTCGTAAGACAGAGGGCCGCGCCACGTCAGCTAATTTCTGCGCTTGGCCCGTTCACGTCGCCCGCAGCTACGCGACGATCAACGCGGCGGTGCGGATCCGCTCGCTGCAGAATCGGCGCCGGGCGGTCTGCCGTCATTGCCGATCGGTGGGGGACGATCCCGGCGACGGCTGTCGAGTCTGGGCCGCAAAGCCGACGAAGGGCCAGGAAATAGCCTTCAGCTCGACCGTGAGCGAGCTGTGAGCTGCCTCAGAGGCTCGGCATGCACGCATACCCCGAGGCTCGCCCAAGGGCGAAGACGGGCGCACAAGGCCATCGGCGGCTTGCCGATCGGAGCGCGATATCAGCCGCAAGATCCCCGTGCTCATCGGCAATCCAACCAGCGAGGTCGAGCGGCCTCAGCAGATGTTGGATCCAGCCGGACTACCGCCGTCGGTATTCCGACGCTTGCCCCGCACGGACGGGTGACGCATCAGTAGTCGAGCGGTCCAGAACGCGGACCATAGAAGTCTGTGCACGGGCGGTTGTGACGCTCCGGCCCCGGGCCGGTGCGCCTAGTGGCCGCGGACGGGCACGTTCGGACCAGCAGAAACGCGACGAACGACGCCGGCAACCGCATGCGCGATGGACATCTCCCCATGTGGACGTGAGTACCGCCGACCACCCAAGACCATCTGCAATTGGCTCCGGCCGACTCGGTCAGCAAGAACACGGCGCCGGCTGCACGAAATCCTTATAGCGAGTTCGCGCGGGCGAACGGCTGAGCTTGCTTTGGGGATTTCGTGATCGGAATTCCAGGCGACGGCTACAGGTGCGCCGGGAGGCGCGCACGAAACTCTTGTTCCGCATCATGATGCGAGGGGCGTCGTGGAGATAGCGAGGCCAGCCGTTGAACAACACGCATGCGGCGGCGCCACCGTCGCTCAACGGAGAGCAATCAGATGACTGCATCGACGCCTCTGAAACCGTCGGCGGTGGCGGCGTGCGCACTCCCCGCGGCTGCACGTCGGGACCAGAATTCAAACCTATCCAGCGCCGGGCCCGCGCCCCGCACACTCGAGATCACGCGAAGGAGTCGGCCGCCCCGAAACGAGCGTCCGATGCACCCACATCCCCGCTCATCCAGCACGAGCAGCTGGGCGCTTATGCACGAATCCCCGTTCCGAGCGCACGACCTCCAAGCCTGAAAGGGCATGGGATACTCGACGGCCGCAAAAATAACTCGCCCGGTCTGGGGAGCACCCGGGCATCGCCCACGACGCGCAGGTTTTGGGACTCTTTCTTATCCACGGCTCTGCAATACTTTCTCGACTGCAACGCAGAAATCCTTCCCGCCTTCTGCCACGACAGAGCCCCGGCCCGAACCGCGACCTGAGTCGACGCTGGTCGGAGCAGGCACAGTACTCACTCTGCGTGAGCGCCCACCTGGCATTCAGCCCGTCCGCCCCCTAGTCAAAGCCCGGTGTCGTGCGCTCCGCGTATGCTCAGCCGTCAGAAGAAATGGCAAGGCGCCCGCAACGCTCGCCGTCGAGGTTGGCCGCGGATCTCGTTCCGCACGTCTGCCGAGCCTCGCACCGCGTGAGTTCGCGCTGGCAACTGACGCATCACCGACTGACCTGCCGGTACTACTCGCCAGCGCCGACGACGCGGGCACCCTCGAAGGGTCTGGGGCGCAATGAAGAAATGCGGACGGCCGACGTGCAAGTGCACTGTCGGACACGATGAGTTACGTCCCGGCCATCGGGGCGGCCCGCATCCTGCGCATCGTGACAGCGGGCGGGCGACACCGGATTACGACGGCCGGATTCACTACGTTTAGCGCGCCGGGTTTCGGTCGCGGACGCGCAGTGGCGAGGTTCCAGTTCTCACCATTTTCCCTCAACTCGGCGACTCCGATTCTCCGCCCTGAGCCCGGCTCCTTCGCGTCTCCTCGCCCTCAGCCCGGCTCCCCCGCTCCAACACAGCCAGCCAGCCAATCAGCCGCCCTGCCCGCTATCGCGGTCCTCGGCCTGCGGCCATCGAGTCTTCACTGCGATCATTCCACAACCAAGGATGGTTTTGTCATGTCTGCTCGTGCGGGTCCAGTTTGAGTACAGAGAGGTTGCCCGCGTTACCATCAGCGCCAAAATAGACGATCTATCGGTCGACCGGTCGTGCCTCGGGCAGAGTGGCGTACCGCGCATGTAATGAGCATGTTGACAATCCTTGTAACCGAGCGCCGCCTCGATGGTGAATTTGAACAAACGGAATATGGCTTCGCTGACCTCGATAGCCTCAACTCATGGTTCCGACCAGCCCACAATCACATCGAAGCCGTCACCGAAAACATGACACCTGCGGCTGCGGAACCGACCAGCCCGAAGCGCCGTCACCGCGATCCAGACATGGCATTCCGCACCCTTCGAATGGCCGCCCATGACGTGATCGCATTACTCACGGCCGGCGTTGCTGCCGAGGCCGAGGTCATCGATCCAGACGCCGGAATCGACACGACAGCCGAGGAGATCATCAAGATCCGCAAGAGAATGGTCGCTGCAGTGGTCGCCGGCGTGGACACTTGCGATCAGCTAGCCGCAGAGCTGCGCGATCCCCATGTCGGCGGCCAGCGCTAGCCTGTATTCGTGGACGCAGAACTTGAAACTCAGCTGGCTGGGCACGCCGGCGAGCTGCAGCTGCTTGGTGCCGAATTGGATCGTCAGCGCGCGTCATATTCTTCGAGAATGTCAGCCTCCAATTCCCGGGCTGCGATCCTCATTGGAGCCGCGAGTATCGGTGCAGGCTTCCAATTGGACGCCTCAACAAGCAGTTGGTTGATCGCGTCGGTAAGTATGACAATTCTCGCCGCTCTTTGCGGTCTCGTCGCCATGTGGCCGCGTCGCGGCGATGAATTGAATATCGGCCCGATGGTCGACGTCATGTACAACTTCGGTCCGCGCACGACGGAGTGGAACCTTCTGAAGCACAAGCTCCACGTGCACAATTTGGATGAAGTTGCGCTACGTAGACGCCGCCGCTGGGTTCTGGCCGGGTTTTCCTTCTTGGCGCTATCGGTCGCGTTCACAGGGCTCCGGGTTGCCGGCATTCCTAGTCCCCAGTTCACTCACAGTTCCCCTGCACCTACATCCACGAGCGCATACGGGGAGGTGAAATGAGCGACGACGAATCAACGACCAGCCCTCTTGCGCAAGTAACGCCGACCAGGCCGCCTCGAGATCTGAACCCTGCCTTCTTCAGCAAGATTTCGAAAGAGTCCTACAGCCCGAAAAGCGAATCCCGCACGGAGCCGGAACCGGCCCACAAAGACTGACTTACGAACCGCGACAGGCGCTGTCTTCGGTGTGGCTTCAGGATGTCCGAAGACAGCGCCTGCGTTGTGTGTCGGCGACGCCTAAAGACCCCAAGGTTGGCAAGACGACTCCTCGCGCCCGCCCACCGTCACGGCCAACACCTCAACAGAACACGAGCCACGGTGGTCGATGCGAGACTTTCGTTCGAAAGAGGAGACTCGTGGAGCGCTACAAGATTGACCGTGTAACTTCCATGCCGTGGGTCGAGGTGGCTCACAGCGCGCGGATCATGCGTGACGTTCTCGATTCCGTCGGAGCGCCTCTTCCCGGGTCCGCGTTCGCGCAAGTCGACAGGCTTTACCCCTGGGAACCTGCGTCCGAGTGGGCGCGAGACTATCTCAGCGCCGGGCTTGAGCATTTGGAGTTCTGGGCCGATGCCACCGCGCCCATGAAGTTCCATCCCGACGCAATCGTGGTCCACAGGCTTCGCCCAGTGCAAGCTCTCGCACGGGCGGCAGTCGAGTCAGCGTCGCAGTCAGTGTGGATGATGGACGCCACTGACGCTCGCTCGACAGCCTTGCGACACCTCAACTTAGTCCTCGATGACATCAATGAGGAACGCAAGGCACTCCCTCTCGAAGAGAAGCAGCGAATGACCGATAGGCGAGCCCAATTGCTAGCAAGGGTCGCCAACGGGACGAACGAGAAGGAGATTGGGCAGTTTAAGGGTTACATGGACGTGGTGAAGAAGGCCTCGGCCGCGGCGGCTAAGCATGGCAACAAGCAGGGTGGCATCCTGATCCAGCTGAGGTGGAGCGGATGTGGAGGACTTCCGCTGGGTCTGCACACGGCAAGCGCTGGCCGTTGGTCGCATTGAAGATAGCTGTGCCTCCCTCCGATTCCGCGGATAGCGCACTTGAGACCGCAACGATGCCGGACCCGACAGCGATCACGAAGATCTTGAGACTCGCAGATGCTGTGGTCACCTAGGGTGTCGTGCGTTTCGCTGTGCACTCCGGCTACGAGCCGGAGCTCGGCGGCATCATCGCGGACGCAGGCGCCCGACTCCTCGCTGTCATTCCGAAGATCGACGCAGGGATGGATAGGGCCGGCTAGCGGCGGCACCCCAGCCTCCGATCAATCGGCCCGCGCCAGTGTCAGCGACAGCGCCCTCCGCCGCCCTGGCTCCGGTCGCGGACATAGACAGGCATGGCATTCGCCTGTACCGATGTTCGATGTTCTATGTCGCGGGCATAGAAATCCGGCTTCGGTATCTGGACTCCTTGCTTTAGGAACGAGTCGGCCTGCGCTTGCCCGAGCCTAAATCACTACTGCCGTAAACAGAATGAGAACTGATTCAACCGTTTGCGAGCACCGCCGTCCTGCACGACGGGCAAACCCAAAAAGGATGCCGTGTCGTCCCAGCGACCACACAGCGAATCAGGCACGCCGGACAGTTGGGCCGGTCGAGATCGGTGAGCTCGTCCATGAGGAAAGATTACGTCGCGGGTACGCCTGGGCACACCCCGATCGTGAGCCATTGAGGCCGCGCATACCGAGAGGCTCTGGGGAGTCAGACCGTCGGTCATTAGTTCAACGGCGGCGTCAGCGATCGCCCGGGTGGCTTCTATTTTCGCTGCGTCGCCCGCCTGGCTAAGTGATCGAACAACGGCTTGATCCTGCGCGGTCAGGTCTCCCCCGATGGGGAAGGTACGTTTTTGACGACGCCGGGCAGACCTTAGCCTCGTTGATGTGGATATGCGATGGATTGTTTCGGCGATGACAGTGTTTGGTTTCTTGCTGACCGCGGGCGGCCTAGTGAGCGCTTTTGCCTCAGCCCATACACGGCTCTCAGCGGAAGCTGTGCGGATAGAGGACATGCAACGTCTCGCTTCGGAGGAGACCGCCGAAATGAAGGCACGGACACTAGATGAAGAACGATCTTCAGTCGTCAGTGCGGAGATTCATCGACGATACACCGCTCGGTATGACGCAAGAGGGTTGGTCCGTCCGAGTATGGGCAACTTTGCTTTTCTGCCGGCCTTGGAAGCGCAGAGGCTACTCCGACTCGTTTTTGAGTCCGCACGCGGAGACCTCGTGTGGGCGGGTTTCGGCTTACTCCTCTCCACGGGCGCGAGCACCTGGTCACTTTGGCTCCCAGCGTCCGTCCTAGGTGGGCCGTAGGTTCAGACGAACCAGATGGGGGCAAATGGGAATCATCAACCAATACAAAAGCCGAACCGATGCAGGAATACCTCACGTTTTTCGTGCTCGAGGAGTCGGACGTCCACACTCGAGGTGCGGCCAACCGGAACGACGCGTTGGCCCTCGGAATTGAAAGGCATGTATTTACGCTTTTTGCCGAACTGGGCCTCGGCGCACTCTCGCCGTGACTCTGTCATCGTTCTAAATTTAGGATAATCGGCGCCGTGTCAATCGCTCTTGCCGACTCCATGGTCGTGCCATTGAGTAGCAGGGTGGACCCCGAAACGCTAGCGATGCCTGGCCTCTGCATAGTCGACCAGGAGGTCGGGCGTCAGTAGTCGACTAGCGACTCCGCTTCCCTCGCGGAGAGCATTCGCGTGACCTCCACCGACACGGCTTACAAACCTGCCCCTCGCGTAGCAAACGCTTCGCGCGCCTGGAACGCCTCGAATCGGGGCTGATGCACAGACCCATTGAGCAGGCAGGCTCGCCGCGCGAAGGTTGTGTTCGGCGTCGTGCGGCGCTTTCACCTCGGACGTTTTCGAGGCTAAAGCGGCCCCGGACTGCTGCGGCGGGTAGGGAAGTCAACGTTTCGAAGCACCGGTCACATTGGTCAAGGCGGCGTCTAGCCGCACAGTACGGCAGGGAGCGCGACCGCTGAGAGGCACTGCAGGCGAGGCTGCCATTCCGCGTCGCGATCCTGCCTCAATCCGCGAGCCATCCAAATAGCAGCGGCCCGCTACAATGCAATCGCGACAGCGGGCATGCTGGCGGCGCCCCAACAACCCGGCGAAGTCGTCGGCGAGGAATCTTCGTGGCGTATGGATCCGCCTACCCGATGATCGCCTCGGCGACCTGGTTAGCCCCATTGATGGGGTTATCCGCGCTCGCCGACACGGGCAGATCTACGCGAAACGTCACGGACCCGATATCGGTATGCGAGCGCGCCGCGATGTCCTGCCTGCGCAGCACTTCAATATTGGGATCAGACATGTCATATGCCCGGAAGAATGATGTAACGAAGCCGGTCGCGTATGCGACGTCCGACGCCTGAACGTGGTGGTCGTAGCCGCCTCCGAGGTTCGCGCCGTACTCTGAGACGTGAAATAGGAACTTCTCAGCCTCGCTATCCCGGAGGCCAGCCGCAAACATGCGCGCGAGGATGCGATCTACCAACTGTGGGATCGTGAATGCATTGCCCCCCTCTGCATTCGGTTCCAGGCCAATACTGACGAGGATGAGACGATCCTCAGGAGTGCCACCACCGAAGCCGTCATCGAGTTCAACTTGGTGGACTCCTTCGACGAAGTGCGAGGACGTTGGGCCAGTGGTTGTCTTGACCTCGATGCCCGTAACGCCCAAAACCAAGTCGCGGGAAGACCGTTTCCAACCGTCCCACCCGGCAATGATGTCGGCCACCTGAGTGTCCTGCGCGCTTCTACACAGGGCATCGATGAGCAGGAGTTCACCTGCGAGCCCGAGGATGGCCTGGTTCGAGAGGATGAGACGTTCAATGGCGAGTTCGATGATGGGCTCGGTCTGTGTGAAAGCGCGCGGGAGCGACGCGTCGGCGTCGCCACGGAGAAGCTCGGTACAGATGAAGGCGGCCACCTGGTCAAAGTGACTCAGTGCAGGAAAATGGAGTCGGTTGGCCTGGAAGGATGGTTGCCCGTCGCGGTGCACGACGCGGAACTCGATTACATCTCGGACGATAGCGGAAGACGGGTGCAGTTCTGTGCCCCTCAGGAACACCTCAACGCGCCCGTCGGTGTCCCTAGCCACGCCGACCACGTGGGCGTCCGTCATCCACTTGACATCGCGGATACCCGCGTCCTCGGCTCGCGGAACACTCGCGATTAATTCAAGGGCGTATTCGTAATTGGTCATCGGGATACAACCTCGATCATGCCGCCACAAGTGCCGAAGCTCGCGTGGCGGCGAACTGCTCCGGACCACCGGCGGGGATGCATACCCCAACTGAAACCGCCGGATACGGCTGCCCTGGAAGCTGGTTAACGTAAAAGAGTATCTGGCCATGTGACCCAGGCGGACGCCACGGGCTCCCGCTTGTAAGAACCGGGACCCTCTCATGGCGCTGGTAGTAGTCGAAGAACGCGTCGCCTCGATAATCGAGCGGCTCGGCCGCGGGGTTGTTCGCACCCCACTCATTTTCGAGTTCACCGCGCGTCCCCACGCTCTTCGTGGTGGCCCGTACTTTGAGAGCTTCGAGCGGTCCGGAACTGATGGGATCGCCTGCGCCATAGCGGATGCCGACTGAAAATGTCGGCTGATGCGCCTGCTTGTCTCGCAGGTCGGCCATCGACCATAGATCGGATGGTGCACCAATGACGAACAACCCGCGGACGTGCCTTGTCAGACATGCATCCCAAAGCCGTAGGTAGGCCGCTATCGAATACGGGCAGTTGGGCCTCACCGAGGTCGGATCCTCGCCATCCAGCGGCTCTGGAGCGCGATACAGCCGCGATTCGACAGGGAGTGGGTGCACGGCCGAGACTCGCGCCTGCACCTGGGACCAGAGTTCAGCAAGCCGGCTCTCCATCCCTGGCCCGTAGCCGTCGTAGGTGAGGCTTTGGAGCAGGTCGGCGGCCTCGACCAACGAAAGTTCTCGATCCAATGCGAGTCCTCGTGTGCTCCGCCCGACAGCCAGTTCTGACGACATACCCGACGCGAAGAGGTCAGCGACCACTTGCGCGTTCGGGTCCGTTGTCTTTCCGCTGTTGATGAGCGTCACGAATGGCTTCGAACTCGGGCATAGCGGGGTACGAGCCAGGTTCGCGATCTTACCCGTGGCAAGAAACTGGAGTCCGTGCAGCATCACGGGCGAGGGAGCATCGCCTGTCATAGCGTCCGAGATCGCGATTCGTATGGCTTCGTCGATGTCGTGGTAACTGCGGAACAGGTCGAGTTGCTGCCGGGTCGCGAACAGCCTGCACAATTCGATGCATTTACCGCGGTAGCCGAACCATCGCTGCATTTGGATCTGCGTGTCGGCGAAGGGCAGGCTCGCGCCACGCCGAAACAGCGCCGTCGTCAACCCCTCGAGCGTCAGCCCGCGTGCCATAACATTCCCAGAGACGAAGATGGTGGACAGGTCACGCGCCGCGCGCCAACTGCCGACTTTTTCGTCGAACCAAGGCTTGTAGTCGGGGCGGTCGTCGGCGCTCGGGTCGCTGTTGACCACCGAAACTCGTGTGCCTGGAATGATTTCCGTCTCCAAGAGGTGCCTGACCACTGGCCAATCCGGGATCGTCCGGGGGGTGATGACGTTGAACTGCCTTCCGAGCTCGGTCGACGAGCGCCGGTAGCGGTCGATCCATGCTTCCCACAGCGGCTGTTCACCCTCCATTCTCGCGATCAGCGCATCGGGCAGGCGCGCATCGCCGGACTCGAGGAGGTCTCGCGCTGCCGGGCGGTCGCTCATGCCCGCCCACCTCAGAACGTCTTCAGCACCCCTGAAGTGCTCCTCGATGTCAGCCGCTGGGTGGAACAGCATCGAGTGCGGGTCCGGTGACGCTGCCTTCGCAGCGGATTCATTCTCGAACAGCAACCCAGAGATTGACGACGGACCGTGGGCGCCGCTTGCCCAATGCAGCCGGATCGCACCAGCGACGAGAAATGCTCGGATCGACTCGCCGAGGTCGTCGTCGGGCCGGCCGGTGAGGTTCACACACAACTGTGCCGAAGCACCGCGCCGGTAAAAGACCTCACCGCCCGTGTAGAAGTTGTCGAGGCCGGTCGGCTCGGGGTAAGTGGACGAGCGCGGTGCATCTGCGCGGGTTGGGTCGACGGGTTGACCGATATCGAGCGGCGTTCGCAGCGAGATGACGAAATCGCGTGGCGCCAGCGGGTTGTGATCTTCCTGGAGCAGATTCGCCTGCGGGGTTGCAGTGTAGCCGACGTATGTCGTGAACAGGTCTTCTGGGGCATCTTCCGACCGCGGATCCCAGAGATCTGCAATGGCGCGTGGAATCTGTTTGTAGCCGGACCAGAGTGGGTTGTGGCCCGCCTCGACGACCGCGTCAAGTACCGAACCGTCATCCGCCTCATCGTCGAGCACCAGCATATGCACCGGACGCCCGAGCTCCCGCACCGCGGGAAACACGCTATTCCGCAACGTGCTCCCTAACGCATACAAGTGATCTGTCTGCTTCATGGCGACCATGATAAGCGGCCGACCGCTACCGAGCTTTCTCCTGACTTGCGCCGAGGAGAGCCGATAGGTGTCCTGGAGCGAACCCGACGCTCCGGAGAGCGCAACGCCCGGCGCCGGGCATAGGAGGCGCCGATTCGCCTTCACAGTGCCCTCCTCTCCGGCGTCCAGTTGATCGGCCAACCGCTCGTAAGTCTGACGCCACAGCGACAGTCGTGTGCCGGCGAGCAAGACGACGACATCGACACCGTGATCGAGCGCTAGTGCGCTGACGCCGAACATCGACGCGGTCTTGCCCGACTGAACCGAACCCATTACTAGGCCAGTACGCACCTGGCCGGTCCAGCCACCGTCACCCGGGTTTCCCGAGCCAAAGATGCCTCGGTCCAAGATGTAGCCACAGTCGGCCTCGAGCGCCGATCGAGCAGTCGTCGATATCCCAGTGAGTTCGGCGGAATAGCGCTCCCACCACGAATCGCGTTGCGAAGGCGGCACATCGAGATAAATGCGCTCAACCCCGTCCCTAGTCATGCCGCCACCATTAATCAGCCTTTGGGAGGATCGAGCCGAGGAGAGACTCGACGCCGGAGGAACCGAAGCGCGCGCGTATCGCATCCGATGCCGCCGAGATGTCGACTCCCAGTGTCTCGACCACGCCCTGTGCGATCCGCGCGATGAAGTCCCATTGTGTTCGCGTCTGGGTCTTGTTCGGGCGCTTCCACTCTTTCAAAGCCGCTTCGCGGATAGCGTCAGCAGATGCCTCGATGCGCTCCTCGATGTCGTCGGGACTGCCAGCAGAGGCGACCGCGATGCCGACGAGGGAGCCGACGAGCTGGAGGTCCTGCCATTTGGAGGTCTTGCCGCCACCGCGGAATTTGTCCGGCCACAGTTCGTCGTGCGATGCGTGGATATCGGCTGCCTTCGCTATCAGGCCGAAGAGTTCCGCGATGCGCGCGGGTTCGCGCAGTGGGTGCGACTCATGCTCTTGCACTTGTGCGAGTAGGAGGTCAGTGTGGCGCGCCGTGGAGGGCAGCAGCTTGCCATGCGTGTCGTTGACGAGGACGGCGACGATCGAACCAAGCACCTTCGTGCGGCGGTAACGCGCCTCGCCGAAACCATAGTCCGCCAGCGTTTTGCCCAAGTCGGTAATCCCAGGCACGCCAGCGAGGGACGGTGCGACCTCGGCGATACTGTTGCGCGAACTCGCGTCGCCCGCCGCAACGAGGATCGCCCGAGTCAGTTCGACATCGTGGTAGATCGCGTTGCGAATCTCCTCGGCATTGAGGTGCATGCCCTGCTTGTTATAGAGCTTGAACACCTCATGGATCTGGCGCTGGGAGGCCTTGGTGTACTCGATCACCGGCACCTTGTACGCGACCACGGACTCGAACAGGTCCCTGATGGTCACGCCCTCGTCAGCGACGTTGATGATGTTGTCCCGGATCTGCGTGAAGTACTTCCCGCGGAGCGGCTCAAGGTCCGGTCCGACGAGAGGCCCTTTGGGGTCGTTGCGGAGCTTGAACGGGAAGTAGAACTCGTCCTCCAACTTCGCTGTCAACGGGAAGCCCATGGCCTTTCGCCACATCACTCGAAATGTCGGATAGTCATCTCTGAAGAGGCCGCTGAGTCCAGCCTCCGGGTGCAGTGCGTCCGCTTCGGCGACCTTCGCGACTGCTAAGGGGTGCTTGCCGACGAACCGCAAGATAGCTGTAAGTCGCTGCTTGCCGTCGACGACTTCGTGCGGCGTGGATGCTCCGGTGCGCAGCAGGATCACCGATGGAAGCGGGATGCCGCGAAGGATGGACTCGATGAGTGCTTGCCGGTCGCCAGTGCGCCACACGTCGCCGCGCTGGTAGGAGGGGGCGAGGTTCAGCTTCCTTCCCGCCAACTGGGAGATCGGCCACACGTCTGCTCTCGCCGTCACCGGCTCGGGCGTCACGATGTCGTTTGTGTCCTCCTCGCCCTCCCATGCCTCGGACCAAGACGCGGTCGCCGAAGCCCTGCTGCCACCATCGGCATCGAGGTCCGCGAGGAAGCTTTGCTGGAGCCGAGCAGCGAACTCGGCGCGCTCGCCCAGCCGCTCCAGTGCACCCTCGGTCAGGCGCCTTACACCTTCGGACACCTCGACGCCTTCCGCCGAGTTCTCGAACCCGAGGCCTGCGGCCAAGCTAGCTACAAACACCGCCGGGTCTGCTGTTGGGAGGTCATCGCTGAACCGAAGCCACCCTTGAATATCCGCCACCCGGTTCATCCAGGCATCGCCGTCGAAACTGACATCGCTCGCGGAAAACTCGGCGCCTGCCTGCACACCATCTGGTGAATCCGCTGCCTCGGAGAGCTCTGCTAAGAGTTCGGCGATGCGGTCGTGCAGTTGCGCACGCGAGTCCTCTTCAGGTAGTTCGTCGGCAGCCTCTACGAGGTAATCCGACGCGGTCGGGTCAGTCATTGCGCTCCTAAATCTAGCTTCTCCACCATGAGACAGGTGGCGTCGTCCGTCTGGTTATGCCGCCCTCAGGCGCGAGGGGCTACTCACGGCCCCCAAGTCAGCCAGCAACGGTTCGGCGATGGCCTGGACTACGCGCGCGTTCACCGCATTTCCGAGAGCCTTGTAGGCTGCCAAGTCGCTCGCTGGCAAATCGATACTGCTCAGGCTCTGGAGCTCTGCGCATTCCTTCGGGGTCATGTACCGCCGCGCGCTAGTACGGGAGATGTTCGCACCCAGGATGGGGACCTGTGTTTGCGTCATGGAGATCAGGCTCGGCGCGGTAGTCGGGCGCTTGACACGAATGCCAGACGCCCGTACCTGGAGGATGTAATCGTCGATGTCGCGCTTGCCACCCTGCGCGTTCCACTCGAACTTCTGAAAGCTAGAGTGAAATTCCCACGGCTGCCACTTATCGAGCCACGGTTCGATCCACTTCCGGTTGTCTCGGTGGAACTCCCGGTTCTGGCGGATGAAGGTTTGCTTCCACGCAGGGAACTCGAGGTCGCCATCGCGTCGGGAGTGACTCGGAATAAGGGGCCTCTGCTCGCGGCTGCTGAGATCATCAAGCGAGAATCCGAACGAGCCGGAGTACCCGTCAAGCGAACGCGGGCAGTCGCGAGCCCATGCCAGCGGCGGGGTGGCCTGCTCGTACGGGTAGGTCGCGCGGAATTCCATCGCCCAGATCGGGAACGATGGGAGTTTTGTCCCCTCCGGCGAGCGGTGCAGGAAGTCGTTCCACATGTCGATCGCCCGCAAGGTCTGCTCGGGGATGGCGCGAGCGGCTCCAGTCTGCGGGTGGAGCGCCGAGTCAATCGTCGTGGGCTTCCCGAACTCCGTCGGCCACTCGAATCCCTCGAGGCCATCTAGTGATCCAACGAAATAGGCACGTTCGCGCACCTGCGGGATGCCGAACTGGTGCGGCGACAGCCTGTTGATGTCGACTGCATAACCGAGTTCTTCGAGCTTTTCGCGAATGGTCCGAAGTGTCTTCCCGCCATCGTGACTGAGAATGTTAGGGACGTTCTCGAGGATGAATCGGCGCGGCTTCTTTATCCGGAGGATGTCGTGCACCTTAAAGAACAGTCGCCCCTGCTCAGTGTGCTCAAACCCTTGCTGCTTGCCGGACTTCGAAAACGGCTGGCAGGGGAATCCCGCCGTGAGCACGTCGTGCTCCGGAACCCGTTCGATGATCAAGTCATCATCGAGCTGGCTCACATCGAGCCAGGGAGCGACCCCGAAGTTGTGCTTGTAGAGAGCGTTCAGCCCCGGCTCCCACTCGGCTGCAAACACGCCTTCGCCTCCGAGTTCGTCGAGCGCGACATGGAAGCCACCGAGACCTGCAAACAGGTCTATGAAGCGGAACGCTGGCGTCAGGCCTGTCATCCGGTGTGTTCTCCTTGTGTCCTTGCGGTTGGGGCGGGAGTTCGTCAAACTCTGCGGGCTCCAGAACTCAAGGAACTGATTCCTCTGAGCGCGGCCGCCACTGCGGAGATTCGCATCCCCATCTGCGAAACCAGCAGCGAACTTCCGCCCGAATCAAACCTAGCTGCGACGACCGACACAAAGCGTTCGGCCGCGCGGCGACCGCCGAAACTCAGGCACAGGCTCCTCATCGTCTGTCTGCAACTACTACGCGTCATTTCATGGACAAGCCCGATTCGCGACCGAAACACCCCGAATCGCTAGGGGGGACGTGCCCGCGCCACACCCATGACCCCCAAAATCGACTAAATGGGGGTCACTTTATTCAATCGCAGTGGATGTCTCGGGGTACGGCGCACGGCTCAAACTGGCGAGTAGGATTTCGCGACACGCCGCAGCGATCCGGCGATGCAGCGCACCGGTCGGGGCTACAGGGCGCCCCGCATGCTTCGACGACCGGAAGAGGGAAACGTCTGCTCGGCCCGCCGTCGGTCACCGGATCGCCGGCCGCAATCCGGGCCTGACCCATAACTCGTAGATGCCGCGTGTCCAGGGCGCGGGCACGCGTAGAGTTTTGCTCCCCCACCGCGACGCAGCGCTAGTCGCCCGCCCTATCGCCGTCACCGATCGATAACCCGGTTTGATCCCGGAGTCACAGCCCGCGCCGATACCGCTCCATAGGCACAACGCCCGAGGCCAAACCCTAGAGCCTTGAAAATTCGACCCGGACTCCGTTTACCGTCCGGATTCACGACCTCGCTACTGGGCCCGCGGACGCCTAGGCGCACGACGAGACACGAGACCCGGGCCCGAGTCGCGGGGACTCTTCGACCTGATGGACCGTCTTCAGTCCGCCTGGTATCCGGCGGGCAGATTGCCGAACCAGCCCGCCGCGAGCCTGTACGCAATGAACCGGTGCTCGGGGTCCGCGTCCTCGCGATGGATGTGCAGTTCACGCCCACCCGGCTCTGTGACCACGACTCGGGAGTCGGGGTCGCTCGGGTCTGCCACGATCTTGTAGGGCTGATTTTCCATACCGCTCACGCTAGCGTTGATGCCGTGCTCCGACGGCATGTTGCCATGTGGCACTGATGGCCTCCCATGAGAATAGGTTGAGCAGTCGGAGTGAACAGCTCCCTGAGCCAATCTTGTTCTGACCTGTAGGAGACGTCTCTCTGCGCCGTGCGGACACGCGACCGGATGTTTTTAAGCGAATGAGTAGGACTTCCCCCTGAGCCTGCCAACGAAACACCGAATGAGCATCAAGGCCAGCGACCCGAAATACAACATGACCCGCAACGAGATTTTCTTGCGCGACATCTACACGCGTCAGTCCAGGGGCGAGCTCGGCGAGGCGGAGTCACAGAAGCATTGAATACACAAGCTCGGCTTTTGGCTGGCGGCTTCAAGTGCGAAGAGCGATACGTCAGGAAGTCGGCATGACTACCGCTCACCCACTGGCCTCAGGCGAGATCGAATCTCGCCTCGTCGAGATCGAGAAGACGGCCGAGCTTGCCGGCCACGAGCCCAACGCGGCCAACATGGACCGGTGCAGGCGGATCCTACGAGGCGAGCTCACCCTAGAAGAGGCCCACGCCGAGATCGAGTCGAAGTACCACCAGTACCACGCCCCGGGCAACTGATAGCCCGGTGGCTTACGAGCGTGCCTGGGTGGCCGGCACACCTCGGAGCCGGGCGATGAGCTCCACCCAGCGGATGCGGCGGCGTAGACGGCCGGCGTCCGGGTATCTGTTCGGGCTGTCGGAAAAAGTGTGGGATCGGAAAGCCCAGCCTGGGCTGATCCGGCACATCGTGCAGCTCGAGAGTGCTGGGTAGGTATCGCCGATCAAGAGATACCGGCAATTGGCGCAGTAGGACGGCTCGAGGTCCTCGGCGGTTATCGGACGGATGGCGTCTACCCACCACCGCCAGTCTCGAGCGTTGTAGGTGGCCTTTCTGACCGCGGCCCAGGTGTTGTGTCGCCACGAGCGGATGCGGCCTAGCCGGCGTTCGATGCGCCGGCGGAGTGCGATCCGGCGCGGGTCAGCTCCGTCGTCACCCTCGAACCAGTCCGGCTGGACCGTGCAGCGCCAGCAGGGCAGGAGCAGTGGCCGTCGGCGGCCGCACCCGACGCAATATCCCGGCAGGCGCTGAATGGAGAGGACCGTCGACGTCTTATGCCAGGTGTTGCCGTACAAATAGGAGCCATCGCTCACCTCGAGCGAGACACGAGCCCCAACCTCCACGCGGCTGAGCCTGCGCAGCCGTGCCCACTGGCCGTCGTATGCGGCATCGAAAGACCCAGGCGCAGGCGTCCGGCGCCAGTGGAGGCTTGGCTCAGTCCTGAATTCGTGAACCGTGCCACTCAGTGTTGTCACTCGCCAGTGGCCGGGGCCATCCATCAGCTCGGAGTATTCGGGTTTCATACGAACTACATGCGCGGGACAGTTCGGAGCGCGATGCCCCGCGCATGAACTCCGTATGCCTCAGCCTCTGCGCGACCCGGACGTCTCACTTAGCCTCGATCTGCTGACCTGGGAGGAACCCATACCGGCGCTTGAGTGGATGAACAATCTGAGCCGTTGGGCGCCGATGACTTCGTGGGTGATGCTGGACGCCCTCGTGCGCATGGTCGGCAGCGGGCCCGATTGGCGATTCCTGGTAGTGCAGGAGGTCGCGGACCCATTTGCGGCGGACGGCCACTTGTACGCGCAGACGCTGGGATCGCAGGCTGCTGGGCTCGCCGTTGAAATCGGCGAATTCCGGCCACCTGACTCGGAGGACTTGTGGCGGCTCGGAACGGTTGGCGGGGCTACACGGCCACAGGTAAATGTCCACAGCGACCCTCAGCTGACGTTGATCGTGCAGCGGAATGAGGTGCTGGCTCCGGGGGTAGCGCTCGGCGGGCTGATCGCATGGCTTGCCGATCATGAGGTATCACCCGGGCTCCAACGGCAGCGCGTCTACTACTGAGCCACCGCGCATGCAGTATGCATGGGAAACGATCAGCAGCACGGGCCGGCGTTCTGGGCATGCGGCGAAGCGACCGGACAGGAACTGTGGCTGGGGTCGAGCCCGGCCGTCCTTCTGGGGTCGATCATCGGTGGCTACGGCAAGATCGGTAAATCACTGGCGAAGCTCGAAGGCATATCTTGGAGCGAAATGCTCAAACAGGTCCGCTTCGCATACGCGTGCGACTTGGCAAAGGATTTCCAAGGACGGGCGCTCGTCACGGCTAGGGAGGAAACGGGCTGGAGCACGCTAACCGAGAGCTCCGAGAACCTCGATCGTATCTACGCTGACAAGGCCTTTGTGGCCTCGAACCTGGGATGGTCTAAGAATTCCGTACGGTTGGTGATCGTCCATCCGATAATTGCTGTCGATTGGGAGCCCCCAGTCGAGCACCGGTCGCTCATCGTCATCGACCCCCGATCAGAGATTTCCTTGCTCAGATCTATGGTCCGCGTTGGGGTTTTGACGAATGCCGGTCGGCTCGATGCGCGGTCCCGCGTTGAGCATCCGTACGGCATGTGATCCGGCACGCGTTTCTGCCAGATCTTAACCGCGCATGCACCTCTTGCAAGATCGAATTCGCTCTTGCTCGAGAACAGCCGGACCGAAAGCCAGACACCATGAGCAGCAGCAGCACCAGCACCGCAACCACCACCACCGCCGAATGGGTCGCCCGCAACCTCGCGACCGCGCCCCCACTGGGAGATGAGCAGCTCCGCCGCCTGGCAGTGCTACTAAACCCTGCCGGCATACACCAGGCTGTAGCAGCCTGACCATGACCGAAGACTTCTAGCCTCTCACCGAAACGGTGAGGGGCTTTTGTCGTACCCAGCCCCATGGTGAATACTGGATAACAGCTGATCAGTGGCAATATTTGATGTGTGGTTTTAGTCCCCGCACGAGCGGGCTCAAACTGTCAACCCTGATTTACCCCCGGACAGACTCGACGCCGCTCGGTCTCGACTAACCGATGTTCGCGACAGATGTGAATCCCTATCGACTGGGTATTGTCTCTTGAATGCACGCTGGACAGTGATCTGATGACCGCCTGAACTTGGCACTGAAAAGTGATCTTGGCATGGTCCTTCACCCAGCCCCGAGGGGGACCGTCCGGAGCTAAAACTTGTCCGTTTCAAACCTCCTTCTGATTTCCTGTGCCTCCTGCATGGCAGCCACCGCCTCCTCCTCCCGCCGCCCCACCCCGGACAGCAGGATTGAGAGAGTGTGCAAGGAACTGGCTAGGTAGGGTTCGTACGCGGCCGGATCGACCTTCGCCAACCGGCGATAAATCTCCACCGCTTCCACGATCGGCGCCACCGCCTCCTCCCACTGCCCCACCCCGGGCAGCAGGATTGAGAGAGTGTGCAAGGAACTGGCTAGGTCGGGTTCGTACGCGGCCGGACTTACCTTCGCCAACCGGCGATAAATCTCCACCGCTTCCACGATCGGCGCCACCGCCTCCTCCCGCCGCCCCACCCCGGACAGCAGGATCGAGACATTGCTCAAGGACCCGGCAAGATCGGGTTCGCACGCGACAGGACTTACCTTCGCCAACCGGCGATAGATCTCCACTGCTTCCACGATCGGCACCACCGCCTCCTCCCGCCGCCCCACCCCGGACAGCAGGATCGAGAGATTGTTCAAGGAACTGGCAAGGGCAGGCTCGTACGCGGCCGGATTCACCTTCGCCAACCGGCGACGGATCCCCACCGCTTCCACGATCGGCGGCACCGCCCGCTCCCGC
Organism: Cryobacterium sp. MDB2-A-1; assembly: GCF_004402675.1. Lineage (NCBI taxonomy): Bacteria > Bacillati > Actinomycetota > Actinomycetes > Micrococcales > Microbacteriaceae > Cryobacterium > Cryobacterium sp. MDB2-A-1. The sequence goes on along the minus strand of NZ_SOFK01000028.1, from coordinate 627 downwards.
CGCCCCACCCCGGACAGCTGTTTCGAGAGATCGTTCAAGGAACCGGCAAGGGCAGGCTCGTACGCGGCCGGATTCACCTCCGCCAACCGGCGACGGATCCCCACCGCTTCCACGATTGGCGCCACCGCCTCCTCCAGCCGCCCCACCCCGGACAGCTGGTTCGAGAGAGTGTTCAAGGACATGGCAAGGTCGGGTTCGTAGGCGTCCGGACTCACCTTCGCCAACCGGCGATAGATCCCCACCGCTTCCACGATCGGCGCCACCGCCTCCTCCAGCCGCCCCACCCCGGACAGCTGGTTCGAGAGATTGTGCAATGAACCGGCAAGGTAGGGTTCGTCCGCGACCGGACTCACCTTCGCCAACCGGCGATAAACCTCCACCGCCTCCACGATCGGCGCCACCGCCTCCTCCAGCCGCCCCACCCCGGACAGCCGGAGCGAGAGAGTGTTCAAGGACATGGCAAGATCGGGTTCGTACGCGACCGGACTCACCTTCGTCCACCGGCGCCCGATCTCCACAGCTTCCACGATCGGCGCCACCGCCTCCTCCCGCCGCCCCACCCCGGACAGCCGGAGCGAGAGAGTGTTCAAGGACATAGCAAGATCGGGTTCGTACGCGACCGGACTC